>JAEZQD010000043.1 GCA_023413185.1 Bacillota bacterium
AAAACGGTAGCAGGAACATTCGCGATGCGGTAACATCAAGAATGTGGACAACACCTGTTATTCAAAGAGCATGATAAGCTTGTTAAGCTGTGCGCGGGGGTGGTGAGCCGTCGAAGCGGGTCTTAGAGCCTGCGATAATCCGCACAATGCAATAATGATACTTCTGCCTGGCCAACGTCACTGTATTGGGGGCAGCTCGCTCGGATGAGGGGGAACGGACATCGATGGACGTTATGTGACCTTATATAAGGCAGTTTGTTATGCTCGTGTTCAAAACATATTTTGTATCGGGGGCAGAGCGTGTGAACCATACTCTGTTCCCTGATATATTACGATGTACCACAAAAAAGCCTATTGTTCCATAGACTTTTCCGTGATACAATGTACTTTATTGGTCTGAGTGGCGGGATTTGAACCCACGGCCTCTACCACCCCAAGGTAGCGCGCTACCATCTGCGCCACACCCAGTCAACGAACTATATTCTATCATATCGGAGTATAAAATGCAAGAATAAAAAACACAAAGTGACGGTTTATTTTGTAGAGAATAAAAATGCAACTTATGTATTGACTTTTGGTAGGTTAAGATGCTATAATAAATTTCGCGATGTGCGGCAGTGCTGGAACTGGCAGACAGGCACGTTTGAGGGGCGTGTGTCTTTGACGTACGGGTTCAAGTCCCGTCTGCCGCACCAACTTTCAACATCTGCATGACTCTAATAGCAGATGGTAAGGAGCCTTGATTTATCAAGGCTCCTTTGTTTTGCGTGAATTCGCCCACTTAACAATAACAAGCTAACCAAGAACAAACCGTTTGTATTTGGCTTGTCATAGCAATTCATGTGAACACATTTTTAGGCACACAAAGTCTAAATAGTTGTCCGTAATTCACGCCTCCGAGAACGGGGGCGTTTTCTTTTTGAGGCAGATGTTTTTTTAAGTCATGCATCGTGTATCCTCTTTACAACAGAAATTTGCGATGCAGCATGAAATGTGATATTATTACAAATAATTCCTAGGCCACAAAACTCATCATTCTATTTCGAAATCCAACATTGTTTTGCTTTCGAAAACCAAAAAGAGCAGACACGGTTAAGTTTTTGTTTTCGTCTGTGCTATATTGTTTTAGAGAGGTATTATCATGCATGCATGGGAAGCCATTCAAAAATCTTTAAATCACATCGAACAACACCTTGGTGAAGAGATTCAAATGGAGGAACTGGCAGAAGCCGCCGCACTGTCGCTGTTTTATTACCAGAGACTGTTTACTCGGCTAGTTAACACATCGGTTCGAGATTATATCAAACTGCGTCGATTGGCAAGGTCTCTGCCGATGCTGCGCGACAAAAGAAATCGCATCATCGACATCGCGATGGAATACGGGTTTGGCAGTCACGTAACCTATACACGAGCATTTAAAGAAGCCTATGGGATCAGTCCTTCTCAATACCGACACAAACAAATTGACCTACAGAACTTTGAACTGCCGGATTTGCTGCTTGGTCAAATTGTAGTTGATGAAGGTGTGCCACTGATATGCGATGGGCTGGTATTGGAAATAAACCGTAAATTTTTAAATGAACCAATCAGCTTTGTTGGCGTTACAGGGTATTATCCGTTTACATATGGTAGAATGGCGGGCGAACGAACCGGTATAGACACGGTCAGTGAGATTTGGAGGAGTTTCTTTCAGGTTCTTCCGACTCTCCCGCATATCTCACAAGGGCGCTGGGTTGGCGTTTCGTATCACGGCGATGCACCAGATGGTTATTCAACCTACTTTGTTGGTGCACCGGTGAAAAATACCGGGATAGTCACCGAGTATGCAAACTGGCAGATGCCCGTACGCGAATACATTGTGTGTGGTTTTGAAACCGAAAGTAGCGAGCAGATGAAAGTCAATATGGGCAAGGCAATGAAGTACACGCGGTACTGGTTAAGAAAGCACAATTTGATTGCGGATGGTTTCTTCCCAGAGCTGTACTACAAAAACACGTCCGACATCTCTTACGTAGAATTGTGGATTCCTTTTAAGGAACGAGACAATTAAATAATACATCCTGGAGGAAAGACAAATGAGCAACTACGAAGAAGGATTAAAGCTGATAGCGGAACAGTTCGGAAACGGCAAGGACAATATCATTTCGCTCGCTACGATTGCAAGGGAGCCGGGCGCAAACGGAGTCCCTCGCCCGGTTGTGCGTAGTGTGGATGCCTATTATGAGGACGGCGTGTTCTATGTTGTGACCTATGGAAAGTCAAATAAGATGCAGCAAATCGCTCAAAATCCAGAGGTTTCGGTGGCGGGCTGTTCCGAGATGTTCACCGCCAATGGCGTAGGCGAAAACCTCGGTTGGGTGCTCGACCCGAAGAATGCCGTTATTCGAGATAAGCTCCGCGCAGCGTTTTCTGCATGGTATGATATGGCGAACAATGAAAATGATAAGGATTGCTGCTTTTTAGCTATCCATCTCACGAAGGGGACGCTAAACGTAAACCATTGGGAAAAGCTGTACCACATTGATTTTGTAAACAAAACGAAAATGGAGAACGGGGGAATATTCTAATTGCATCCGGCGATACAGGATGTGCAAGGCGTGATATCTGCCTCTCACGGGCGTCGAGGTTTTTAGCAACAAGTTGGACAGTCATTTTTCTAGCCGCGCCGTACTCTATTCCCACCCATTCCAGCCCGATGAACCGGACTCGTATAGAAAAGCGCTCATTCTCAAAGCCATAATCCAGGGCTTTGGAAATGACGCGCTTTTTCCTTTGTCGTATTGGCTCGATTGACCATTTCGCGTGTAGTTTTCCATATGACATAGCAAATGCAAAGCATGTATTGTTTTTTTTTATTTGGTTGTTGCCCGTATTGCAAAAGTTCCATCCAACCGTTTCATGATTCGATTATATCGTTTGCGTGATAAATACCGCTTGATTGATAAAACTATAGAATCGTGCTACAATGTGCTCATGAAATGGCGATAAAAATTGACAATTTTCTTGGCAATACTACATGGGCGACGGCATAAAAAACGAGAAGTATGGTGATGGTGGTATGGAACACGGCTTTATTAAGGTAGCGGCGGCAACCCCACAAATTCGCGTGGCGGATTGCGCGCACAACGCGAAGCAAATCATTGCGATGGCACATAACGCGGCAGCGATAGGCGCAAAACTGATTGTGCTGCCCGAACTGTGTGTGACAGGCTATACGGCAGGCGACCTGTTCTTACAGCGCACCCTGCTTGAGGGCGCACTCTCCGTTGCAAAGGAGATCATAGAAAAGACGGCTTCGCTTGCGCTTATCACCGTATTTGGTATGCCGATAGAGCATAGCGGCAAGCTGTTTAACTGCGCCGTATGCGCTTATCAGGGCGAGGTGCTTGGCGTTGTGCCAAAGTGCAACCTACCAAACTACGGTGAATTCTACGAGTTGCGGCATTTCTCCGAGCCGGACCAAAAAGAAAACAGCATCCTTTTTCTCGGTAAAGAGGTGCCGTTTGGCTCGGGTTTGTTGTTTTGCAGCCGACAGCTCCCCGACTTTTGCCTTGGCATAGAGATCTGCGAGGACCTGTGGGTAGCATCGCCGCCCTCCCTCTCCCTTGCGACTGCAGGGGCTACCGTGATTGTTAACCTCTCGGCAAGCGATGAGACCATCGGCAAGCCCGACTACCGCCGCCAGCTTGTGACGGGGCAGTCCGCGCGCCTGCTCTGCGCCTATCTATACGCGGGCGCAGGAGACGGGGAGTCATCCACCGACATGGTTTTTTCCGGTCACAGCCTGATTGCGGAAAACGGCGTTCTGTTAAGCGAGAGCGTGCCGTTTCAAAACGGCATTATCCTAACCGAAATCGATGTGTCGCGCCTTGCGCAGGAGCGGCGAAGGATGAACACCTTCCCACAGCAGGATGTCTCGATGCGCAAGGTGCTGTTTGATATGCCGCTAACCGAAACAAAGCTGACGCGCATGGTGGAACGCCACCCGTTCGTGCCGTCGGACGAGCAAAACCGTGCAAAGCGGTGCGAGATGATCATTGCCATGCAGTCTCATGGGCTAAAAACCCGTTTGGCGCATACCGGCAGCGCGACTGTGGTAGTCGGCGTGTCGGGTGGGCTGGATTCTTCGCTGGCGCTTTTGGTTTGCGTCCGCGCGATGGACACGCTCATGCGTCCGCACAGCGACATCGTGGCGGTGACCATGCCCTGCTTTGGCACGACAACCCGCACCCGAACCAACGCCGAGCTGTTGTGCGAGGCTTTGGGTGTAACCTTCCGCTCGATTGATATCACCGAATCGGTACGCAGGCATTTCGTCGACATCGGGCACGATGAAAACGACCAAAGCATTACCTACGAAAACGCGCAGGCACGCGAACGCACGCAGGTGCTGATGGATATTGCCAACCAGACGGGCGGGCTTGTCATTGGCACGGGCGACCTTTCGGAGCTTGCGCTTGGTTGGGCAACCTACAACGGCGACCACATGTCGATGTATTCCGTAAACGTATCGGTGCCCAAATCGCTCGTTCGCCACATTGTGCGCTACGAGGCGGACGCTGCAACCGATGCGCGCTTAAAAGGGGTGCTGTACGACATATTGGATACGCCCGTCAGCCCCGAGCTGCTGCCAGCAGAGAACGGCGAGATTGCGCAAAAGACCGAGCACATCGTCGGACCGTATGAGCTGCACGATTTCTTTTTGTACTATGTGGTACGCTTCGGGTTTACCCCCACGAAGATTGCGCGCCTTGCAGAGTACGCCTACACGGGCAGCTACACCCGTGCCGAGGTGCTCTCGTGGCTCAAACTATTCTACCAGCGCTTTTTTGCGCACCAGTTCAAACGCTCCTGCATGCCGGACGGTCCCAAAATCGGGTCGGTTACCCTTTCGCCCCGCAGCGACTGGCGTATGCCCAGCGACGCCTGCGCAACCCTTTGGCTGGATGAAGTGGAAGCGATGATACAGGCGGTTTAGTTCGCAACTTGCGAAAGGTCGGCATGGGTTTACCCATGCCGACCTTATCCGTATATGATTGATTCAGTACGGTAGCCACGCTGTAAAAACACATCACCAGTTGCTCAAACATGGTATCGCTAATGTGGTATCCTACCGCGGTTCCGAAACGGATTGCGCGTGTGCGATATACGCAAGCGCCTTGTCGGTGCTCCAGAAGAAGCGTGACTCAGGTACGCAGTCACAAAGCCCGCACCGCTCAAACATGCGCAAAACCGACGGATGAACGCACGCAAAGTATACAGACGTTCCGTTTTGCTCCAGACGCTGATACAGCTCCTGCAGGGCGTTTACGCCCGAGATGTCCGCAAGCGGTACGCCGCGCATGGAGAGGATGACATTGCGTTTTTCTCCGCACACCGCAAGCTGCTGCTCCAACCGCCCCGCCGAACCGAAGTAAAGGGGCCCTGTAATGTAAGCCACACAGGTCTCCTCGTGGCAGATATCCGCGGCATCGTCGCTGAGGCGCCCGCTATCCACCCCGCACACCTCAATCTCGATGCTTGAGGTTTTGACAACAAACGCAATAATCGAAAACCCAACACCCGCAAGGATGGCGATAGTCAAGTCGAACACAACGGTTGCCGCCATCGTAATTAAGAATTGCGCCATCGCCGTTTTAATGCGACGGTTAAAGATGTTTTTTATGCTGGTCCACTCGTTCATACGCCATGCGGTCACAATCAAAACGCCCGAAAGTGCCGCAAGCGGAATCTCGCTCATAACAGGGGCAAGCAAAAACATCGACGCGAGCATGGTAAGCGCGTGTATAATGCCAGCAAGTCGTGTTTGGGCACCCGATTTAATCGCGACGCTGGTTCTGGCGATTGCCGCCGTAGCGGGAACACCCCCAAAGAACGGGATGACGATGTTGCCGATGCCCTGTGCAACCAGCTCTCGGTTTGCATCAAGGCGCTCGTTCTTCATTCTGCCAGCGCTGGCCCCGCACAGCAGGCTTTCAATCAGCCCCAGTGCCGCAATGCTGATTGCGGGTACGATATAGTCCGGAATTTCCGAATACGAAAGCCGCGCAAAGTGCAGGCGGTTATCCAGCATAAGGGTACGCGGTATTTCGCCGACAGCCGCGACATCCAATGAAAAGAGCATCTTTGCGGCAACCGCAAGGATGATGGCGGCAAGTGACCCGGGGAAGTAACGCGCAAGCTTTTTGGGGTACAGCATCATAAACCCGATTACGGCAAGCCCTATGCCCAGCGATAGCACGTCCACCGATTGCGGTGTACGGAAATAGCTGATTACCTTATGCAGGGTGGTCTCGCCCGCCGAGGATAACCCGGACAGGTTATCAATCTGCCCCAAAGCTATGATGATGGCAATGCCCGAAGTAAAACCGGTTATTACAGGGGAGGGGATAAACGATACCAATCCCCCCAGCTTAAACAGACCGCACAATAAAAGTAGGATACCCGACAAAAGCCCCGCGACGAAGATGCCCTCCAGCCCGTGCTGTGCCACTAGCGGAACCAGAATAGCCGCCATGGCACCCGTGGGTCCCGATACTTGAAACGATGCGCCCGACAGCGCGCCAATCAACACGCCTGCGATAATGGCGGTTATCAGCCCCGCCGCTGCGTCCGCTCCGCTGCTTACGCCAAACGCGAGAGCAAGAGGCAAAGCAACCGCCGCGGTCGTAATGCCCGCGAGGATATCCTTGCCAAGCTTGCTGCCGCCATAGCCCGAAAACTCCCGCTTGAGCGCGATAATATAATCCCTTATCATTCGTAACCCCACCCCAAACATATTGAGCGCGAGTGATGCACTCAATATGGAATTTTACACCTCCCAGCGACTTGATGCAAGGGCAATATTTACCGATAGTTTTGCTATGGGGCAAACACAAAGCAGTGAAAGTTGCTATACACACAAAACCTGCCATATGGTATACTGTATCCAAAACGATCACCACCGCAAAAAGGGGAGGCGTCTTATATGAGCAGCATCGCAGCGTTGATAGATTGCATGACCGCGTACTATGCAAAGGACCAGCGCAGGACCGCGCATTTTTTAAAGGTATATGCCTATGCAAAAACCATCGCACATCTGGAACAGGTGAATGATCAAACCTGGCTGATTATTGAGGCTGCCGCCGTAGTTCACGATATTGGGATAAAGGCAAGCGAGCAGAAATATGGCAGCAGTGCGGGAAAGTATCAGGAGCTGGAGGGACCTCCCCTTGCGCGAGATATGCTTAGCGGCCTTGGCTTTTCGCAGGAAATAACCGAGCGGGTGTGTTACCTCGTGGGACATCATCACACCTACTCCGATATAGACGGTGCCGACTATCGCATCTTAGTGGAGGCGGACTGGATTGTAAACATTGCGGAGGACGGCATCTGCGCCGAAAGTGCCTACAAGGCGTGTGAGAAGATCTTTCGCACCCCTTCTGCCATCGCCTTTTTGCACCGATTGTTTGAAGAGGACTAATGCCGACACCAAACCCAAACGCATACACACAGCAAAACGCCCGGATATGGCTAGCATTGCAGCAATATCCGGGCGTTACCTTTTGGTTTAGGCAAACCTCGTCAGCAGGTCGCTGATGAGTATTACCGACAAAGCAAGGGTGAACAACCCCCCAGCAATCAGATAGGTTACTTTGGTGCGCCTCGAGTGGAAGTTTTTAAGCATGAAAAGCGACAGCCCAAAAAACAGAACAAACGCTACAGCGTCCACCGCCACATAGACACTGAGGCGGGGCAACCCGAGCATGGGAGACAACCAACTTGAAAGCGGATTGCCCAGCAGATGCAGCATAGGCACAACGATAAGTGGCACCGTAGATAACGCAGATTTAGGCTTGTGCCCACGAAGGAACACAAAGAATATTGCAACAAGGATTGCTGTAATTGTCACGCACTCAACGATCAATCGCCTTCACCGTCCTCCTAATATACAATAGATCGGGGTACTACCCCAGCATGGACTCAAACTCTTTGCGAGCCGCTTCCCCGTCCGGCGTGGTGGTCATAAGGATATAGGTGCCGCGCGTTTCAATTAACGCTTCTGTTATCTTGGGCATCTCTTCTTCGCGATAACCGGTAAACTTATCGGTAAGGTCGGCAAGACGTGTTTCGATTGCAGCCTTCACCGCGTCAGCATCGCTTTTGTTCTTCAGCCGAAGCACACATACCTCGTCGGCAAGCACCAGTGTAGAGGTGTACACGGCGGCATCCTCAAGCATGCCCTCGTCAAGCTCGGTGTACTGGTTGTAAAGCACACTGTCTTCTATTTTAATCATCTCATCAAAGGAGCAGGTGCTCATAATACGCGTTGCAATCTCCTCTGCGGAAGGGGTGTTTTTTGGCTCATCGCCACCCGAACAACCCGCGAGTACCAAAACGCCTGCCGTGACCGCCAAAAGCAAAGTAACCAGTTTTTTGCCATACACCATAATAGTATGCTTCCCCCGTACTGTTTATAATCCCACAT
>JAEZQD010000105.1 GCA_023413185.1 Bacillota bacterium
GACACGGTGCGTGTCTCGTTGACGGACGACCCCATAAAAGAGGTCTATGCGGCACGGGATATCCTCAAAGGGCTTGGTTTGCGCGGGGGGGTTAATGTAATCTCCTGCCCCACCTGCGGAAGAACCAAGATTGATTTGATTACCCTTGCCAAAGAGGTCGAAGGTCGCATTTGGAATCTGGACAAGGATATTACCGTCGCCATTATGGGGTGTGCCGTAAACGGTCCGGGCGAGGCGCGCGGGGCGGATATCGGAATAGCCGGTGGTGACGGCGAGGCAATCCTGTTTAAAAAGGGGCAGATTGTCCGCAAAATCCCCGAGCAGGATATTGTTACAGAGCTTTTTAAAGAGATTGATATGATGTAACAACCCAAAGAAACGGAAAGGCAGGATGTTTACCGATGATACGGACCTTTGGCAGCCTGTTTGCCGCAACAATCGGAAAAGAGGGGATACCATTCCCATTATATGACGGCGTGGTACAGCATCTTGACATCAACAAGGAGCGTGCGACGCTTGTCGTCACCGTACGCATGAACGCAACGGTATCCAAAAAGGAGCTTTGGGCGCTGGAGGACAAGCTTGCACACAAGATGCAGCTTTCCTCCGTCAGCATCCAGCCGCAGTATGACGCCGCCCTATTAAGTGCGGAGTATTTCCCTGAGTTTGTATGTTCGCTGCGAAGAATGGGGAAGATTGTTAACGGCTTTTTGGATAACGCAACGGTCTCACTTGACGATAAAACAATGACGATAACGCTTTGCCAAGGAGGTAAAAAACTGCTGACGCAAACCGGCTTTGAACATGCGCTTGTGATACTGATGCAAAAGGAGTTTTCCACCACACGTGAGATTGTGTTTGACGGGGTGTGCGAGATCTCCGGCGAGCAAGCCGTGCCAACCGCTCAACCCACAGAGGTAAAAAAAGAGCTGAGTACGGATACTACCGCGCCGTGGGAGTCACCGATTCCGCAGAAAAAGAACGAGCAGCGCGCTAAAGAGCCTTCTCCCAAAAGGGAGAGGACGGTACAGAACAATGGCGGAGTGTTATATGAGGGGTTACCGATTATTGCGGGCAGCGTTAAGGTGCTGTTTGGCAAGGCAATCAACGAACACCCCATGCCGCTGAGCGAGGTGACCTCCGAGTCGGGCAAGGTGCTTGTTTGGGGCGACATCATTGCTGTAAACCGCAAGGAAACGCGGGACGGCGAAAAGTACATATACGCAATCGACTTTTCCGATTACACCGACTCCAATACGTTAAAGCTTATCTGCAACAAAAAACGCGACAGCGCAAAGATAGAAAAGCTAGACGAATTGAAAACGGGTATGACCATTCTTGTTCGCGGTGACGCAAGCTACGACACGTTTGACAAAGAGGTCAGCATCCGTGTGTTTGATATTTCCACCGCACAAAAAGCAAAACGCTGCGATACTGCCGAGCAAAAACGTGTCGAGCTGCATTGCCATACCAACATGTCTGCGGTTGACGGCATGACCGCTGCCAAAGACCTGATTATGTGCGCCTACAAATGGGGTCACAAGGCAATTGCGATAACCGACCACGGTGTGGTACAGGCATACCCCGAGGTGATGAACACCGTAAGTGATATCCGCAAAGGTGGCGGCGAGTTCAAAGCCATCTACGGCATAGAGGCCTATCTGGTACCCGATTCGATCAACGCCGTTTCGGGGGAGCACAGCGCGTCTTTTGACGAGGAAACAGTCGTGTTTGACGTCGAGACCACAGGCTTTTCCATATACAGCGACCGTATGATTGAGATTGGCGCGGTAAAGCTGATTGGCGGCGAGACTGTTGACACCTTCTCCACCTTTATTAACCCAAAGCGTCCAATCAGCGCAAAGATTACCGAGCTTACCTCTATTACCAACGACATGGTAAAGGATGCACCGCTTGAGGAAGAGGCCATGCGCGCGTTTGTAGCATTTTGCGGGGACGCGAAGGTGTTTGTCGCGCACAACGCCGCTTTTGACACCGGCTTTATTGATGCCGCCGCCGCGCGCTATGGGCTGAAAATGAACTATTCCTCGGTGGATACGGTGCCGATTGCGCGCGCATTGTTGCCGCAGCTTTCAAACCATAAGCTGGACACGGTTGCAAAGGCGCTGGATCTGAGCAAGTTTCAGCATCATCGCGCGTGTGACGATGCGGCGGTGCTTGCAAAGATATACTTAAAATTTGTAGAGATGATGCGTTTAGAGCAAGGGGTTACCGCAATCGAGCAGGTTAATGGCGGGCTTGCGGTATCGGATTACAAAAAACTGCCCGCGTACCATGCGATTATTTTGGTTAAAGAAAAGGCGGGGCTTAAAAACCTGTACAAGCTGGTATCGCTCGCGCACATCGACCATTTTTATAAAAAACCTCGCATACTTAAATCAGAACTAACAAAGCACCGCGATGGTCTTATAGTCGGAACAGCCTGTGAAGCCGGTGAGCTTTACAAGGCGATTTTGGAACGCAAGAGCGAAAATGACCTGTTGGAGCTTGCGTCATATTATGATTATCTTGAGATTCAGCCGATTGCAAACAACGCGCACCTGGTGCGCAGCGAACGCGTGTGGGATGATGAGCAGCTAAAGGATTACAACAAACAGATTGTTGCCCTTGCTGACCGACTTGGCAAGCCGTGTGTTGCGACCTGTGACGTACATTTTCTAAACGAGAGTGATGCGGACTTTCGTCGGATTCTGCTATCCGGTCAGGGTTTTTCGGATGCGGAAAATCAACCGCCGTTATACCTGCGCACAACCGACGAGATGCTGGCGGAGTTCTCTTACTTAGGGGAAGAAAAGGCTCATGAGGTTGTGGTGCGTAACACTGTAAAGATTGCCGATATGATAGAAGACGACATCCGCCCAATACCAAAAGGGACATACCCCCCCAGCATAGAAGGCTCGGAGGAGGAGCTGCAGCGGCTTACCTGGGGTAGGGTACATGAAATCTACGGCGAAAACCCACCCGAGGTGGTATCCTCTCGTTTGGAGAGGGAGCTTACCTCCATTATTAAGCACGGCTTTGCGGTGCTCTATATGATATCGCAGAAGTTGGTAGCAAAAAGCGAGAGCGATGGGTATCTGGTCGGTTCGCGCGGCTCCGTCGGCTCGTCGTTTGTCGCAACGATGGCGGGCATCTCAGAGGTTAACCCGCTGCCGGCGCACTATGTGTGTCCATGCTGTAAGCACAGTGAGTTTTTCTTAGACGGTTCCGTCTCGTCGGGCTACGACTTGCCCGAAAAAAACTGCCCTGTTTGCGGTACGCGCTATCGTCAGGATGGTCACGATATCCCGTTTGAAACGTTCTTAGGCTTTGACGGCGATAAAGCGCCCGATATCGACCTCAACTTCTCGGGCGAATATCAAGCCACCGCGCACCGCTACACAGAAGAGCTGTTTGGCGCAGACCATGTGTTTAAAGCGGGTACCATTGCCACGGTTGCCGAAAAAACAGCGTTTGGCTACGTGAAAAAATACCTGGAGGAGCACGGAAAAACCGTGCACCGCGCCGAGATAAACCGTCTGATTCAAGGCTTGCTTGGGGTCAAACGCACCACGGGTCAGCATCCGGGTGGAATGGTTGTTGTGCCCGCGGAGTATGATGTCACCGACTTTACGCCCATTCAGCACCCTGCGGACCAAAAGGATAAGGGCGTTACCACAACCCATTTTGACTTTCACTCACTGCACGATACCATTCTAAAGCTCGACATTCTTGGGCATGATGTTCCCACCCTGTACAAGCATTTGGAGCAACTGACGGGGGTTCAAATGAACGATGTGCCCACGAGCGCGCCCGAGGTACTCAGCCTGTTTACCTCCACCGAAGCGCTCGGGGTTACGCCCGAAGAGATTGGCTGCCAGACCGGCTCGCTTGCTATCCCCGAGATGGGTACGGAGTTTGTGCGCGGACTGCTCATAGACGCGCAGCCCAAAACCTTTTCTGACCTGTTGCAGATATCGGGACTTTCACACGGCACCGACGTGTGGCTTGGCAACGCCCAGGAGTTGATTAAGAATAGAACCTGCACCATCTCGGAGGTTATCGGTACGCGCGACTCGATTATGTCCTACCTGATCTATAAAGGAGTAGACAAAAAGCTGTCCTTTAAGATTATGGAGTGCACCCGTAAAGGTAAGGCACAAAAGGAGTTTACCCCCGAGATTATACAAACGCTGCTTGACCATAATGTCCCGCAGTGGTATATCGACAGCTGTTTAAAGATTAAGTATATGTTCCCGAAAGCGCACGCCTGCGCCTATGTTATCGGCGCAATGCGGATGGGTTGGTTTAAGATTCATTATCCGCTTGAGTTTTACGCCGCGTTTTTCACCGTGCGCGGCGGCGACTTCGATGCCGAAAGCGCCATGGCGGGCAGAAGCTTCGTCATGCGCAAGATGCGTGAACTGACCGAACGCAAAAATGACCGCACCGCAAAGGAAGACGGGATGTTTGAAACGCTCCAGATTGTAAATGAAATGCTTGCCAGAGGTCTGGAATTCTTGCCGGTAAGCCTGTACCGTTCGCATGCAACCAGCTATCTGTGTGAGGACGGAAAGATTCGTTTGCCGTTTTGCTCCCTGAAAGGCGTTGGCGAGAACGCCGCGCAGGCCTTGATGGCGGCAAGAGAGGGCGAGCCGTTTATCTCGGTGGATGAGCTTGCCGAGCGCTCGGGGGTATCCAAAGCGGTAATCGAGATACTCAGCACTGCGGGTGCGTTGGATGAATTGCCCAAAACCAGCCAATTAACCTTGTTTTAACTGTACTATGTTACAGAATTTTGGGATTACAAATAACGATTGATTGACACTGGTGATTCAACGTAGTAGTATAGTAGCATACTAAAGTAAGCGGTGAGAACCGGAATCGCACACTTCCCAGAAAGGGTGGGCTATTTTCATGAGACGCTATAACACGATGACTCCGGAGGGAATAAGAGACCTTTTGTTTGAGGAATGCGTTGCCAGAAGAACCTGCGAAAAGAACCTGCGGCAGCTGTTCACCGGTAGAGGGTACAACGAGGTTGTTACCGCAGGGCTTGAATACTACGACGTATTTTCGGAGGATAACCGGCATTTTCCTCAGGAGGCTATGTATAAGCTGACGGACTGTCACGGACGGTTATTGGTGTGCAGACCCGATTCCACGGTACCAATCGCGCGGCTTGTTGCCACGCGCCTGCGCGAAGAACCGCTTCCGATCCGACTGTTTTACAATCAGGACGTTTATCAGATGACCAAAAGCCTGTCCGGCCGCAGCAACGAGGTCGTCCAGATGGGTATTGAACTGATAGGCTCTGGCACCGAGCGTGCGGACCTAGAGGTAATCTGTATCGCGCTTGATGCGCTTAAGGCGATTAATAGCGCGGACTTCCGTTTTGAGATAGGGCATATCGGTTTTTTCAACGCACTGTCAAAAAGCCTGCCGGTGGATGACGATACCCGCGAGGAGATCAGAACGCTTGTCGAGGCAAAAAACTACGCGGCGCTGGGCGATCTGCTTGACCGGGTAGGCAATGCAAAGGGGTTACAGGCCTTAAAACGTTTGCCGTCACTGTTTGGCGGCGCAGAGGTGATTGATGAGGCGATGAAGCTGTTTAACAGCCCCGAAACGGCACAGATTCTTAGTTATCTCAAAGACCTGTATCGCGAGATAGAAAAGCTGGGGCTCAAAGACAAGGTGATTATTGACCTTGGGCTTGTGCATCGCAGAGAGTATTACACCGGCGTGGTGTTCCGCGGATATATAGAAGGCTACGGCGAGCAGGTTTTATCGGGCGGCAGATACGATAGCCTTCTTTCGGACTTTGGCAGACCCTTGCCCGCAGTTGGGTTCGGTGCCGATATCACGGCTATTGTAGCGGCGCTTGCCCGTAGCGGCAGGGCGGAAAAACGACGGATTGCCGATGCGCTTGTTTATGCGGATAGCGCATATCAAATAAACGGTCTGGTATTTCTGCAATCGCTGACCGACCAAGGCTTGCGGTGTGAAAACGCATTGACCGAAAGCTTGGAAGAGGCAATAAAATACGCAAGGCAAACGGGGATACCAAAGCTTTATTACGTACACGCACAGACCGAGGAGATTCAGCTGTAATCGGACGAATATGTTCGGGAAGGATACATTATGAGACCACTACGGATTGCACTGACCAAAGGCAGGCTGGAAAAGGAGACCGTAGCGTTGTTTGAGCGCATGGGGCTTGACTGCGAGGTGTTGGTAAACAAAGGGCGTAAGCTGATACTGGCACTGCCCGATGCAAACCTTGAGGTTGTACTTGCGAAAGCCGCCGATGTAATCACCTATGTGGAGCACGGCGTGTGTGACCTTGGTGTGGTAGGCAAGGATACCATCATGGAGCAGGGACGCAGCTTCTATGAGATGCTAGACCTTGGGTTTGGGCGCTGCCGGTTTGCGCTTGCGGCACCAAAGGGGCTTGATTTTTACAAGGGCTACAATGTGAAGACGATAGCGACAAAGTATCCGAGCGTTGCGCAGGAGTTTTTTGAATCCAAGGGGATGGATGTGCGCATCGTAAAGATTGAAGGCTCGGTAGAGCTTGCGCCGCTAATCTCTTTGGCGGACGCGATTGTGGATATTGTCGAAACAGGTTCCACCCTGCGCGAAAACGGGTTGGAGGTCATCGAGGAGATTGCGCCGATTTCTGCGAGGGTCATTGTAAACATTGCTTCGCTGAAGCTTCGTAAAAACGAGATTGAATCGCTGCTCGCGAAAATGGATGCAAAGCTTGCAAGCACCGAACAATGCGATTGATAACAGAGTGATTAGGGGTGTGTAAATTATGATAAACATGGTAAACGCCAATGGCACAGACGAACTGTCGTTGCTTGACGCGCTGCACAAAAGAAGCACAGAGACAAGCAAAGAGGTGTCCGAGCAGGTAGCAAAGATCATCGAGGATGTGCGACGCGACGGCGACCGCGCGGTGCTGGACTACACCGAACGCTTCGACCGATTTGTGCCGCAAGCTATGCTGGTCTCGCAAGAGGAGATTGACGCGGCGGTGGCGGCGGCAGACCCTGAGTTTGTAAAAGCGCTGCAAAAGGCCGCAGACAACATCGCCGCATACCATGAAAAACAGCTCACCCACGGCTTTGTGGTAACCGATGAAAACGGCGTGGTAATGGGTCAGCGGGTTCGTGGGCTGCACAGTGTGGGCTTGTATGTACCCGGCGGCACAGCGGCGTACCCCTCTTCGGTGCTGATGAACGCGATTCCCGCAAGAATTGCGGGGGTCAGGGAGATTATCATGGTGACGCCCCCCGCACAGGGCGGCGCAAACCCCGACATCCTTGTAGCGGCAAGCGTAGCGGGTGTAAATAAGATATATCTGGTCGGCGGGGCACAGGCGGTGGCGGCACTCGCGTACGGAACCGAGACGATTCCGAAGGTGGATAAGATTGTAGGTCCCGGCAACATCTATGTGGCAACCGCAAAGCGGCTGCTGTACGGCGTGGTGGATATCGACATGGTGGCGGGTCCCAGCGAGATACTGATTATCGCAGACGAAACCGCAGACCCCGTATACCTTGCCGCCGATATGCTCAGTCAGGCAGAGCACGATGTACTAGCCAGCGCTATTCTGTTAACCAACAGCGAGCAGGTCGCTAAACAAACCAAAGAACAGCTTGCTAAGCAGACCGCGAACGCGCCGCGCCGCGAGATTATCGAGCGCTCACTGCGTGATTATTCCGCCATTCTTATATGCGACACCCTTCACCGCGCTGTGGACCTTGCAAACCTGCTCGCACCCGAGCACCTTGAGGTTATGACGGAAAATCCGGCTGAGTATCTTGGCAGGCTCGACAACGCAGGCTCTGTTTTTCTCGGGAAATATTCCCCCGAGCCGCTGGGCGACTACTACGCGGGTCCAAACCACGTGCTGCCAACGAGCGGCACCGCGAGATTTTTCTCCCCGCTTTCGGTAGACAGCTTTGTAAAGAAATCAAGCTTTATTCAGTATACGGAAAAGGCGCTAAAAGCAGCAAAGGATGATATCATCCTCATTGCGGAGAAAGAAGGACTTTACGCCCACGCAAACTCCGTGCGCGTGCGATTTAACGACTAACCCTTATTTCGGAAAGGCAGAAAACAAATGGGATATGAACTCTGCGATAAAATAAAGCATATGACCCCATACGAGCCGATCAGCGGCAGTTACCCCATCCGACTTGACGCAAACGAATCCTTTTTACAGCCGGATGAAATGCTGCAACTGAAGATAATTGAAGCGGTGGCGGGCGTCTCGATGAACCGTTACCCCGATGCATTGGCGGCAGATGTATGCGCAGCTTTTGCAAAACGGTTTCAGGTACAGCCCGAGAATGTTGTGGCGGGCAACGGTTCAGACGAGTTGATTTCGGTTATTATCGCCGGCATGCTGCAAAAGGGCGAGCCGCTGCTGACGCTTGCACCCGATTTTTCGATGTATCGTTTTTACGGCGAGCTGCAGGAGCTAAACCTTGTCACGCTGCAAAAGGGTAAGGATTTGACCGTTACGGCAAAGGAGATTATTAAAGCGGCAAAACAAGCAGGCGCAAAGGCGATTATATTCTCAAACCCCTGTAATCCTACATCCCTAATGATGGACGCGAAGGATGTTCTGGAGCTGGCAGAGCAAACCGACGCGCTCGTTATTGTGGACGAGGCGTATATGGATTTTTCAGACCAGTCCATCCTGTGTAAAGCGCCGGAGCTTGACAATGTGATTGTGCTCAAAACCTGTTCCAAGGCAATGGGTGCGGCGGCGCTGCGCCTTGGCTTTGCCGTGACCAATACAAAGATAGCAAACGCGTTGCGCGCGGCAAAATCGCCTTATAACACCGACGCACTTTCTCAGGCAATCGGAACCGTTTTACTGGGCGAGGATGAATACCTTGACTATTGCGTCAGCGCCATTAAATGCAGCCGCGACATCCTGTATGAAGGGTTAACAAGGCTTGCGGAGTTTAAGAAGAACAGTATTATCAAGGTGTATAAACCCCAGACCAATTTTATTTTAATAGAGCTGGTCGACGCAAAAGCGTGCTTTAGCGAATTGCTTAAACTGGGGATTGTTGTACGGCTTATGGGCGATTGCCTGCGCATCACAGCGGGAACCGACGTCGAGAATGCGTCGCTGTTATCTGCGCTTGCTAAGCTGCTGTAAACAGGGGTAAACAAAAAACACAAACATAAAGGAGGGCGGACAAGCCATGAGAGAGGCGCAAAAGCAAAGAACCAGCAAGGAGACGGATGTTTCTGTCGGGGTTAATCTAGACGGGGCAGGAAAGACGGATATCTCCACCGGAATCGGTTTTTTTGACCATATGCTTACGGCGTTTGCGGTACATGCGGGGTTTGACCTTACCGTTCAGGCAACAGGCGACCTTGAGGTTGACTGTCACCACACGGTGGAGGATGTGGGCATTGTTTTAGGGCAGGCGTTTGCTTTGGCGCTAAGCGATAAGTCCGGCATTGCGCGTTACGGCAGCTTTACCGTCCCCATGGATGAATCGCTGGCGTTCTGCTCGCTGGATATCAGCGGGAGACCCTACCTTGTGTTTGACTGCCCGTTTGCCAATCATCAGATTGGCACGATGGATACCGCTATGGTAGAGGAGTTTTTTCGTGCCTTTGCGTTTCACGCGGGCATTACACTACACATCAAACTGTGGTATGGCGCAAACGATCACCACAAGTGCGAAGCGGTGTTTAAGTCCGTGGCACATGCCCTGCGCCTTGCGGTAAAGGCAACCGACAGCGGACTGCTTTCCACCAAAGGGGTGCTCGACTGATTATTCTTGCGAATTGAAAGGCGTGGTTAGATCATGATTGCAATCATAGACTATGGCGCGGGCAATCTGTTTTCGGCTAAAAATGCGCTGGATTTTCTGGGGTTTGAAAACTGCATCACCTCTGACACAAAGGTGCTGGAACAAGCGGATAAGCTGATACTGCCGGGCGTTGGGGCGTTCCCCGACGCGATGCGGATGCTTAATCAAAGCGGTCTGGTGCAAACCATCAAGCAGCAGGCAGAAATAAAACCCCTGCTTGGCATCTGTGTGGGCATGCAGATGCTGTTCGAAAAGGGCTATGAGTTTGTGCAAACGGATGGTCTGGGGCTGATTGATGGCAGCGTGCGTAAGATTGAGAGCAACGGACTTAAAATTCCGCACATCGGTTGGAATGACCTCACCTACCAAAACTCGTGCGCAATGCTTAATGGGGTAAGCGAACACAGCTATGTGTATTTTGTTCACTCATTCTGCGCAGAAACCGCGGATGAAAATATAGCGGCGTACACGGTATACGGTCAAAAAATTCCGGCGCTCGTGCACAGGGACAACGTTTACGGCGTACAGTATCATCCCGAAAAGAGCGGCGAAATCGGGCTTCGGATGCTGAAAAACTTCTGCGAGTTACAGTAAGAACGATTACTCTGCCGGTTTCACCCCACAGAAAGGGCGTAAGTATTTGTATGATAATCTTTCCCGCAATCGATATCAAGGATAAAACCTGTGTGCGGTTAACGCAAGGCGATTTTTCCACCGTGCAGCAGGTTGCCGATAACCCGTATGACACTGCCCGCGCGTTTCAGACCGCTGGTGCAGAGTGGATTCACATGGTAGATCTGGATGGAGCGAAAAGTGCTACACCGCAAAACAGCGAGATATTTTTGGGTGTTGCAAAGCAAACTGGGCTTAAGGTACAGGTGGGCGGTGGAATCCGCACGATGGAAACGGTGGAGTACTATCTGTCGGGCGGTATTGCCCGTGTCATACTCGGTTCCGCTGCGATCAAGAGACCCGATTTTGTTCGGCAGGCGGTAAAGGACTATGGTTCTCGCATCGCCGTAGGCATCGACGCCAAAAATGGGATGGCGGCGGCGGAGGGTTGGCTGGACGCAAGTACCGTTGATTATATTGAGCTTGCCAAACGCATGGAGAGCATTGGTGTTAAGTGTATTATCTTTACAGATATATCGAAGGACGGGACACTTGCGGGACCCAATACTGCGCAGCTTGGAGAACTGCAGAATGCGGTTTCGTGTGACATCATCGCAAGCGGCGGCATTCGAGACATCGAGCATATCAAGGCATTGCGTGTGATGGGGCTTTACGGTGCAATCTGCGGTAAGAGCCTGTATCAGGGAACACTCGACCTTGCGCAGGCGATTGAGCTGAGTGTGGAGCAAGTGGACTGATAATACGTTGTCGGGAAATGAAGGGTGCAAATGTCAAGTAATAATGACACGGTTTTTTACGAAGAACTTTCGATGAACGCGCATCCCTCGTTGAAAACACAGGTGTATGATGGCTGGATATTGAGGTTCTCAAACGGGTATACCAACAGAGCCAATTCGGTTAATCCGCTCTATCATGGAGTTTTGCCGCTGGCAGACAAGATCGATCATTGCGAAAAGGTGTACCGCAGCCAGAACCTTCCGGTTGTATTCAAGTTGACACACGTATGTGACGATGCTCTCGACAAGCTTCTTCAGGCCAGAGGGTACCGTATCGTGTCCCCAACGAGTATAATGACAATGGACATAAGAAGCTTTCACCATGTTTCTTCCGATTTTTATGTGAGTCGCTTTGTGGAAGAAGACTGGACAAGCAGTTATTTCTCTCTTAACGGACTGACAGACAGCCAAAAAATAGCCACCGCAACGCTTATGCTCCGCAGTATCCAGCATACGGTTTTATGCGGGATGGTTAAGAAAAACGGGCAAACAATTGCCTGCGGGCTGTGTGTGATAGAAAGAGGGTATGCAGGCTTGTTTGACATTGTGGTGGACAATGCATACCGAGGGCAAGGTTACGGCTATGAAATCTGCTGCTCTTTATTAAATGAGGCAAAAAAGCATGGGGCAGAGGGCGCGTATCTACAGGTGGTTCAGTCCAACTTCAAAGCAATTGCGCTTTACAACAAAATGGGCTTTTCCAATCTGTATGAATACTGGTATCGGGTCAACGACACCGTTGTCTGACGAGTATCGCCTTTTATATTGCGGTCATGGTTGTGATAACCCTGCAGCCTCGATATATAGGCGGAAACAGTACGATATAAAAATGGTTAAATATAAAGGTTGTGAAACGGATGCTAGCAAAACGAATCATTCCCTGCCTGGATGTAAAGAATGGCAAGGTGGTTAAGGGCATAAACTTTGTTGATATTAAAGAGGTCGGCGATCCGGTGGAATGTGCCATCGAATACAACCGTCAGGGCGCGGACGAAATCACATTTCTTGACATCACCGCAACGCATGAGGGCAGGGGCACGATGATTGACGTGGTGCGCCGTACCGCGCGTAACGTCTTTGTTCCGCTCACCGTTGGCGGCGGCATCAGAACCATCGAGGATTTTCGCGATATCCTGCGTGCGGGTGCCGATAAGATATCGGTAAACTCCGCGGCGGTTCACAACCCGGAGCTTGTAAAGAATGCTGCGGATAAGTTCGGCAGCCAGTGCGTTGTCGTTGCCATCGACGCAAGAAGGGCGCAAGACGGCACCTTTCATGTTGTAATCAACGGTGGGCGCATCGATACGGGTCTTGACGCAATTAAATGGGCGCAGCAGGTGTACCGCCTTGGTGCGGGCGAGATCCTGCTCACGTCCATGGACACGGACGGAACAAAAAACGGATTTGATATTGAGCTAACCGACATCGTCTCAAGCATGCTGGATATCCCCGTCATCGCATCCGGCGGCTGCGGAACACTGGATCATTTTTCCGAGGTGTTTCAAAAGTCGGGGGCGGACGCGGCGCTTGCGGCATCGCTTTTTCATTACGGGGAGCTGACGGTCTCGGAGGTTAAGCGACACCTTAATCAAAACGGAATTCCGGTAAGGTTTGCCGATTGCTGACAAACGCGATATCTTTATGGCATAAGGAGTAACAAGAACATGAATCTTGACGTATACTTTCAAAAAGGTGAGCTAATCCCCACCATTGTGCAGCAAAGCGGCACCAACGAGGTGCTGATGCTTGCTTATATGAATAAGGAAAGCCTTGCCAAGACGATTGAGACGGGCTATACTTGGTTTTATTCTCGCTCTCGGCAGCAGTTATGGAACAAGGGGGCGACCTCGGGTCATCTGCAGAAGGTTTGTTCCATCACCGCCGATTGCGACAACGACACGTTGCTGGTTGTCGTAAACCAAACAGGGGTCGCCTGCCATACCGGCAGCAGAACCTGTTTTTTTAACCAAATCGTAGAACAACAGGGGGATGAGTAACGATGATGGATACGCTCAACGGTCTGTATGAACTGATTAAAGAGCGCAAGCAAACCCCGCAGGAGGGTTCCTACACCTGCTATCTGTTTGATAAGGGTCTTGACAAGATACTTAAAAAATGCGGCGAGGAGTGCAGCGAAACGATTGTTGCCGCCAAGAACAATGACAACACAGAGACGGCAAACGAACTTTGTGACCTGATGTACCACCTGTTGGTGTTGATGGTCGAGCAGGGGATTGAGCTGAGTGAGGTTGAGAAGATTCTTGAGCAGCGCAGGGCAAAAATCGGCAACCTCAAGCAGTTTCATCAAACGGATAAGGATTCATAAGAAATCCGCACGAATACTGAAAAAA
>JAEZQD010000116.1 GCA_023413185.1 Bacillota bacterium
GACCGCGCGTCCATTCAGGTTTACGAGGAAACCTCCGGTCTTGGACCGGGCGAGCCGGTGGAATCGACGGGCGCTCCCCTGAGCGTGGAGCTTGCGCCCGGACTGATGGGCAGCATCTTTGACGGAATTCAACGCCCGCTTGACGACATTATGCGCCTGACGGGCACAAACTTAACACGCGGCGTGGAGATCCCCGCCATCTCGCGGGAGAAGAAGTGGAGCTTTGTGCCCGTTAAAAAGGCGGGCGACGAGGTAACGGCGGGCGATATCTTAGGCACCGTGCAGGAGACCGAGATTATCGAGCACCGCATCCTTGTGCCCTACGGCGTTTCAGGGCAGATTGTCTCGATCGAGCAGGGCGACTTTACCATTACCGAAACGATTGCGGTGATAGAAGACAACAAGGGCACCCGCCATACGCTACCCATGCTGCAAAAATGGCCGGTGCGTCAGGGCAGACCGTATAAAAAGAAGCTGTCGCCCGATATGCCGCTGGTTACAGGTCAGCGTGTAATCGATACGCTGTTCCCCATTGCAAAGGGCGGCGTTGCGTCCATTCCCGGACCGTTTGGCAGCGGTAAGACGGTGGTTCAGCACCAGCTTGCCAAATGGGCGGAGGCGGACATCGTGGTCTACATCGGCTGCGGCGAGCGCGGCAACGAGATGACCGACGTACTCAACGAGTTCCCCGAGCTCAAGGACCCCAAAACGGGTCATTCGCTGATGAAGCGCACGGTGCTGATTGCAAACACCTCCGACATGCCGGTTGCGGCGCGCGAGGCGTCTATCTACACCGGCATTACCATAGCCGAATACTTCCGCGACATGGGCTACTCGGTGGCATTGATGGCGGACTCCACCTCCCGCTGGGCGGAGGCATTGCGCGAGATGTCCGGTCGTCTGGAGGAGATGCCCGGTGAGGAAGGCTACCCCGCATACCTGGGCAGCCGCCTTGCACAGTTCTACGAGCGCGCGGGTCGCGTGCACACCCTGGGCTCGCAGGAGCGCGAGGGCGCGCTGTCGGTTATCGGCGCGGTTAGCCCTCCCGGCGGCGATATCTCAGAGCCGGTTTCTCAGGCTACACTGCGTATCGTCAAGGTGTTCTGGGGGCTTGATTCCTCCCTTGCCTACCGCAGACACTTCCCCGCCATCAACTGGTTATCCAGTTACTCGCTGTATGTGGACTCGATGGCAAACTGGTTTAACGATACCGTAAGCAATGACTGGACCAGCCTGCGCGCTTCTATGATGCGCCTGCTGCAGGAGGAGTCGGAGCTGGAGGAGATTGTCAAGCTGGTTGGTATGGATGCGTTAAGCCCGCCCGACCGCTTGAAGCTCGAATCCGCGCGGTCGATTCGCGAGGACTTTTTGCATCAGGACGCATTCCACGAGGTGGACACCTACAGCCCGCTGGAAAAGCAGCGGCTGATGATGAAGCTGATTTTGGAGATGTACGACATCAGCGCACAGGCGCTTACAAACGGCATCTCGATTGATAAGCTGGTTTCTCTGCCCGTGCACGAGCGTGTGGGACGCTTTAAGTACACCCTGCAGGACAGCTTGCAGGCGGAGTACGACAGCATCATTGCCGAGATGCACACCCAGATTGATGAGCTTGCCAAGCAGAAGGAGGAATTCTGATGCCGAAGGAATATCGTACGATAGAAGAGGTTGCAGGTCCTCTTATGCTGGTTCGTGGCGTCGAGGACGTCAACTACAACGACCTTGGTGAGATTGAGCTTGCCAGCGGAGAAAAACGCCGCTGCAAGGTACTGGAGATCGATGGTCAAAACGCGCTGGTACAGCTGTTTGAGACCTCTACCGGTATTAACCTTTCTAACAGCAAGGTGCGCTTTTTGGGGCGCAGCATGGAGCTTGGGGTATCCGAGGATATGCTCAGCCGCGTGTTTGACGGACTGGGACGCCCCATCGACGGCGGACCGGACATCCTGCCCGAGCAGCGCCGGGATATCAACGGTCTGCCCATGAACCCCGCCGCCCGCAACTACCCGCAGGAGTTTATCCAGACCGGCGTATCCGCCATTGACGGACTCAACACACTGGTACGCGGACAGAAGCTGCCCATCTTCTCGGCATCCGGTCTGCCCCACGCAAACCTTGCCGCGCAGATTGCGCGTCAGGCGAAGGTGCGCGGCACCAGCGAGCCGTTTGCGGTGGTGTTTGCAGCCATGGGTATTACGTTTGAGGAATCAAACTTCTTTATCGAGAGCTTCCGCGAGACGGGCGCACTTGACCGCGCGGTGCTGTTTATCAACCTTGCTAACGACCCCGCCGTAGAGCGCATCGCCACCCCGCGTATGGCGCTTACCGCCGCGGAGTACCTTGCGTTTGAAAAGGGCATGCACGTGCTCGTTATTATGACCGACATCACCAACTACGCCGACGCCCTGCGTGAGGTTTCCGCCGCACGTAAGGAGGTACCCGGACGCCGCGGCTACCCGGGCTACATGTACACCGACCTTGCGTCGCTGTATGAGCGCGCGGGTCGCTTAAAGGGCAAGAACGGCAGTATTACGATGATACCGATTCTGACCATGCCAGAAGACGACAAGACCCACCCCATCCCCGACCTGACGGGCTACATCACCGAGGGTCAGATTATTTTAAGCCGTGAGCTGTACCGCAAGAACGTCGCCCCGCCCATTGACGTACTGCCGTCGCTGTCTCGACTAAAGGATAAGGGCATCGGCGAGGGCAAGACCCGTGCCGACCATGCCAACACCATGAACCAGATGTTTGCCGCCTACGCAAGAGGCAAGGAGGCAAAGGAGCTGATGGTTATTCTGGGCGAAGCGGCGCTGACCGAGGTTGACAAGCTGTACGCGAAGTTCGCCGACGAGTTCGAGCGCGAGTATGTGTCGCAGGGCTACCAAACCAACCGCGACATCGAAGAGACCCTTGCCATCGGCTGGAAGCTGCTGCGCATCCTGCCCCGCGCCGAGCTAAAGCGCATCAAGGACGCGTTCCTCGACGAGTACTACGAGGAAAAGTAAGTAGCGTTTCTTTATAAGGTTGTGTGCGAAGGCTATTTAAACCGTAGCCCCCAAAAACCATAAACGCACAACAAATCCCTAGCTAAAAAAGGGGGTCCTACTCTTGGCAACCACACATGTAAACCCCACCCGCATGGAGCTTACCCGCCTAAAGCGCAAGCTGGTTACCGCCGTGCGCGGGCACAAGCTGCTAAAGGATAAGCGCGACGAGCTGATGCGCCGCTTTTTAGACCTTGTGCGCGAGAACAAAACCCTGCGCGAAGAGGTGGAGGCAGGCATCCTTGCCGCAAATAAAAACCTGGTGCTCGCCCGTGCGCTGATGCCCGACGAGATGGTGGACACCGCCTTTCTTGCACCCAAGCAGGAGGTAACCATCGAGGCGGGCAGCCGCAACGTGATGAGCGTGGATATTCCTGTGTTCGAGACCAAGACCCGCACGGCGGACGCAAACGACATCTACTCCTACGGCTTTGCGTTTACGTCGGGAGATCTGGATGACGCGGTGAAGTCGCTTGCCGATGTGCTGCCTGCGATGCTGCGCCTTGCCGAGGTGGAAAAGGCGTGCCAGCTGATGGCGGCGGAGATTGAAAAGACGCGCAGAAGGGTAAACGCCCTGGAGCACGTCATGATTCCTCAGCTGCGCGACAACATCAAATACATCACCATGAAGCTCGACGAAAACGAGCGCAGCACCCAGATCCGCCTGATGAAGGTGAAGGATATGATCCTTGAACAGGCGCACGGGTACAGCCAGAGGGACGCGCAGTAGGCAAACGACAGAGTGCGTGCTTTTTAGAATGAGAAAAGGACAGTATCGTTACATACGGTACTGTCCATCTTTGCGTCTGATGCTTATCCGTCACAAACCGTGCTGAGAGGATGAATAATGTCCAGACGACCCAAGGATTTTACTCTCGTGCACCGTGTGGGATACTGTCAAATGGTCAAGAATAACATACCCGCATTGATAAGAATGCCAAAAGCTCCTATAATGAATAAAAATGCAAAGGATAAGACACTGATGTATTAGTTGACGGCAGAAGCGTCGATGTGCTAAAATCGCACCCTCAGCCAATATCCGCGCCAAAACGGCATATACTGTTTGTGCGGACAACCCGATATACAGCAATGCAAAGGATGAAACGGCAATGGACAACGTGGTTCTTTCGGTTTTTAACAAAGAGGTTACTATTACAAAGAGGATAACCCTAAGGGTATTCGACCTGCTGTTTTTGGCGGGCATTACCCTTGCGGGGG
>JAEZQD010000132.1 GCA_023413185.1 Bacillota bacterium
CATCCTCAGGAACAACCGCAATAGTAAAGTAACGCAATTCCTCCGGGTTGTGGGCATCAAGCTCAGCCATATCGGCCGCCGATATAACGGGGGAGTAGTCTTTAAAGTATAAGAACGGGTCAAACACGATAAAGCAGAGCGCGCGGTTATCAACACATTGAAGCCACATTGGTGCAATATCCTCATGTGGGTAATGAATTAGCACATATCGATGATACTCTTCAAACGCAGGGATGCCCTTGTGAAAGTTAAGGATATCCTGCTCGTTTATCTCCATTGAGCCAAAATCTCTTGTCTCTAAAATCACGCACTTCACTCCAAACAACTAAAAATGAAACAGGGTAAGTATCATACTGATTTCTGTCCGATACGGTGACAAAGCAAAACCATATAAATCAAAGTGTTTGCTCGCTTTTACACCGTATGGTACTATGCCTGCATATCAAACGCGGGAGGCTGGTAGTTTGGGTCGGCGCTGGGTGGAACATAGATGGGACCGCCGATGTACTCTATCACGACGGACGGTCGCTCAAGCACGGTAAGCTCAATGGTGGGAGGGATAAACTCAAAACTAGGATTTGCCGACTCCCAATCAATGTCATACTCATCCATGTCATACTGAATGTTTAGTGTGCCGTCTTTCCATGAGATATTGGGTTTTTGTGACGGAATAAAGCTAAGCATCGTCTCCATGTCACGGGTTAGGTAGTTCTTTGCAATCTCCGGAATGGGATTTTGAGACGACGGCGTGTCGGCCAGCGCATTACCTTCATCAACAAACCGCGCAGTCGCCTGATATGCGATACGAATCCCTTTATCCTTCATCTCGTACGTTTTGTCTAGCGGAGACATAATTCCCGCACTTTTCATTGATTGATAGGTATCAATGTTAACCTTGATGGGATCCGAAGTGATTCTGTAACCGCCCTTGTCATGAGACATCGACAACTTGGGTATACCCAGAGATTCTGACCCCGAGGCATTCTTTAGCTGGGCATGGGATGTCTTAAGCTCAATCGAAATGGGTACGGTCGTGATTTTAATAAGCTGCATAATACCACCACTCTTTTCCTTGTGTCAATAAACGGGTATATTATGTTAACCTGCGAAGATGTCACCGCAGGTAATCGAACAACGTGTTCTGAATCAGTCTTGGACCTATCTGCAAACAGGTTTTGTAAGCCGTTTCCTCCGACTTAAATGCGGTTATCGCTTCGGCGGGATCAACCAATTCTAAGCCGTTCTGCGCCTCCTGCAGGGTGAGAGTATCGGACGCAAGGCGCGCAAGGTTGTGCTCGATATACTGAATGCGGTTGCCAATATCCGCTATGGCGGTTAACGTGGTGCCGTGCATATTGTTTAGCTTGTCCACATATTTTCGCGCGGAATCGCTGTCGAAGGACTCGACTCGTAATAGTTTGGCGATACTGGTTAATGCGTCACACACATTGTTCTCAAGACCATCAGAATCCAACCCATGACCAAGAAAATCAAGCCCGGAGGTTGAAATCTTCAATGCAGTTTGGGGGTCAAGCTTACCGGTAACGGAGTCAAACTCCAGTCCAAGACCAATATCTACATAAACCGCCTCGTTTTCCGGAAAATCTATAACAGAAGGGTCAGAAACAGCCACACCGTTATAGAGCAGCCCACCGGTAGTATCATCCAGAGTAAAGGGAGCATCGTTGCTTGTTCCTCCGAAGATATATCGACCCGCAAATGAGTTGTTCATGGTCTTTAGAACCTCATCGCGGTAGTATTCAATCTGTACAGCCAATACGGCACGGTCTGATCCGTTGGGGTCGTTTAAAGCCTTCAAAAGGGTAGAGGACGCATATTTAATGCTAGAGCCGACAGTGGAAGCGGACGACTCGGCTGAGGACAGGATATCCTTCGCGTTATTTAGGTTTGAGTCGTACATTTCAATACGCGCAAGCTGCCTTCTAACCAAGAATGCCTTAGACGCGGCCGCGGTGTTTTCCGAAACCTTATTAAACTTGCGATGTGTGGTAACTTGATCAAACAACCTGTTCATGCGCGACACACTGTCACTGTAGTTGTTCATAAATCTTCTTTGCGTAATACTGTTTGTTATTCTCATAGTTTACGTACCCCCGTCCAAACTGGGTCAGATTCGTCGGATTACAAACCGACGCGTCCTAGCTTGTTTATTAAGATGTCGAGCATCTCGTCAATGGCAGTGATTAGTCTTGCAGCTGCGTTATATGATTTTTGATAAACCATCATGTTGATGGCCTCTTCATTCTCTGATACGGCGGATACGGCATCTCTTGCGTCGAGCAGTTCCATGGCTACACTTGTGGTGGATTTGGTGGTGCTTTCATAATAATCCTTCTGGTCACCAAGCTTTGTAGTGAAATGAACCAGATATCCTTCAAAGGTACCGGTAAACTCCGTATAGCTTCCGTCGCCAAAACTCAAGGCATCATCATCAAACATAGCGATCATTTTCATGATGTTGGAGTTGTCAAGCTTTCCTTGGTCGGATGAATCAGACATCAAAATGAACTGCGGATTGGCGACCCATGCATCCGATATGCGAAGATTGCCGGCCGTGTAGTCGGTAGAGCCGTCCGACGTTTTAAACAGGTCTCCGCCACGGTAAGTTGGGTCTCCGTTAATGTCCAATACAGGATCTCCGTTTGTATCCAATATCGGGATGGTGTTTGCCGAATTAAATGACGTAGCAAGGGTGCTGGCAAAGGAATTGATGATTCCTCTGTAATACTCAATCCCTTCAAAGTTGTTTTCGCCGGTTGAGGCAAAGCCGCCTTTTCCTGCAAGCAGATCGACGTAAGCGGTAATCGCACCGTCTTTTGCACTGAACTCGGTACCGGCACGGCGCCAAGTAAGGGTGTTTACACCATTTTCACCCTGCGCCAAGGCAATGGAATCCGCCTTGGTATCGGATAATACAACGGTACCGCCGAAGGTTAGGGTTATGGTGCCGTCCGACTCGTTTTTCACCTTGACCTCACCATAAGCCGACAACTGGTCAAGAAGTAGGTTGCGGTCGTCGTACAGCTCGTTGGGACCATACGGACCAAGCATCCTGCGCTCGCCAGAGATGGGGTCTACAGTGACATTGGAAAGGCAGGCATCCTTAATCTGCCCATTGAGTGAGGAAAGCTTTTCCAGTATCGAGTTTACATTTTGAACACAGACGTTTAGGCTTGTCTGGTTTTGTTCCGCAATCTGGTCCAACTTTGAATTGTAGGAATTCATAAGCTGAACAAGGTTCTTTGCGGCGGTTAAAACGGTGTTGGCGATTTCGGGCTTCTCTGCATTAGTCGTAACCTCCTGCAGTTGCGCCATCAGCTTGGACATCGCGTCCTGCAAGCCGGAAGAATCAACGTCATCAAACAGGGTTTCCATGTCTTTGTATGTTGACACAATCGTTTCAAGACTGCCCAAATAGGCGGATTGCTCGCGGTATCTCACATCGAGATAGGGGTCGCGAATCTGACTAACCCCAGAAACGTATACGCCTTGACCTGCCATTGTCGTATTACCTACGGCATAACGGCTTGCAACGCTCGATGCTGACATCGATATTAGGTCGACGCGCTGACGGGTATAGCCTTCTGTATTCATATTGGCAACGTTGTTGCCTACAATATCAAGAGCCTTTTGACTGGCAACCAAACCGCTGCGTGCAGCTTGAAATCCTAAAAAAGTTGGGCGCATGGTATGTACCTCCAACAATCAAACATTTTTCGTAATAAGACTTTTGTTTATTCCTGCATTATTTTCCGACACCGTGCCGGTTCCGTCATAGGTGTGGAGGTCTTGAATATATCCCGAACGCTCCAGTGTTGCTTCTGAGTTTTTTAATCGAAGTTCAACAAGCTGTAAGCTCTTTGCGTTTATTTCTTTTATGCTCTCTAGCATGGTAAGTAGGTTTTGACGGTAAGAAAGAAGACGTTCTTTATCATCCGGTTGTGCGGCTTGAGCCATTTCAAGCAGCGTCAACCCTTCCTCTCCCAATTGTGTTTGAAGACTGGAGCGATTCTTTTCGAGAACGCTTGCCTTCATAATCATAGCCTGTTCAACCTTTAGCATTTCCTCAAGCTGGGTAATATCCTTTTGGACAATAACCTGATACTTGGATTTTTCAAAATCCAGCATGTTGGAGTAAAGGACAATACTCTCTTCCAACATGGAGTAAAAAGGATCATAACGGCTCATTGCAACTCATCCTCTCAGTTATAAAGACCAGGTTATACGCTGTACTGTGTCCCAAGCATCGCAGATGCAATGCTTTCGGCTGATGGATTATAGTCTCCTGTTAAGACAAGCTCCTTAAGCTGCGCCAAGCGCTGGGCCGACGCTCCAGATGAAATCTCATTAGAAAGGGTAGTGGACATGGTTTGCTGCACCGTCATACCCGAAGCATCACGCGACAGCTCCAACCGATCCTGACGGTCGGTTGCGGTCAGCCTCAGATCGGACTTGGCTTCGTTGTTCTTGGCAGAGGGGATATAAGCCTTGTAAACCTGCGAAATATTTGATGGACGAATCGTCATATTAAAAAACTCCGTTTCCGCCGTAAGCTACGGTCTAAAGATAGGCTGCGGTGTGGTCAAAGGACCACAAAAACATGCCAAACCACATAGGTGGAACTATCCTTATAAATTCTATCGGTCAGGCATAGCAAAACTTTAGCGTGAAAATGCAAAATAGTTATAAAAAACATAGGAAGAATCACACCTTCTGTCCGCACACAAATACAACAAACCCAAATTGGAATCGCAACTCCACACACCATCTGCAAACAATAGCGAAAATGTTTCGAAAAAGGAGGAATATGAGCGGCAAAACATGATATATCTAGGCGATTTATTGACAATTGAATGAAATTCGTGTAACATTACTTTAATATATGTAGCACATTTAGGACTCGTTTCTATTAAATTCTCCACCATATTTTGTTTTGTTTTTTTGTGGCAGCTGAAGGGCTGAAGGAATAATGGACTTTTGTATCATTTCATTAACCGATGCACCCTGCAAAAGACGGAGCCAAACGTCCTTTTTCGCAGTAAAATGGTCGTGAAACAACATAAAGAATTTAACAGATTTACTATTTTAAAGCACTAGGGTGCCGATCGTTAGCTGTAATCGGTGTCTTGGTGATTTTGTCTTATAATGCGGGTTGACTTTAAAATATTAATATATTTTTGCGCTTTTATTGTTGTTATAGTTCGGCTCGAATGCCGCATTACTATAGTTTTTACTAACTAAAACTGACAATTAACAGGAGGTAATTAGATGGATATTTTGGGCGGCGCATCGTTTAACCTGTTGCAGCAGGGAATGGATGCGGTGTGGAAGAAACAGACGGTTACCCTGCAAAACATTGCCAATGTTGAAACCCCGGGATACAAAGCGAAGTATGTTGATTTCGAAACGATTTATACCATGCTCAAAGATTCCGCCGGTAACAGCACAGGAAAGGTAGCTGCTCAGCTTAAGGCTGTTATCAAAGAGGACACCTCAACTTCCCTGCGTGAAGACGGCAACAATGTCGATGCCGACAAAGAGAGCCTTAACCTTGCCAGAGCACAGATTGAGTATGATTATTACCAAAGCAAGATTACGCATCGTCTCAACTGCTTGCAGCATGTCATCAGCGAGGGCACTCGTTAGCTTCTAGTCGGATAATGAAAGAGAGGGAACGATATGTCGTTTTTGAGTTCTTTGGATATCAGTGGGTCCGCGTTGACTGCGCAGCGGTTTCGCATGGACATCATTTCGCAAAACATAGCAAACTCCTCCACAACCAGAACAGCAGAGGGCGGTCCCTATAAACGCAAGCTGGTGGTGTTTGAAGAGCGTGCCAGTTCGGGCGTGTCGTTTGGCAGTGTTTTGTCAAACAGCATGAAAAGTTATAGTAAGCTCAGCGGTGTGCGCGTAAAAGAGGTCATTGAGGATGAAACGCCAAGCACCCCTGTGTACAACCCAAATCATCCGGATGCCGATGAAAATGGCTATGTGATGATGCCCAATGTCAATACCACTGAGGAGATGCTTGATCTTATGGCGGCTTCCAGCGCCTATGACGCAAACATTACCGCCTTAAACGCAATCAAATCAATGGCGATGTCGGCGCTTAATATTGGAAGATAGCAAAAAGCGCGATTAATGCCTCATAAGTTCTTCACGTGAAAGGAATGGTTAACGATATGTCCGGACAGTTTATTGTTCCGATTTCTCCGATAACCCCGATTAACAGTATATCAGAGCTGCGCGGTGCGCAAAGGACAGCTACGCAGCCGGCGGGGCAGATGTCTTTTTCCAGTATCTTAGACCAGGCTATCAACACCGTAAAAGAGACCAACGCCGCCGAAGTGCAGGACTCCTACGATCTTGTTTTGGGTGACACCGATGCCCTTCACGACCTGCAGATCAACCAGGAGAAGGCGTATCTTGCCATCCAATTGCTGCAGTCGGTCAGAAACAAGGTGCTGGAAAGCTATAAAGAGATCATGAATATGGGCATTTAATGTAAGGCTTTTACCGAGTGCCGTTTTGGTTTTCGTCAGCTTTTATTATAAAGGAACAGTTGGGGAGTCTATATGGACGAGCAAATTAAAAAAGTGTTAGCCCCTGCTAAGGACTTTTGGAAAAGACAAAGCAAAAAACAAAGGACTGTCTATATTTCTATCCTTAGTGGAATTGTTGTGTTTGCGGCAATTCTCGCGGTGGTGCTTAATATTGATTCGTATGTTGTTATTGCGCAAGGGCTCGATTCGTCCCAAAGCAGTGAGATGATTGCGCTTTTACAGGAAAACGGCGTAGATGTTCGTGCCGAAAGCGGAGGTGTCATCAAGGTTTCAAAGGAATCGGAATCACAGGCGTTAATGAACCTTTCGATTGCCGGTTACCCAAGCGGTGCCGTAAGGTATGATATCTTCAGTACCAATGTTGGCTTTACCAGTACCGAGTTCGAAAAGAACCAGTATCTACGTTACCAAACCGAAGCGAACATTGCAGCTTCAATTAAAACAATACCGCATGTAAAGGATGCCAGTGTCTCAATAGCGATGGCGGATAACAACCAATATGTTTTATCCACCGAGCGGGTGGACACCAAGGCGTCTGCTAAAGTGGATATGTATTCGGGCTATGAGCTGACAAGCGCACAGGTAAAGGGCATTGAGTCGTTAATTGCAAACAGCGTACCGGGTCTTTCGGCTCAAAATGTCTCGGTGGTAGACGGTGCAGGGCGATTGTTATCCTCGGGTAACTCCGAGTTTGATGATTCTTCCGACAATAAGCTTAGGCTTTCTTATGAACGCCAGGTGGAAGAAAACCTAAAAACTAAGGTGTTTGACATCCTCTCAGGTCCGTTTGGTCCCGAGAATGTTTCTGTTGCGGTTACCGTTCAGCTTGATTATGATAAGATGATTTCAGAGGAAATGAGCTACCTGCCGTCAGTGGATGACGGGGGTATTGTTAGTCATGAAGAGACGGTGGAATCAAGCGACACGCAGACCACAGAAGGCGGCGTACCGGGAGTGGAGAATAATGCCGAGGTGCCCACATACCCCGAAGTGGAGGCGGGAAGCGGCTCGCAAAGTACGAGCAACGCCAGAAGCGTTGATTATTTAGTCAGCTACATTAAGACGCAGACAGAGAAAAATGGTGCGCAGCGTAAGGCGGTATCCATCTCGATCATGTTAAACCGAGAGGTAATGACCGAAGGAGATCGAGAGAGTTTAACCAACGCGGTTGCAATGGCAGCCGGTGTTGATGCGTCCAACGTCAGCATCCTCAACATAAAGTTCATTGAACCCGAAGGGATTATAACCCCCGAGCTTAACACCAGAATGCTCACCATTGTCGGTGGTGGCGCGCTTGCGGTAGTTCTGATTATTATCCTTGTTATTTCGCTTATTGTTCGTGCCGTTCGCCGCAAAAAAGAGAATGAGGCGCTTTCGGCAGCGATGAATAGCGGGGCAAACGCAGATCTTTCACAGTATTTCGGAGAAAACAGACCGCAGCCGAAGCAGCCTGTTGATTTGGGCGTGGCGAAGCTTGAGGTCACTGAAACAAAAGAGATGGCGCTCAAACGGGAAATACAGTCTTTCTCCAAAGAAAATCCGGATATTGCGGCTCAGCTTCTGAGAACATGGATAAAGGGGGACGACGACGATGCCTTCTACTAAGAGTAAGATATCTCCAAAGCAAAAAGCGGCAGCCGTTATTATATCGATGGGCGCCGATAACGCTTCTCAGGTCTATAAATACATGCACGAAGACGAGATTGAAGAGCTCACGTACGAAATTGCGCGCTTATATCGGCTTGAGGCGGAAGAGCTTGAGCAGATACTCAATGATTTCTACGGGCTGTGCCTTACCCAAAAGGTCATTACCGAGGGTGGGCTGGATTATGCAAAAAACGTTCTGGAAAAGGCGTTTGGAACCCAGACCGCCTCGAACCTGCTGGAACGGGTAACGCGTTCTCTGCGCACCAAGGCGTTTGAGTTTGTGCGCAAGGCGGACTATAAAAACCTGCTTGCTATTATACAAAATGAACACCCTCAGACGATAGCGCTTATCCTCTCATACGCGCGGGCAGACCAGGCGTCTACCGTCATATCTGAGCTGCCAAAGGAGAAGCGGATTGATGTAGTGGAACGCATCGCAAGGATGGATCGAACCTCACCGGAGATTATCAAGAATGTCGAACGCATACTGGAACGAAAGTTTGATTCCGTTGTATCGGTTGATTTCACCGAGATCGGCGGTGTCAAATACATAGCGGATATCCTCAATCAGGTTGACAGAGGAACCGAAAAGCATATCTTTGATGAACTGACGCGCAAGGATCCCAAACTCGCCGACGACATCCGCAAGCGCATGTTTGTATTCGAGGATATTATCGGACTGGACAATATGTCCATTCAGCGCTTTATTCGCGAACTGGATTCGAAGGATATCGTTGTCGCACTCAAGGGTGCTAACAGCGACGTTGCGGAGGCGTTCTTTGCTAATATGTCGCAGAGGATGGGCGAAACCATTCGTTCGGATATGGAATACCTGCATAACGTAAGAATCCGCGATGTGGAAGAGGCGCAGCAACGTATTGTGTCGGTAATCCGCAAGCTCGAAGAGGATGGTGAGCTGATCATTTCCAAGGGCGGAAAGGATGATATCATTGCCTAGAATCTTCAAGGCGTTGGAAGCGAATATGAAGGAGAGTATTCTAATTTCTTCTGCACCGGCCTATACTGCCGACAACACCCCCTCTCCTGCGTCTGAAGAACAAGTGCATTCAGAAAAGACTATGCATGCGTCGCCTACCCTTGTAAACACAACGGTGCTGACTGAGGAGCTGCGGATGCAGGTTATACAGGCAGCCCAGTTAGAGGCAGAACGGATACTTACCGACGCGTCCGCTGAGGCACAGCTAAGAGCACGACGGCTGCTTGCCGAGGCACAGGACGAGGCGCGGCAGATTAAAGAACAGGCTATGGCCGAGGGCTACGCACAGGGCAAGCAACAGGTAGCACAGCAGCTGCAAAAGGGACTCAATGATATTGCGGCTTTGCTTGACCGAATTGACGATAAACAGCGCCAGATTATCGACGAAACAGAGGAGGACATCAGGCTTCTGGTTGTTGATATTGTGCGAAAGATTATGGGAAAAGCCTTACAAGAAGACGATAAGGCTTTGGTTGGTATTGTAGAACGGGCGCTTGCCAGCTACAAGAATATGGACTGGGTTAAGCTTACCGTATCGGGTACCGATGCCCAGACGAGTTGCATTACCGACAAAGCAATGCTTGCAAAGCTGTTAGACCTATCTGGTAGTATTGAGGTTGAGGTCATTACGGATGCTGCCACCGGTCTTTGCATTGTAGAAACACCCGACGGAATTGCCGATGCAAGCGTTGAGACGCAGCTGTGCAATCTAAAACAGATATTAACTAAGGGATAACCCCTTTCTTGCTTTAAGGATGTGCTGGGTTTGGTATTAGAGGGCATTAAAAACGATCTGCGCCGAAAAAACCTAATAACCTATTACGGTAAGGTGGATAAGATTATTGGGCTGATGATCGAGTCCAAGGGTCCCCTTGCCAACATCGGCGATGTCTGCAGAATCTACGCGGGACAGGCAAACCGTATTGTGCAGGCAGAGGTGGTCGGCTTTCGTGAGAGCCGGGTGCTCCTTATGCCATATGACGACATTGATGGCATTGGACCCGGCAGCATCGTCGAATCCACTGGAGATAAGCTAAAGGTTAAGGTGAGCGAGGCGTTAATCGGGCGTATCCTTGACGGCACAGGCATCCCGATTGATGAGAAGGGCGAAGTGGATGGCAGTCTGTTTTACGACGTAACAAATACACCGTCCAATCCATTGGGCAGACCAAGGATAGACAAACGCATCGGCTTTGGTGTTAAGACAATCGACGGTCTGTTAACCTGCGGAAAAGGGCAGAGAATGGGCATTTTTTCAGGCAGCGGCGTCGGTAAAAGCACCCTGCTCGGGATGATTGCACGCAACGTCACGGCGGATGTGAACGTGATAGCGCTGGTGGGTGAGAGAGGTCGAGAGGTTCGCGATTTCATTGAACGCGACCTTGGAGAAGAAGGGATGGCACGAAGCGTCTTGTTGGTTGCCACATCCGACCAACCCGCGATGCAGCGACTCAAATGTGCGCTGACCGCAACAACGATTGCCGAGTACTTCAAGGATCAAGGCAAAAGTGTGCTGCTGATGATGGATTCTTTAACCCGATACGCGATGGCGCAGCGTGAGATCGGTCTGGCTACAGGAGAGCCGCCGGTATCCCGCGGATACACCCCGTCGGTATACTCGGTAATGCCTAAGCTGTTGGAACGAACCGGGAATTTCGAGAGCGGTTCCATTACGGGTATCTACACCGTACTTGTCGAGGGCGATGATGTCAACGAGCCGATATCCGATACGGTGCGCGGTATCATTGACGGACATATCGTGTTGTCACGCAAGATTGCCATGCGCAATCAGTACCCCGCAATCGATGTATTGGCGAGCGTAAGCCGTCTGATGAACGAGATTGTGGATAAGGAACAACTTGACCTTGCAAACCGCATCCGCAGCATTCTATCGGTGTACTACTCAAACTACGATCTGATTACCATCGGCGCGTACAAGGCGGGAACCAATCCTGCACTGGATGTAGCGATTGCAAAGATTGAAAAGGTCAACGATTTCCTTCGTCAGGATATCTATGAGGCGTTTGATTACCCAAAAACAATCGAGCTAATGAAGAATGCGCTGATGTAAAGGAGCATGGATAATCCATGAAACGATTTGAGTTTTCATTGGAAAAGATGCTTGATTATAAGGATCAGGTGCTTAGAGATGAGAAGAACCGTCTGGCGGAGCTAAGGCAAAAGCTGGATACCTTAATACAAACACTCAACAGCCTCCGCGATGAATTTGCAAGGTATAACAACGAATTAAATGAAAAGACGCGAAAAGGCGTTGCGCCTCAGGAGGTATTTCTTCGTAAAAGCTATCTGAACGCTCTCAACGACCGGATTAAGATGCAGACCCAGCAGGTGAAGTTTGCGCAAATCAGGGTCAATGACCAGATGACGGTTGTGGTAAAGGTTTCGCAAGACATTTCAACCCTTGAAAAGTTAAAGGAACGCCAATATGAAGAATATTTGCTAGAGGAAAGCAAAGAACTTCAGTTGCTGATAGAAGAATTTGTAGCCAACGCAGCACTTTCCGGCTAATGCATCTTTGCGGAGAATATGTTACAAATCTGTTTAATTATGCAAAACAGTGCTATTATAAGCTACAAAACATAAAATAGTGCAACAATAGTGCAACAAATAATGTATATCTTTTCCTCACAATTTGTTATAATATACAGGATAACAACGAAAGGAGGTGAGAAGAACATGAACACGCAGATGTATACCGATTTTGCGGTGCAAACCGCTCAATCCGATCAATCCAAGCCCAGGGTGACCAAACGGGAGGATACGACGGGTGAACGAACCTTTTCGAGTGAACTCAAAAGGCGTCTGGACGAATCGAATCAACCCAAGTCATCTGCCGAAAACGGTATTGACACAGAGCAAAAGACTGGTTCAAGCGATTCGTTACAAGACGAACAGCCGGTCACCGATGAAGCGGATAGGACCGATCAACAGGCGGATGCCGCAATGCAGATTGTTTCCTTTTTTGCAAACCTGATGCCGGTGTCAATTCCGGACATACCAGCTCAGACGCAATCGGGACACACGACGCAACAGCTACCATCCGACAGTATCGTCAGTATGCCCGCTATGCAAAACACAGTTCCTGCGGTACAGCAAGCGTTGCAACAAGCAGGGGAAGCGGTTGCCCCCCAACAGCCCGCAGAGGCATACGGGCAGATTCCGGTGCTCCAAGCAAGCTCGGATAACAGTAATGCGGATACAACCAGTGACTTCGCCATCACAACAGTTGAGAACACACAGCGCATCGAACATGAGTTAGGTGCAAAGCAAGGCAAACAAAGCGGCGCTGATGTGGAAAGCCGATTGGCATCACAAGATGCTAAGACTGCACAAAAACCCGAAACGCAATCCAAAACGCAGCCGGATACCGGGCAACTCAATGCCTTCGCCCAGCGGCTTGACAAGGCTGGCTTGACCATGCAGACGGTTGCCGCGAAGGAGCAACCCAATACGCCGCCCTCCGCACAGGTTGCAACGGCGGTGATGGAAGCATACAGTAGCGGCAAGACAGAGTTTACAATGAGGCTGCAGCCAGAAGCGCTTGGAGAGTTGACCGTTAAGCTGGTGTACGAGCAGGGAGCGGTTTCCCTTAGTATTCTGACAGCAAACGATCAAGCCACAAAGCTCATTAACGCACAGATGGCGGAACTCAAAACTGCCTTAAAGGAAAACAACATTCAGCTACAGACCTGCTCCATAGAAAACCAAGCGTTTAACAACCTTGCTTCCGGCGGACAATTTTCTATGCTGGGCGGACGGCAGCAACAGCGCCCTGAGCATACGCAGCGATTTACCATTCGAAGTATGCCGATTGTTGTAGAGAACGCCATTTCTCCAGTCAAGGTTCTGGGTTCCGCATCAATCCTGAATTGTTATGTTTAGCTTTTAAGAACGGAGGACGATTATGGGCGGTATATCGGGATACAACTCGCAGTACGCAGCGACTGATGGCAAAAAGGTGTACACAACAGAAAGCGGGCACAAGTATTGGCTTTCGACAGAGGATAACTCCAGTGTAGACATCTCTGACTTCTTTTCGCTGATTGCTGCACAGCTTTCCAATCAGGATTTTATGAATCCCACCGATAATGCTGAGTTTCTCGCTCAACTTGCTCAGTTTACGGCAATGCAGATGCAACAAGACATCCTGTATTCCACCAATGCGGCGTTTGCTTCTTCGCTAATAGGGAAAACCGTGATAGCCGCTAAAATTGATTCCAACGGAGACGTCGTCTCAACAACAGGCGTGGTAGAACGCATCGCCTTTTCATCCGGCGGGTATGAGTTTTATGTTGACGGCAAGGCGTTTACGCTTGAAAACCTGATGGAGATTAAGGCTGCCCAATCCACCCCTAAAACGGAAGAGACAAACAACAATACCGGCGATTCTAACAACTCCGGCGACCCAGGCGATTCCGGCGGCTCGGAATAATTGTTAATCAGCTGTAAAAATGGACTAAGAGCGAACAGCTGCCTATCCAGGGAGGGAAACAACCAATGGCAGACGGACCAATCATTAGTCGGCCGATCTCCGTTAGCACCGGCATCACGCTGCCGCAGCAAAATTCAGCCGTAAAACCCAAAAGCGGTGAGCAAACTTCTTCGTTTGCGCAGGTTTTAAAAACGCAGCAGCAGAATCAAACCGCTCAGCTAAACTTCTCAAAGCACGCGCAAAATCGCATTATCGACCGTGGCATAGAGCTGGGAGATGCAAAGCTTGAGCGCTTGAGTCAAGGGATGAGGCTGGCGGAAGAAAAAGGGCTTGACGACACACTGATTTTAATCGACAAAACAGCCTTTATCGTCAGTGTTAAAAACGGCACGGTGGTAACCACATTAAACGGCGATGACCTAAACGGAAGCGTATTCACAAATATTGAAGGAACCGTAATTATCTAACCGGACCTTTTTGGAGGTTGATTCAGTTTCCGACCGACTGACGAAACTGACGGTTCCCAGAAAAGGAGTATATTTTAATGGTAAGAGCCATGTATTCCGGTGTTGCCGGATTACGCGCGCACCAGACAAGAATGGACGTTATTGGCAATAATATTGCCAACGTTAACACCTATGGCTTTAAGTCTTCCAGAACCACATTCCGAGACGTGTATTATCAGACCCTTAGCGGTGCTTCATCGGGCACACAGCTGCGCGGCGGTGTCAACCCCAAGCAGGTTGGTTACGGCGCTCAGGTTGCCTCCATCGACATCTTAATGGGGCAGTCCGGCTTCCAACCGACGGATAACGGTATGGATGTTGCTATTGCTGGGCAGGGCTTTTTGCAGGTGCAGGATTCAGCAGGCAATGTGTTTTATACCCGCGCAGGAATGCTCGGTATCGACTCCAACGGCAACGTAATCGATTCTGCGGGTAACTTCGTACTCGGTGCTTCGGGACCCGAAGCACGCACGGCGACGCCCTCCAGCGGAAAGATTCAGGTTACCGTCCCCCCCGTTCAGGATAATCAGGCGTTTGATGAAAAAACGGTTGCCCTATATGGCACATTTTCTCAAGCTGCCAAGATTACCTGTATTGGTGCAGGCGAAAACGGGAATATGACCGTGAACTTTGTGGCAGGTGTCGCGGGAACTCCAACTAAAGCAGTGCTGGAAGGTACGACGTTGACCGTTACATTTGACCCCAACGAAACGTTTACGGATATGGCAGACATCAACCAGTATCTCGAAATCGCTTTGGGTTCCCCAGGCGATGCCGCTGCTGCCGGCACGGTTGGTATTCTGGATGCCGACGGCAACTATCTGTCCCCGGATGCCATCCCGGGCGGTGGTTTTGTACTGAGCGACTTGATTTTCCCCGCTGACCCCGCTGATCCGGTTAATAATCCTCCGTTGCCTATGACCGGCGAGCAGCTTGCCAAACTCGGTACATTCAAAACCGAAGAAGGCAGAAGCTTTGCCCTGCAGGAGGTTAAAGACCTCACGAGTGTTTCCATTGGATCGGACGGCGTTATCTCGGGCAACCATGCCATTCATGGCACACTGGTGCTTGGGCGCCTCGATCTTGCCATATTTAACAACCCCGAAGGGTTAAATGCCGAGGGCAACACCTATTTTTCTCAGAGTGCAAACTCCGGTGAGCCGTCTATCTGTGTTGCGGGCACCTCCGGTTCCGGAGCGCTTCAGGCAGGCACCCTTGAAATGTCAAATGTAGACCTTTCCGCCGAGTTTACCGATATGATTACAACACAGCGCGGCTTTCAGGCTAACGCCAGGATCATTACGGTAACGGATGAAATGCTCAATGAGCTAGTGAACCTCAAACGCTAATCTGATT
>JAEZQD010000135.1 GCA_023413185.1 Bacillota bacterium
CGAGCGTCGACCATAAGGCGGCAGAGTTTGTACAGGAAGCGCTGATGAACCCCGCGCTGCGCATCTACGTCAACGACGATGTTGTTGGGGTAGAGCTTGGCGGCGCGCTGAAGAACATCATCGCCCTTGCGGCGGGAATCATTGACGGGCTGGGTCTTGGCGACAACAGCAAGGCTGCGCTCATGACGCGCGGCATTACCGAGATGGCGCGTTTGGGTGTTGGTCTTGGCGCCCGCACCGAGACGTTTGCCGGTCTGTCGGGCATTGGGGATCTGATCGTAACCTGTACTAGTATGCACTCGCGCAACCGCCGTGCGGGAATCCTAATCGGGCAGGGCATGACGGCGGAGGAAGCCATCCGCGAGGTGGGTATGACGGTGGAAGGCTACCGCAGTGCCCTGTGCGCCTACCGCCTTGCGCAGCGCGTGGGGGTCGAAATGCCCATCGTCAATGAGGTCTATCGCGTGCTGTATGAGGAAAAAAGCGCCAAGGATGCGCTCTCCGATTTGATGGGTCGTCCCCAAAAACACGAGGGCGAGGAGATCTGGCTGTACGCAAAGGATCAATAAACCATATAACCAATATACACAAGCCGCAGGAAAACGCTCCTGCGGCTTTGTCACTTTTTTCGCGTTTTTCATATGATGGGGTACACCAAAGCAACGAAAAACGTATGAAAGGGTGAGCTTATTGATTTTTTCTAAGATGCACGGCGCGGGAAACGACTACATCTTTGCCAACTGTATCCCAAGTTCCGGTTTAACAGGGGCGTACAACTACGGCGTGTTTTCGGAAATCGACCCGCATGCGGCAGCACGCGAGGTCAGCGACCGGCATTTTGGCATCGGCGGTGACGGGCTGGTGTTACTCTATCCGTCGCAAACAGCAGACGCAAAAATGGTCATGTACAATGCTGACGGCAGCGAGGGCGCAATGTGCGGCAATGCCATCCGCTGTGTGGGAAGGTTTTTGTATGACAACGGGCTGACAAGCAATACCCAGCTTCGCATCGAAACCGCTTCAGGCATAAAACAACTCACGCTCAGCATCAACAACAGCGAAGTAACCTCCGTCACAGTCAACATGGGCAAGCCGGTTTTTGAGCCGTGGCGCATCCCGATGACTGTGGAAGGAACGGATTATATCGACCGCCCGGTGGTGATTAACGGCAAGCCCTTGCGCGCCACTGCGCTTTCCATGGGCAACCCGCACTGGGTGTTCTTTGTAAACGATGTGGAACTGCTCAATCTGCGGGAGGACGGTCCGTTGTACGAGTGGCACGAGCTGTTTCCGAGACGCGTAAACACCGAGTTTGTCGAGGTAAAGGGCGACCGCCTGAAGATGCGTGTGTGGGAACGTGGCAGCGGGGAAACCCTTGCCTGCGGTACGGGGGCATGCGCGGCGGCGGTTGCGGCATGCTTAAACGCAAGATGCGGCAGAGATGTAACCGTTGTGCTGCGCGGCGGAGAGCTCTTCGTGCGTTGGGATGACCAAAGCGGCGAGGTTTTTTTATCGGGAAATGCCGTACATGTATTTGACGGAGAATACTATTTCTAGTATAATAATGACTACATATTGCCCGGTTGACGCGTTAAACCGTAAAAGGATGGCAGACTATCGCATAAAGGTTGATAGTGGGGAAAGGATGAGGAAAAGATGGCTTACAGCAATCCAAACTACGAACAGTTAAAGGGTGCATACCTGTTTGCCGAGGTGGCAAGGCGAAGCAGAGAATATAAAGAGGCTAACCCGGACAGAAGGGTTATCAGCCTTGGTATTGGCGACATCACACTGCCGCTTGCACCTGCCGTAATAGAGGCCATGCACAAGGCGGTAGATGATTTGGCGGCCAAAGAAACCCTTTACGGCTACGGCCCGTACGAGGGCTACGACTTTTTGCTTGAAAAGATCGTGGAGCACGACTACAAGGCGCGTGGCGTATTGATCGAAAAAGGCGAGATTTTTGTTAACGACGGCGCAAAGAGCGATACCGGCAACATCGGCGATATTCTGTGCGCACAGAATACTGTTTTGATTGCCGACCCCGCTTACCCGGTGTACATCGACACCAACGTCATGAGCGGTCGCAGCATAACACTTCTGCCCTGCACCGAGGAGACGGGCTTTGTTCCCGTGCCGCCCCAGGAGGGCTACGATATCGTATACCTTTGCTCACCCAACAACCCCACCGGCGCGGTGATGAACAAAGAGCAGATTGCCGCGTGGGTACAGTATGCAAAAAAGCACAATGCGGTTTTGCTGTTTGACGGCGCGTATGAGTCGTTTATCAAAGACCCCGCACTGCCGCGCTCGATTTACGAGGTCGAGGGTGCCAAGGAGGTTGCCATTGAGTTTCGCAGCTACTCCAAGACCGCGGGCTTTACCGGTGTGCGCTGCGGCTATACCGTAGTGCCTAAGGCTTTAAAGCTTAAGGGGCAGGGCGGCGAGATGAACGCAAACCAGCTGTGGTTCCGCCGTCAGAGCACCAAGTTCAACGGCACATCATACGTCACACAGCGCGGAGCAGAGGCGGTTTACAGTGCGCAGGGCAGACCACAGATCGAAAAGAATATCGACTTCTACCTTGAGAATGTCGCCATTATCAAAAAAGCGCTCGATGATCTGGGCATTGCCTGCATCGGGGGCAAGAACTCCCCCTACATCTGGCTAAAATGTCCGGGCGGTCTTTCGTCATGGGAGTTCTTTGACAAGCTGCTGTTTGAGTGCAACGTTATCGGGACCCCGGGCGAGGGCTTTGGCGAATGCGGTAAGGGATGGTTCCGTCTTACCGGCTTTGGCAGCAGGGAAGACACCGTCGAGGCGGTAAAACGCATGTCCGCGCTGAAGTAACACAGCAAATAGAAGCGCAATTCGAAATGTTGGTGGCGTTTGCAACCAACATTTCGTTGTATCTGCGCACATGGTGTACTATAATAGTGTCAATACGTACCCCGGTACCAGTTTAAAAAGGAGCAGCATACCGATGAAAATTAGCGAGTTGTTTCACAACAAGCGTTTGGTGTTTTCGTTTGAAGTGTTCCCCCCGAAAAAAACGTCTTCTGTGGATACAATATATAAAACCCTGGCCGCATTAAGCGACCTTAAACCCGATTACATCAGTGTAACCTATGGCGCGGGCGGCGACGGCGGCGATAAAACCTGTGAGCTTGCCACAGCCATCAAACAGACGTATGGCATCGAGCCCCTTGCCCATATTACCGGCATCAACTCGGATAAACAGCAGGTGCTCGAGGTGCTACGCGATTTTAATCAAAACGGAATCGAGAATGTTCTTGCGCTGCGCGGAGATCGTGCTCCCGACATGCAGCCGCACACCGATTTTCGTTACGCGGGTGACCTTGTGGGCTTCATCCGTTCACACTGCGATTTTGATATTGCGGGGGCGTGCTACCCCGAGGGGCACCCCGAATGCGACACACTGGCGGAGGATATTGAGCACCTCAAGCAGAAGGTGGATATGGGCATTACCCACCTCAACAGCCAGCTGTTTTTTGATAACGAAGATTTCTACCGCTTTCTTGAGCTCATCCGCAAAAAGGGGATAGCCGTTCCGGTGCAGGCGGGCATTATGCCTGTTACAAACGCACGGCAGATTGAGCGCATGGTGTCGATGACGGGTGCAAAGCTGCCGGGCAAGTTCAGCCGTATTATGGCACGCTATGGGCACAACCCGCAGGCGTTGCGTGACGCGGGTATCGCCTACGCCACAGAGCAGATCATCGACCTTATCGCAAGCGGGGTTGATGGCATACATCTGTACACCATGAATCAGCCGGATATTGCGCGCCAGATTAGCGCAAATATCGTATCGCTGCTTGCCGATGCGGAGGAAAACGAGTAATTTTAGAATGAAAATACTTCTGCAAAACAAGGTCTTTACCCCAAAAGTAAATATCAAAGAGGCTGTGCGTTACCTTGGCTACCGTAAGGTTATGCCGGATGAGGAGATGCTGCAGGGCATTGAATCGGCCGCGCGGGAGACCGAACAGGCTGCCGTGCCCCGGTTTGTGTGCGCACGGTTTTCCTTAACCCGAAGCGGGGACATGCTGTCGGTTGCGGACACCTCGTTGCAGTTACAAGGCAAGGCGATTGCCCGCCATCTAAAGGACTCGGGCGAGTGCCTGTTGATGGCGGCAACACTGGGGGTAGACATTGACACCCTCTCCCGCCGCTACCAAACCGTATCGCCGCTGCGGGCACTTCTTGTAGACGCCTGCGCCAATTCGTTGATTGAGGATTTGTGCGATCGGATACAGTCCGCGGCAGAGCAGGAGACATGCGGTGTAAGTCAAAAGCTGACATGGCGGTTTTCGCCCGGCTACGGAGACCTGCCCCTTACGGTGCACAGCGCCTTTCTGCCCTTGCTTGACACCGGACGAAAGATGGGGCTGTATGAGACACAGCAGCATCTGTTAACCCCGCAAAAATCCGTGACGGCAATCATGGGGATTGTTCCGCGTACGGAGCATACACCACCAAAGGGCTGCGACGCATGCGCGGAGCGCGAAAATTGTAATTACGCACAGGAGGGCACCGATGGTGACACTCAAACAGCGCATTCAAAATGATATTCTAATACTCGACGGCGCCATGGGTACCATGCTGCAGCAGATGGGGCTAAAGCTGGGGGAATACCCGGATCTCTACAGCATTACCCATCCCGAGCTTATTGCAACAGTCCACCGCGGATACCTTGAAAGCGGAAGCGATATTATCTATACCAATACCTTTGGCGCCAACGAAAAGAAGCTAAAGGATACGCAGTACAGCGTTACCGAGGTGATTAGTGCCGCCGTCTCTATCGCCAAGAAGGAGGCGGACGCATTCGGCGCGTATGTCGCACTGGATATCGGCCCCATTGGTGAGCTGATTGAACCGATGGGTCCCTTGCGGTTTGAGGAGGCACACCGTCTGTTTGCCCAGCAGGTCAAGGCGGGTGCCGCGGCGGGGGCGGACCTGATAGTCATTGAGACGATGACCGACCTGTACGAGTGCAAGGCGGCGCTGCTTGCGGCAAAAGAGAACTGCGCGCTGCCCGTTATCTGCACCATGAGCTTTGAGCCGAATATGCGCACCTTTACCGGTTGTGATTACAGGGCAATGGCGCTTACCTTGGAGGGCTTGGGAGCCGATGCCATCGGTATCAACTGTTCCCTTGGTCCCATCGAAATTCTGCCCATAGCAGGGGAACTCATAAAGTACACGAATCTACCCGTTGTGGTTAAGCCCAATGCGGGGCTTCCGTCCCCCGACAGCTCGTACTACGCAGTGGAGCCGGAGCAATTTGCCCGGACAATAGCGGAGTATGTCGGCTTTGGCGTCACCATGGTTGGCGGCTGCTGCGGCACCGATGTGCGGTATATTTCGGCGGTGAAGCAGGCGGTAAAAGGGCTAAAGCCGGTTAAAAGAGAGCCTGTACGCCGCTATGCCGTGTGCTCCGGCACCAAGATGCTTGAGATTGACCGCGTGCGCGTAATCGGCGAGCGCATCAATCCCACTGGGAAGAAGCTGTTTAAACAGGCGTTAATCGACCGTAACATCGACTATATCCTTCGTCAGGCAATCGAGCAGGCGGACGCTGGCGCGGATATCCTTGACGTTAACGTGGGCATCCCCGACATCAACGAGCCCGAAACGCTGGTTTCTGTTGTTAAGGCAATCCAGAGCGTGACCGACCTGCCGCTGCAGATCGATTCATCCGACCCCGTCGCCATCGAGGCGGCACTTCGTATATACAACGGCAAGGCGATTGTGAACTCGGTGAACGGGGACGAGAAGGTGCTTGCCGGCATTCTGCCTGTAGTAAAGAAGTACGGTGCGGCCGTGGTAGGGCTGACGCTTGATGAACAAGGCATCCCCAATACCGCCGAGCAGCGCGTCGCGATAGCGCGGCGCATTCTATCGCGGGCACAGGAGCATGGCATCCCGCGGGAGGACGTGTATATCGATTGCCTCACCCTGACCGTCAGCGCGCAGCAGGAGAACGCCGCCCAGACCCTGCGCGCCGTAAAGCTGGTGAGCGAGGAGCTGGGGGTAAAAACGGTTTTGGGTGTTTCCAACATCTCGTTCGGGCTGCCAGAGCGCGAGCTTGTTAACCGCTCGTTCTTAACCATGGCACTGCAAAACGGATTAAGCCTACCCATTATTAACCCGAACATCCGCTCGATGATGGATGTGGTATATGCCGCCGAGGTGCTGCTTGGGGCAGACCAAAACAGCGTGCGCTATGTCGAGCGTTTCGCGGCGCAAAAGGAAGCATCACCCAACGCCACCACGCCGCAAAGCAACGAAGACCAGCCCATCGCGTATTTTATAAAAAAAGGGCTCAAAGACCAATGCAGAGATAAGGCGCGCGCGCTTTTGCAGGTGTGCTCTCCGCTTGAGGTGGTGAGCGCCCATCTCATTCCGGCGCTGGACGAGGTGGGAGCGGATTACGAAGCCGGAACGCTCTTTCTGCCACAGCTTATCTCGGCGGCAGAGACCGCTAAGGTGGCGTTTGAGCTGGTGAACGAAGCCATGCCAAAGGGCGAGCAGCGCAGGGATATGCCCGTGGTGCTGTGCACCGTCAAGGGCGATATTCACGACATCGGCAAGAACATCGTCAAGGTTGTGCTCGAAAACTACGGCTATCGAATCATCGACCTCGGCAGGGACGTGCCGCCAGAGGCGGTGGTACGCGCGGCAAAGGAAAGCGGCGCAAGGCTTGTGGGGCTGAGCGCGCTGATGACCACCACCATAAAAAGCATGGAGGAGACCATCACACTCCTAAAGCAGGAGGGTGTCGACTGCAAAATCTGCGTGGGCGGCGCGGTTCTTACCCCCGAATACGCTGCAAAGATGGGAGCCGATTACTATGCAAAGGACGCGAATGAAGCGGTATCGGTTGCCAAGATGGTATATGGACAGTAGCACGAAATGACAGACAAAATTGAATGCAAAGGGGTTTGTTTCGTGTTTTATGAAAAGACACAACGCCTGTTCGAGACACTGGGAGACCACAGGTTTATGGTTGTTGCAACAAGTAAAAACGACCACGTTACCGCAAGAACTATGAGCGTAATTATCTGCGATAAGAAGCTTTACTTTCAAACGGAGCTTACGCTGACAAAGGCAGAACAGCTAGCGGCAAACCAAAACGTTGCGGTTTGCTATAGCAATTATCAAATTGAGGGAACCTGCCGCGAAATTGGACATCCCTGCGAGCCCCAAAACAAATTCTTTCTTGATCTGTTTCAAAGGCATTTTGAAGGCTCTTATCAAGCCTATTCTCATCTTGATAACGAGCGGGTATACGAGGTTACCCCGCTCCATATTACGGTGTGGGATTATGATGACGGAAAACCCTATCGGGATTATTTTGATATTGTGAAGGCAGCTTATCGGCGCGAGTATTATCATATCGCAAACACATAAAATCGGCTTGCAAACTCACATCCCCCAAAAGGGGAATGAGAGCAGCGCCGTATGGGTTACTGTAAAAACATTGAAAGGCGCGGGCAACATTATGAAGATACAATGGAATAAAACCTATACCACCATCGCAATCTATGCGCTTTTGGTTATCTGCGGGGGCATCCTGTTTTACCTTATCATCAGCCGCATGGAGATTACGATGTCCTTTGTAGGCAAGGTCAGCGGTCTGTTGATTCCGTTTGCGTATGGTTTTGCCATTGCGTATTTGCTTAACCCCTTATGTCGCTGGCTTGAAAAACGGGTGTTTGCGTTTACCGAAAAAAAGAAACCCCATCCTAGGATTCGCCGTGGCTTATCCATTGCAACCACCTATCTCATTGCGATTGCTGTATTAACCGCAACGATTATGTTTATTCTGCCTCAGGTGGCATCCAACCTAAAAACAATCAGTGTGAATATATCGGATTATTATGATAACGCCATCACAGGGGTTAGAAACCTAATGCTTTCGGTCGGATTGACAGAAACGGTAGCCGACCAGCAGATGCAGTCTATCTTTGATTACCTCGATAATCTTCTTGATAAATCCTCCGAACTCATCGCCATGGCACTGCCTTACGTTTATGGAATCACCAAATCGTTTACTACAGTGCTGCTGAATCTGGTTATTGGAGTGGTAGTGTCTATCTACGTTCTTGCGTCCAAAGAACGCATCTTTGCAAAGACTAAGAAGCTGCTGTTTGCACTGTTCAGTGATGCGTTTGCGAAAAGAAGCATTGAGATTACCCGAAAAAGCAATCGCATCTTCAGCGGCTTTATCTCCGGCAAGATTATCGATTCGCTGATTATCGGCGTATTGTGTTACATCGGCATGATGGTCTTTCGGTTTCCGTTTGCGTTACTTGTTTCGGTTATTGTGGGCATTACCAACCTAATCCCATACTTTGGACCGTTTATCGGGGCAATACCATCTGCGATTCTCATCCTGTTGTTTGACCCGATGAAAGGCATTGGCTTTGCGATATTTGTTTTGGTTTTACAACAGTTTGACGGCAACATTCTCGGGCCAAAGATATTGGGGGAAAGCACCGGCTTGTCCCCGATTTGGGTCATGTTTGCGGTTGTTGTGGGCGGCGGACTGTTCGGCGTGCTCGGCATGTTTATCGGCGTGCCGGTATTCGCTGTGCTGTATTCGCTTACCAAGGAGTATTTTAATGCGCGCTTAGCCAAAAAGGGGCTCAGCACCAAGACCGACAACTATCAAACCCCGCCAACCGCGCCTTAACTTGTGCAAAATGGAATAAACAGGACGGTACCTTGCATAAAGAACTATGCAAGGTACTAAATTTAAAACAGTATATTGCAATACACAGTAGCTTGTGATATAATGCAGTCAAACAAGAGACTGCGGCAAGGAGTGTGGCAATATTCAGTACAGAGTAATAAACTCAAAAAGACGAAGCATATCGGAAAGGAGCGTCGTTATATGAACGTTCAGTACAAAAAAGGCGTTTTGGAACTGTGCGTACTTTCATTGCTTCGGCAGGGAGATAAGTACGGTTACGAACTGGCAGAGGCAATCAGCCGGGATATTCCCGTTGCGGAGGGTACCATCTACCCGCTGCTGCGCAGATTGAAGAACGAAGGTTATTTTGAGGTTTATATCAAGGACTCCAGCGAGGGTCCCCCGCGTAAATACTACAAGCTCACCCAAAAGGGCATTGACACTCAAAAAGAGCAGTATAAGGAATGGTCCGAATTTACCAAACAAGTTATCAAGGTGATTGGGGGTCTTGAACATGAGAAAGAATGATTACCTGGCATTACTAAATTCACATCTTGCGGGCTTGCCGGAAAACGAAAAGGTAGAAATCATCCTCGATTTTGAGGAGCATTTCTCCGCAGGGCTTGCAAAGGGCAAAACGGAAGAAGAAATCTGCGAGCATTTGGGAGACCCGGTTAAAAATGCGGAGCAGTATGTGTTAGGCAGTGCGTCTAGGGTCTATGCAGGAACGGTTCCGCCCGTGGCAGCCACCGCCGGCGCATATCAGAGCGCACCTTATAGGGCCCCGGTCACACCCGGTGTTAGAAGCTCAAACCAGTCCACCTACCTTGTCTTGTTTATCCTCACGGTGATTTTTACGGTATTTGTATACTTAACCATTGTGCCGGTTCTATTCAGCGGCGGGGCGGTCTTTGCCTCCGGGTTTGCGGCGGGCGCGGTTATGAGTTCGTGGATTATCGGGGCTTTGCTCGTATCTGTCGGGGTATTCCTGATGGCGCTGTCACTGCTGATACTGCTTTCCGTGACATGGTTGTGTATGTGGCTGTATCGTAAGTATAGGCAGGAAAAGGGGGCAAACGTGCAATGAAAAAGGCAATCGTTATAACCGCCGTTATCACCATGTGTTCACTGTTATGCGTCATTGGCTTTGGTGTGGCGGCTGTCGCCATCGGGGTTCCCGTTGCGGCAGGGCAGATTGGCAAGATTATCAATGAAGACGTTCATATTGTAGGCGTGGATGTCGGTCAGATTATCGACCGTGCATTCTGGGATTTGGATTACGATAATGAGAGCTTTGTGGCGGATGATTCCACATCAAAAACCCTTGACATGACAAATGTAAAGCGTGTTGAGCTTAAAGTGGACGCTGCCCGGGTTGAGATTACGCCGGTAGAAGGCAATACGGCAACCGTTACGGTAGAAACCTTTAATCTCACCACAAATCGAACACTGAAGGCGGATGTAAGTGGGGATACCGCTCGGATCGAGTCAAAGTATGTGTACGATAACATTACGAGTATTTCGGGCATTAACCGAACCAGAGTGTATATCAAGCTGCCTCAAAAACAGTACGACAAGGTTTTGGTAACACTTAATGCGGGGGACCTGACCATTCAAGACACCGCCTGCGACGAGTTAGAGCTTAGCCTGAATGCAGGGAACACAACGATTAAAAACGCCACGGCAGATAAAATCACGATCTCCTGCGACGCGGGCAACGTCGATGTTAAAACCGCTAGCGTCACCGACATGGAAATCGATGTAGATGCCGGAAACGTTGACCTGCGTGATGTTAAGGGAAAAACACTCAACGTATCGGTCAATGCGGGCAACGCATCCATGACAGACGACAGCCTGTTTACCGACAAGATTGACGGTAAGGTTGATATGGGTAACATCGACCTGAAGCTATCTAAGGATATCGGCTTTACCCTAAATTACGAATCGGACATGGGCAGCTTCCTAAACCGATTTGACGGAAAAGTCAGCATGATTTCGTCCGGCAACGGCTCGAATGATTTCATTTCTCGCAAGGGAACGCTGGAGTATCTTGACGGCGCATGCGACATCAATCTTAAAATCAACATGGGAAATATCACAATCAAATAGTTTGAAGTAAATAGTTCAAAGGGCAGGAAAATAATCCTGCCCTTGTTTTTGCTTTCACAACTTGATTTTTCAATGTGGTACGATGTAAGATAGTAGTATTGTTCGTCTATAAATGCATAAGCGTACAAAGTATTGGTTAACGAGACGAGCTGCTGCCGATTAGGGCGGTAACGTGAAAGGGGCTAGACCGGTGATTCGATGCTGTATCTTTGATCTGGACGGAACACTTCTCAACACACTTGACGACCTTGCCGCAAGCTGCAACCACGCGCTTAGGCAATTCGGCTATGACGGGCACGACGTACAATCCTATCGGTATTTTGTTGGCAATGGGGTGGATAAGCTCATCCAGCGCGCCATCTCTGTCGACGCATCGCCAGAGCAAAGGCAGGCGGTAAAGAGGGTGTTTTCCGAGCATTACGCCAAGCATTTTATGGACCTGACGAAGCCCTATGATGGGATTGAATCGGTGCTGCGGGTACTGAAGCTCGGTAATATCCGCACGGGCGTGGTAACTAACAAGCCGCACGCGTTTTCGATCGAGCTGGTAACGGGGATATTCGGCTCCAAGTTTTTCGATGTCATCATCGGGGCATCCGACGAGCTGCCCAAAAAGCCAAACCCTGACGGCGTTCTGCGGTGCATAGAGCAATTGGGCGTTTCCAAACAGGATTGCGTTTACATAGGTGACAGCGATATTGACGTTATGACTGCAAAGAATGCTGGCATCCGTAGCATTGGCGCAGCGTGGGGCTTTCGCGGTAAGGATGAGCTTGTGGCGGCGGGGGCGGACTATATTGCAAATACCCCAAAGGACATTGCTTCACTGCTTTTCATCGCTAAAAAATCATCTTGACAAATTAACAATAAGCATTTATTATAAACGTAATAGTATAGTCAAATGGCTGTGACGGAGACAGGTAACCCGTTGTAATTACAGAGAGCCGACGGCAGGTGTAAGTCGGCATTACATGGGCAGCATACCTTATCACTCCCGAGCCGGAACGTCAACGCCCTTCCTGCTGGGTTAGTAGCGTGCTCCCGTATGACTGCGTTAAGGTCGGAGGTTTGTTAGAACCTCGCTAAGTGGTGTATCAGCACTATTTTGGGTGGTACCGCGGGCTTAAGTAATCGCTCGTCCCAATTCCGTATAGGATTGGGGCGGGTTTTTTTTATTTCTTCTTTTTAAAGTGGATATCATTCAGTCAGACCCTTAACAATAGGGTAAGACGTCGGATATTATGTGAACTGTTTTTGCGACACTTGTTTACCCTGATGTCACCTGTAAAAATGAACCGGGAGGAATATTCAATGGAGCCAAGGATTATTGAGATTGCCGAGCGAATTCGTACCCTGCGCGAGATACTTGAGCTATCTGTACAAGAGATGGCAAAGATCACCGACGTTACGGTAGAGGAGTACATGCTGCTTGAGAGCGGGAAGGCGGATTTTTCGTTTACCTTTCTGTTTAAGTGCGCCGAGCGGTTTGGGGTTGATATTGTAGAGCTTTTAACGGGCGAAAATCCCCGCCTTTCGTTCTATACCGTTGTGCGAAAGGATAAAGGTCTGCCCATTCAGCGCCGTCAGGGCTTTACCTACCAACACTTAGCGCCGCTCATGAAGAACAAGATTGCAGAGCCCTTTCTTGTTACCGCTCCGTTTAGTCAAGAAGAGCAGGATAAGCCGATGCATCTGAGCTACCACGAGGGGCAGGAGTTTGACTTTGTGCTGCAGGGCAAGCTAAAGGTCGCAATGGAGGGTCACATCGAGTATCTCGAGGCGGGTGACGCCATCTACTACAACTCGGGTCACGGTCACGGCATGGTTGCGACGGGCGGCAGCGACTGCACGTTTTTGGCGGTAGTGTTGAAGGATCACAAGAACACCCAAGACAAGCGCTGAGCCGTCTTGCGGTCACACGAAAGGAATGGATAGCAGTGGAACATTACTATAAAAGCTTTTGTAAGGAAACCTTTGACGAAAACGGTGTGCTGACAAAATTCGAGCCCATCTGCCCCGAGCACTTTAACTTTGCATACGATGTCGTAGACCAGTTTGCAAAGAACGAGCCGGATCGCCGCGCGCTGTTGTGGTGCAACGAGCAGGGAGAGGAACGGGTCTTTACGTTCTCAGAGCTTAAGGATTACAGCGACCGCGCCGCAGCGGTATTCGCCCGTGACGGCATTAAAAAGGGCGACCGCGTTATGCTGATTTTAAAGCGGCATTATCAGTTTTGGTATGTGGTTACCGCACTGATGAAGCTCGGCGCCGTGGTCATTCCCGCCACCAACCTTTTAACAAAGAAGGATCTGGTGTACCGCTTTGATGCGGCAGGGGTATCGGCTGTGGTATGCACCCATGACGGGGATGTATCCGACCATGTGCTGGAGTCATGCAAGGAATGCCCCGAGGTGAAGACGCTCTACATGGTTCGGGGCAGTAAAGCGGGCTTTAAAGACCTTGACGAGGCGGTATCTTCGTCGGACGGCGTTTTTGAAAAGCCTGAGACGTATGTTACCGACCCGATGCTTTTGTATTTTACCTCCGGCACCACCGGCTACCCCAAGATGGTTATTCACGACAATTCTTATGCCATCGGGCATATTATAACGGCAAAGCATTGGCAGAACATTCCCTACGGAGGGCTGCATCTAACCGTATCCGAAACCGGCTGGGGCAAGGCGGCATGGGGCAAGCTGTACGGGCAATGGTTTTTGGGCGCAACGGTGTTTGTGTATGATTTTGACCGCTTTGTGGCGGCGAATCTGCTTGAAAAGCTTGAAAAATACCGCGTAACGTCATTCTGCGCACCGCCTACCATCTACCGCTTCTTTATCAAAGAGGGGATGGAAGGGTACGATCTAAGCGCGCTGAAATATGCCACAGTGGCGGGCGAAGCGCTCAACCCCGAGGTATACAACCGCTTTATGGAGTATACCGGTCTTAAGCTGATGGAAGGCTTTGGTCAGACCGAGACCACCCTGCTGGTGGCAAACCTGTTTGGCACCGAGCCTAAGCCCGGCTCTATGGGCAAGCCCTCTCCGCTTTACGACGTGGATTTGGTGGATGACAAAGGCGACACCGTATCCACCGGCGAGGTGGGCGAGATTGTGGTGCGTACCACCGACGCAAAGCAGGTTGGTTTGTTTATGGGGTATTATCGCAACGAAACGCTCACCAGCGAGGCATGGCATGACGGAATGTATCACACCGGCGACACCGCGTGGCGCGATGAGGACGGTTACCTGTGGTATGTGGGGCGCACCGATGACCTGATAAAGTCCTCCGGCTACCGCATCGGTCCGTTTGAGATTGAAAGCGTTCTGATGGAACACCCCGCCGTACTGGAGTGTGCCGTAACCGGCGCGCCCGACCCCGTTCGCGGTCAGGTGGTAAGGGCAACCGTAGTGCTAATGAAGAACTATACGCCCTCCGACGCGCTTGCCAAGGAGCTGCAGGAGCATGTGAAAAACCAGACCGCTCCGTACAAATACCCGCGCATCCTCGAGTTTGCAGCCGAGCTGCCTAAAACCATCAGCGGCAAGATTCGCCGTGTGCAGATTAGGCAGGAGAGCGAGAACAAATAACCCGAAAATGGAGTTAAAAACAAGGCGAAATGATAAGACAGGACGAACCGTAAGGCTCGCCCTGTTTTTTCTGTTTGGGACATGCACAAAATGGATAAGCAGCATAAAACCTTGTATTTTCGGCAAGATGTCCGCATATAATATGACAAAATTAAAGGACGCGTCCCTCTATAATGGATTATAAAAGGTGGGGTTGCGGGTGCGCGGGCAGGTTGTGTACATAGATGTTTTACTCGGGGTTAATCTGCTTGTGAACTACTTCTTGCTGCTTTTGACTGCAAGGCTTACGCCTGCACCAGCCAAACGACTACGGCTGCTGCTTGCGTCATTGCTTGGCAGCCTTTATTCGCTAATTATCTTTGCACCGCGTCTTATTCTGCCCCTTGACCTGCTGCTTAAGGCGGTATTTGGGCTGTCTATCGCCCTTGCCGCGTTCGGAATAAAAAATAAAAGGTTGTTTGTACGAGCCTACTGTGTGTTTATGGTTAGCACTTTTTTGTTTGGGGGCATTTTCTCCGCACTGTATTTTCTTACAAGCCCTAACGGGATGCTTGTCAACAACAGCGCAGTATATTTTGATATCTCGGTGCTGCAGCTTGCTATCTATACAATCGTAGCTTACCTTGGTATGACACTGGTTCATTTCATTGCAAAGCGGCGGGTGCCGAGCAGTTTGAACTATCGTGTAACCGTGGAGTTTAGCGGCAGGGCGGTAACGCTTGACGCGGTAGTAGACACCGGCAACAGCCTCAAAGAGGCGTTTTCTCAGTACCCCGTTGCGGTGTGCGGCGCTATGGATATCCACGATTTGCTGCCGGCAAAGCTCGGCGAGATCATTCTGCGCACCGATGCGGCAGGCGCGATGCAGGCACTCAGCGCAAGCGAGTTTTCCTCATCTGTTCGTGTCATCCCCTACCACGATGTGTCGGGCGAGGGGATGCTTTTCGCCATCAGACCGGACAGCTTTATGCTGGAACAGGGGGAAAGCCGTAGATATTGCAATACGGTTTACGTCGGTATTGCGCAAAAACGCACGACACGCCTGGATTATTCCTGTATTTTAAATCCTCAGATTATAGAACTTTCAACAGAGAAACGGAGTGCACGGTGTTATGAAAACTAAAGCGACGGCAGTGTCATCAATACGGTACGGGGTGTTGAGACTGCTCATTCGCCTCGGTCTGTGCGACCCTCTTCACTACATCAACGGGCCGGAGACCCTTCCGCCGCCGCTGAGCCTTGACGAAGAGATTATCATCTTCAAAAAGCTTGAAACGGATGAAGACAATGCGCGCCAGACCTTGATTGTACATAACCTGCGCCTTGTGGTTTATATCTCCCGCAAGTTTGAATCCACCGGCGTGGGGGTAGAGGACCTAATCTCGATCGGCACCATTGGGCTGATTAAGGCGGTAAACACCTTTTGCCCCGATAAGGGTATAAAGCTTGCTACCTATGCGTCTCGTTGCATAGAAAACGAGATACTCATGTTTTTGCGCAAAAGCAGCCAATACAAAAACGACCTTTCCATCGACGAGCCGCTCAATATCGATTGGGACGGCAACGAGCTGCTGCTTTCTGATGTGCTGGGTACCGACAGCGACTACATCAGTCGCCACATCGAGCAGGATGTGGAGAAAACGTTGCTGCATGAGGCGATAGACCGCCTCTCTGACAGGGAACGTATCATCATGCAGATGCGTTTTGGGCTTAGTGACGGCATCGAGCGAACGCAAAAGGAGGTCGCGGACATGATAGGAATATCGCAGTCCTATATCTCGCGGCTGGAAAAGCGAATCATCAAGCGTCTGCGCAAAGACCTTGATAAAGTAACCTGCGTATAGTTGCCGAAATTTTCGCTTATTGTGATTAAACCGATTGAGTTTTTCCTGTTGCTATGCTATAATTTGTTACTGGAAAAGGTGCCCGCGGTATATGGTGGGCTATCCTTTTACCGGGCATAATAAAAGGCATGCAGGTAAAACAATTGCCAAAACTGCACCTGCGATGTGTGTATGTTTTGATATAACCGGTCACAGTGTGAAAATGAAAGGATGAAGAAAATTGAAACTGTTTATTGACACAGCAAACGTTGCAGACATTAAAAAAGCCAACGATCTTGGTGTTATCTGTGGTGTTACCACCAACCCCAGCCTGATTGCAAAAGAGGGCAGAGACCTTGTAGACGTAATCAAGGAGATTACCACATTGGTGGACGGTCCTATCTCCGGCGAGGTAAAGGCGACCACAGTGGATGCCGAGGGCATGATTAACGAAGGACGCGAGATTGCAAAGCTGCATCCGAATATGGTTGTTAAGATTCCCATGACGATAGAAGGACTTAAGGCAACCAAGGTGCTTGCGAGCGAGGGCATCAAGGTAAACGTCACACTCATATTCAGTGCCAACCAGGCGCTTCTGGCTGCCCGTGCAGGCGCTGCGTTCGTCAGCCCCTTCCTTGGCAGGTTGGATGATATCTCTCAGCCCGGTATCGACCTCATTCGTACCATCAGCGAGATGTTTTCGGTTCACGGCATCGAGGCGGAGATTATCGCGGCATCCATCCGCAACCCCATCCATGTAACCGATTGCGCACTTGCGGGTGCCGACATTTCTACCGTTCCCTATTCTGTTATTGAGCAGATGACCAAACACCCCCTGACCGATATCGGTATTGTAAAGTTCCAAGAGGATTACCGGAAGGTGTTCGGAGAATAAACGACCTTTGCTGTTATACAAAGCCGGCGCCGTCAGACGCGTCGGCTTTTACATTGCTTTGAAGTACAGACAATAAAGCCAAGACCATAAGATGCGTTCATGCTGCGCCATAAACGGGGCAGCTTTGAATAGAATCCCTGCCGCAGCAACAAAAACGAAACGGCAGGGCAATAGAAAGGATGTTTTTCATGACAAGAGCAATCTCGATCAAAGTACTTGCGCTTACCCTCGCAATTTCGTTGCTGCTGCTTGCGGGTTGTAGTGCAAAGGGCATCGATGTAACGGTGCAGATTTCCGGACCGGAGGGCGAATCACTGCTCAATCAAACGGTAACGGTAAGCGACGAGGAACCAACGGCTATGGATGCCACCATTGCGGCAATTACCAAAGGTGGGCTTACCATCGAGGAGACCGACGGCTTTGTAACTGCAATTGCAGACCTGCAAAGCACCCAGACAGACGGATGGCTTCTGTACATCAACACAGAGCCGGCGATGGTTGGTGCCAACGAGCAAAAAATCTCTCAGGGCGATACCGTCCAGTGGCGCTATAAAAACTACGACGAGGTGTTTGGCTCGTAACCCAAAGCCATGAAAAGAACAAGGCATACGGACAGAGGGTAACACTCTCGTCCGTATGCCTTTTGTTATCTCTGCCTGGATGAATAATGACCTGCGTGATTATCTGTCGTTTTTTATATTGTTCATGCTGTTCTGGTTATTCTGATTGTTCTGGTTATTTTGATTGTTCTGATTGTTTTGCTGCGCGTTTTGGTTGTTGTTTACAGCCTTATTCTGTGCGCCCTTTTTTCTGTCATCCCTTTTTGCCAATGTTTTCTCACCTCTTTTCCGCAACAAGTGGAAAATTGCAATAGGATTGATGCGAAAATAGTATTTGATAAATTCGGTTTTTTTATACTTCACACAAACTTCTTTTGAAACGGTAGTTTGGATTAAAAAACGCGGATAATGGTTTGGTTTCCTGCGAACAATAATATCGGGTTTTGTTGGGCGACTAAGAACTACAAATCTCTAATAATCAGGAGTGATAGTATGGCAGACCTTACTTCAAAAGAGCTTTCAGCCCTTGGCGACCAGCTTTCGCAGGAACAGGTACTCGTCAAAAAGTACCGCATGTATGCGCAGCAGATGACAGATGCGCAGCTTAAGGCAAAATGCGAACAGATAGCGGCAGAGCATCAGAACCATTACAACACACTGATGTCATATCTCAATTAACGACAAGGAGCAAGAAAGCGATGATGGGAAACGGCAGTGTATTTCAGGATAAGGACATGATTACCGACGCATTGTCCTCACAAAAGTTTATTACCGATGGCTACAACACCTATTCCAGCGAATGTGAACACCCTCAGCTGCGCGATGCAATGATGACCCTCCTCGAGGCGGAGCATCAGATTCAGTTTGATCTTTTTAACGAGATGAAACAGCGGGGTTGGTACCAGACCGAGGTCGCCGATCAAGCCAAGGTGCAGCAGACAAAGACAAAGTACCAAAATCAGCAGATGGGCTAAACGCAATAGAGTGATAGTCACGCAGCTTAATAGTACCGGCGTTTTGAAACTGCCCGCAATCGGGCAGTTTTTCTCGCGTGATAGGCGTTTTTAACAGTCCAGGCGGTTGACAAGCGGGCGGATTCGTAATACGCTGTTAATAAGTACTCAAGACTCATCTTCAATACGCAGTACGGGTTATTACTTCACAGCAAGGAAAAGAGGATTACAACAATGAAGGTACTGTTTCACATGCCAACCAAGGTTATAGTAGGCAAGAATTGCATCAAAGACAACGCATCAATGCTTGCCGGTTTGGGTAAAAAGGCGTTGATCGTCACCGGGGCAAACTCCGCAAAAAAATGCGGTGCGCTGGACGATATTACAGCGGTGCTTACCGCACAGGGAAGGGAATATGCGGTGTTCGACAAGGTGATGGCGAATCCCAGCATCGAATGCGTGTACGAAGGTGCGCGGTACGCAAAGGAGCAGGGCGCCGATTTTGTTATCGCCATCGGCGGCGGTTCACCGATGGATGCCGCGAAGGCAATCGCATTGCTAAGCTGTCAGGATATCCCGGAGGAGCAACTGTTCTCGGGTAGCTACGAGGCGTGCGTGCTGCCCATGGCGTTTGTACCCACCACTGCGGGAACCGGTTCTGAGGTTACCCCGTATTCGGTACTGACCAACCACAAGGCACAGACTAAGATGAGCATCTCAACCCCGCTGATCTATCCCCAAATCGCATTCCTAGATGCCTCATACACCTTGGCGTTGCCGCTTGCCTCTACCATCAATACGGCGGTAGACGCGCTCTCCCATTCGGTGGAGGGCATGCTTACGGTTCGTTCCAACCCGTTGAGTGATGTCGTTGCGCTTGAGAGCATTAGGGAAGTTGTATCCTGCTTTGAAGCACTTCGGTCAGGGGAGCTTTCGTTTGAAGTGCGCGAAAGGCTTTTATACGCGTCAATGCTGGCGGGTATTGTAATAGCGCAAACTGGTACAAGTATTGTTCATTCCATGGGGTATCCGCTGACCTATTTCAATGACATCGACCACGGTCGCGCAAACGGTCTGCTGCTAAGCGCTTTTCTTAATTTTGTTAGCGAAAGCAACCCACAAAGGGTGGAGCAGATACTCTCCTGCATCAATCTTTCCTCGGTGAATGAATTTGAGGATATGCTGGTATCCGTGCTGGGCGATAAGGAAAAGATAACGGTTGGTGAGATTGAGCGGTATGCCGACAGTGCTATCAAAACAAGAAATACGCAAAACACTCTTGTGACACCCGCGCGTCAAGATGTGGTAATGATGTACCGCCGCAGCTTTGGCAGCCGGTAAGGACAAATAGCATTGTGTCCGAAGGCAAAGGGCACTCATACAATGAATTATGGCTAATGCCGGTCGTGCCTTCCCCCTTAAGAAGCGCACAATGGATTAGATAAAGTAGTATTGTATGAGGTGTTAAACCGGTGAAGGCAGTAATTTACGGAAATTCCCTCTTTTCTCACGACCTTGCATGGGGGTTTGAACAGATTGGGTGGGAGTCCTATGTGGTATCGCCATTATCAGAACAGGACATGGACGATATATTAACAAGGCATACTCCAAATCTGGTTATTACGTTGGGGGCACCACTGGAGTTTAAGCGGAATGTGCTTGCATATCTTTCAATGCGAAAAACACCTGAAATGAAGTACGTGCATTGGGATACCGACGGAATATCCAGCAAGTATTATACATCCACGTCTGGTGAAGGCATCGAGATGGATGTAATCTATATGTCAAAGCCGGATATCGTGTTTACTATGTGTCCCGAGATGCTGGAGCTGATAAGGGGTAAGGGGATAGTCGCTCATCGGCTGGATTATGCGTTTAGCCCGCTGCGACACCATCCTGACACCCTTCCGAACGAATATGACGGTCAGATCTCTTTACTCGGTCATGCCTATGTGGAAATAGTCAAGCATTGCCCGGAGCATTATCGCTTTAAGTCGCTGGGCTATCTTGTGCGCCCGCTGCTGCAAGCAGGTTATAAAATCGATTTTTACGGCGAAGCCAACCGTTATCGCAACTTGCTGCGTATTCTATTCGGGGATGATGTGTCGGGCGAAATGTTTCATGATTACCTCCGTTATATATATACCTACAAGCTTTACAGCGGTGCGTTTATCAATTTAGCAACACAAAACCATATGAATTCGGTAACAAAGCGCACCTTTGAAATTTTGGGTTCCGGCGGATTTTTGCTCTCAGCCGATAATGCCGCGATAAAGGAATTGTTTGTTGCAGGCAAAGATTTTGAGGCATCTTCTTCTGCCGAACAAACGATTGAAATTATAGAGTTTTACAAAAAGAATCCGGATAGATACAACGCGGTTCGCGCCAGTGGACTTGAGGTGGCGCAAAAGCATACCTATAAGCAACGAGCAGAGTATATTGTAAGCAAGCTCATGACATGATAGAGTAAAAGTGTTGTTGAGTATTACTGATGTTATGCGATGTAGTTGCATACGAATCAACGATAAGAGTGCAGATAATAACCTGAGTCAAAGCCGAGATGTCAAAGCTTTAGGCGTTGGTTTTTTGCACTTATAATCGGATAACAGTAAAAACCTATGAATGCGAAAAAGTCTGGAAACAACATAAGACAAAAGGAGGATTACAATGAGTACCCATTACCTGAAGAATATTGAATTTGAGAAGGGTCTTTACCTGTGTGATCTGGTCGCCTATCAGTCAGGGCAGGTAGTAAGCAGAACTCTGGTTCAAAATGGAGCCGTCAGCATCACATTGTTCTCATTTGACGAGGGCGAAGAGATTAGCAGCCACGCCTCAACAGGGGACGCAATGATAACAGTGATGGAAGGCACCGCGTTTATCACCATCGGCGAAACCCTGCATGAGGTAACTGCGGGACAAACCATCGTGATGCCCGCGGATATTCCCCATGCGGTTGCCGCTAAAAGCAGGTTCAAGATGCTGCTTACTGTGGTGTTCCCAGTCAAATAATCAAATGCCCGTTTAGTTCTACTGACTAAGCGGGCATTTGATGTTTCGTATGATTATTGATTGAGTAGCTGCGCGATAAACTGCGTCGCGGTGCGGGGTGATCGCCCGCCGCGCATGGTGGCAAAACGTTCCGCCTCTAAAAACAGCACTGCGTCTTCCATTTCAATCATATGACGGTTTTTCAGTGTGAGCACAAGCTCGAGATACTGCTGTTTATCCGGCTTATAAAAACCGATGCTCAGTCCAAAGCGGTCAGAAAGTGAGCACAGCTCCTGTATTGTTTCGTTTAAGTGGATATCGTCCCCGTCGCGGTCGGAGAAGCGCTCCTTAATCAGGTGCCTGCGGTTGCTGGTGGCGTAGATGGCAAAGTTTAAGGAACGCGCCGATGCGGAGCCCTCCAGCACCGCTTTGAGCGTATTAAAGTCATCGCCAACGGTAGTAAACGAAAGATCATCAATAAAAAGGATAAATTTGAGCGGGTTGTCGCTGAGCGCTGCAATGATATCGGGTATTTCGTGGAGTTGTTTTTTGCTAAGCTCAATTAACCGAAGCCCTTTGCTCGCATACTCATTGACCACAGCCTTAACGGTGGAGGATTTACCGGTGCCCGCGTCCCCGTACAACAGCGTGTTGGCGGCGCGTTTGCCTAAAACAAGAGCGAGTGTATTGCGAACCACCTCATCGCGCTGAGCCTCATATCCGTACAGTTCTCCCAGCCGGATGGAATCGGGGTACCATACCGGATGCAATTGACCGTCCTTAAATGTAAACATGGTATGCTCCGAAAACATCCCATATCCACGGATGGCAACTTCACCTATGGCATGGTCAAATGTCTTTGAAAAACTTGCGGCAGTCGTGTTCCATCCCGGCAGATAACCGTCGTATCCCAGTGTCTCGCAGAAGTCTTCAGACGAAATACGCGAGACGCGTTCAAGCTTTTTTAGTTCCTCGTAAGCACAAACCCGAAGCCAATCGCCTGCCTGTTTGCCCTGCGCCGTTAAGCGGATATACTGGTTATCATCACGGCACACCTTGCCTATCAGGTAATCGGTAAGATTATTTCCGTGGCAAAAAAGAGCTGCCACAAAATCCGAATAACGCGCAACACGCTGCGAGACAGGCAACTCGGCACTTTCCAGAAGCAGACACAGCCGTGATACCACCTCATCCTGCAACAGATTGCGAAAAACCACAAGTGATTTTAGATCCAAAGCGAGCTGCTCGTGTAACTGCAAGGCAAGCCCTTCTTTCTTGGGTGATAAATCGTTCTATTGATTCCACCATTTCAAAAATCGGAAGATAGATACGAATGCATTGTATATTTAATTGGCGGACAATTGGCGAAGGTTTACATAAAACGTATTAAGCCATCCAGTCATTGCTGACGGATGGCTTAATCATGCGGTTAAAATGGTGGAGACGATCGGGATCGAACCGACTACCTCTTGAATGCCATTCAAGCGCTCTCCCAGGTGAGCTACGCCCCCATATCGGTGCAACGTATGTTATTATACAAAATCATCACGGTTTCGTCAAGACCAAAAATGCAAAAAAAAAACACTTTCGCTCGTTATTTTTATCGGCTTGTAGCATAAAAGTAGAAACACCAATCGTCGATTGCAGCGCAGTTAAGAAATCTACCCAAAACCATATAGACCAAAGTACTTGCTCGATTGTTTAAATGCTTCTTAAGCGAAGCGAAAAGCAAGAGCAATTTCCGCTCAATAACAAGAGGGGAAACTGCTCTTACTCCGTTATATATTGTGCGTGCTAATGCTTGTTATCACCCGCAGCAACAGCAGATTCAATATCCACAACCGCCTTATCAAGCCAATCGCCCACAAACAGTTCCAGCAGCCCCTGGTCACATTGGCGCGCAAGATCTGGGTTGATGGGCAGCTGACCCAGCACAACGGTGCCGTTTTCTTTGGCTACATCTTGTATGTGGCTTTCGCCGAACACGCTGGTGCGTTTTTTGCAGTCGGGGCATTCAAAGTAGCTCATGTTTTCCACAATGCCCAGAATCGGAATATTCATCATCTTCGCCATGTTAACGGCTTTTGTTACAATCATTGAGACAAGCTCCTGCGGCGAGGTTACGATGACAATGCCGCTGAGCGGAAGAGCCTGGAATACCGTCAGCGGAACATCGCCCGTTCCCGGAGGCATATCTACAAACATATAATCAACGTCCGACCAAATTACATCCGACCAAAACTGCTTTACAGCGCCAGAAATAACGGGTCCGCGCCACACGACGGGAAGGTTCTCGTTTTCAAGCAGCAGGTTCACAGACATAATCTCAATGCCGGTCTTGGTTTTAGCAGGGAGCATACCCCACTCATTGGTCTCTATACCGGTCTTCAGCCCGAATATTTTGGGGATAGAAGGTCCTGTTACGTCTGCATCCAGAATGGCGGTGCGGTAACCGCTTCGGTTAAACAGCACGGCAAGCAGCGAGGTAACGAGCGACTTGCCTACGCCACCTTTACCGCTTACCACACCAATCACGTGCTTGACGTTACTCATAGTGTGCCCGGGCTCGAGCAGATCCTTCGGGTCCATTCGGCGCGACGCGCAATCCTCACCGCAGCTGGAACAATCGTTAGAACAATTCTCACTCATAGGAACTCTCCTTTTTGTCAATAAACTAACATTAAGTATACCACCGTCATATTGTTTGTCAAATATCGTCCGGCATACCGTGGTAGGTTAGATATGTGGGTTAGCTGATGGTAGCAAACGTCTTTTCGTCTTGCTGCACAGCACGGTCCTTGCCCGCCAGCTGCTCTCGGGCGACCGAAAGCATCAGCTTAATGCGGTTTTCCTGATTCACACGTGTTGCGCTCGGGTCGTAGTCGATGGGTACAATGTTGGCACGCTCGTCGATTGCACGGATGCTGCGAATCATACCCTTGCCGCAGATGTGGTTGGGCAGGCACCCAAACGGCTGCGTGCACACAATGTTTTCGTATCCAAGCTCCACCAGCTCCAGCATCTCGGCGGTCAACAGCCAGCCTTCGCCCATCTTGCTGCCGTAGCCTATCACTCCGTCCACCAGCGACTTGGTGTGCAGATAAGAGGAGGGAGGTAAAAACTGCGGGTATTTTTTAACCGCATCAATCAGGGCGTGTTCCATGCGAAGCAGATAATCCATAAACGCCTTTATCACAGCGTATTTTATTGCGTTACCGCCGTAAAGCTTGATGTCCTCTAAGCGGTTATCGGTTTTAAAGAGCATAAAGCCCATGATGCCGGGCACCATAACCTCGCAGTTTTGCTGGGCTAAGAACGCCTCCAGGTTATTGTTGCCTAAACCTGAGTATTTTACGTAGATTTCGCCTACCACCCCTACCTTTACAATCTCTCGTTTTTGGATAGAGATTGCGGCAAAGTCCGCTGTAATACGGTTAAGGTTTATTTTCATCTCTCGCACGCTAAGCGCCTTGCCGCGGTTATACAGATCGGACAGGGTTTCGATCCAGCGCGAAACAAGCGCGTCGCTCTCACCGTTTTGCAACTCGTATGGGCGAACCTGATTGCTCAGAAGCATCAATGCGTCGCCGTATACGAGCGAAACAATCATCTTGCGCAGCATCGTGAGCGAAAGCTTAAAGCCGCTGTTCTTCTCAAGACCCGAAAGGTTAAGCGATACCACCGGCACCTTTTCGTATCCTGCCTTGACAAGCGCCTTGCGCAAGAGATGGATGTAGTTCGAAGCACGGCACCCGCCGCCTGTCTGCGTTATAATCAGCGCGGTGTGGTCTAAATCGTATCTGCCGCTTGAAAGCGCGTCTATCATCTGCCCAATAACAAGCAGGGCAGGGTAGCACGTATCGTTGTGAACGTACTTGAGCCCCTGAAGCACAACCTCCGGTCCCGTATTCTCAAGCAGCTCCACCTTGTAGCCGCTGTTTGCAAAAACGTTCTTAATCAGCTCGAAATGAATCGGAGCCATCATTGGTATTAGAATAGTATATTCGCGGCGCATCTCTTTGGTAAACAGAAGCCGCCCCGTTTTATCGTACTTAAGTTGTGCCATAGGCATGGCCATCCTTTCGCCCTGCGGTTTTAAGGCTTTGTAGTATTGGTGCGCACGTTACCGCTCCTGTGTGGCGGCAAACAGACTGCGCAGACGTATCTTTACCGCGCCCAGGTTTGTTATCTCATCAATCTTAATCTGTGTGTAGATGCGCCCTTCTTTTTCTAATATATCGCGCACCTCGTCGGTGGTAATGGCATCCACGCCGCAGCCGAAGGAGACAAGCTGCACCAGCTCCATATCCGGTTGTGTCGCTATGTATTTTGCCGCCGCATACAGGCGGGAGTGATAGGTCCACTGGTTTAGCACGGTCGTCTTAAATCGCTTCACATCACAGCTCACACAATCCTCCGAGATGATGGCGACGTGAAATCCCGCTATTAAACGGTCAATGCCGTGGTTTATCTCAGGGTCGATGTGATAGGGTCTACCTGCAAGGACGATGATCGGGCGGCCTTCTTTGCGCGCCTGCGCCACAATCTGCGCGCCCTGATTGCGCACCCGCTCAAAGAAAGACGTGTATTCTTGATAAGCAGCCTTTGTGGCGCTCGACACCTCTTTTGGTGTAATGCCGTCGAAATACTTACTTAAAACAGCATGCATCTTTTTGGGGAAATCGCGCCTGCGGTGAATCCCCACATAATCCTTTATGAAGGTTATCTTTGCACAATCGGGCATGTTTGCGGTAATCACCTCGGGGTAATACGCAACCACCGGACAGTTGTAATGGTTGTCCCCGAGGCCCTCGTCTACGTTATAGGTTAAACAGGGGTAGAATATTGTTTGGATCCCATCGTCAATCAGCCTTTGCACATGACCGTGCAGGAGCTTTGCGGGGAAGCACACCGTGTCCGAAGGAATGGTGCTTTGCCCAAGCAGATACAGCTCCCGGTCAGAAAACGGTGACGATACAACCTCAAACCCGAGTTGGGTAAAGAAGGCATGCCAAAAGGGGAGAAGCTCAAACATATTAAGCCCGAGCGGAATGCCTATTCTACCGCGTGTGCCCGGAACGGGCTTGTACTCCTGAATCAGTCTCAGCTTATAGTCGTAGATGTTCAGGCTGTTATCAGCGGTCTTTTTGGTAATGGGACGCTCGCAACGGTTTCCGCTAATAAACCGCCGCCCTGCGTCAAAGGTGTTGACGGTCAGCTGACAGTTGTTTTCGCACAGTCCGCAATGTACCGAGCGCACCTCGTGTGTAAAGCTTTTGAGCGCATCAAGCGAAAGAATGGTGCTCTTTTGGTCGGCTGCCTTATGGTTTTTCGCATAAAGGGCTGCGCCGTAAGCACCCATCAGCCCCGCAATCGTCGGGCGCACCACATCAACGCCAAGCTCCTGCTCAAATGCACGCAGTACAGCGTCGTTTAAGAAGGTGCCGCCCTGCACCACAATATGCCGACCAAGCTCGGCGGCACTTGCGGCGCGAATGACCTTATACAGCGCATTCTTAACCACACTGATGGAAAGACCGGCAGAGATGTTCTCTATCGACGCGCCGTCCTTCTGCGCCTGCTTTACCGAGGAATTCATAAAGACGGTACAGCGGGAACCCAGGTCAACCGGTCGGTCGGCAAACAACCCAAGGCGAGCAAACTCTTCAATCGAATAGCCAAGCGCGTTGGCAAACGTCTGTAAGAACGAGCCGCAGCCGGACGAGCACGCTTCATTCAAAAAGATGTTGTCAATGGTGCCGTTTTTAATCTTAAAGCACTTGATATCCTGCCCGCCGATGTCTATGATGAACTCCACCTCGGGCAAAAAGTTCTTGGCGGCGGTAAAATGCGCAACCGTCTCAACGACACCAAAGTCGATGCAAAACGCGTTTTTTATAATCTCCTCGCCATAGCCGGTAACGGTAGAACCCGCAATCGTGATGCTCGGATAACGCTCATACAGCTCCTGCAGAAAGTCGCGGATGAGCGGAACGGGGTTACCGCTGTTGGGGCGGTAGCTGCTCAGTAACAGCCTGCCGTCCTCGGCAATCACAACGGTTTTCACGGTGGTAGAGCCCGCGTCGATACCCAGGTAAGCGCTGCCGCTGTAATCGGCGGGTTCAAGCGCCTCAACGGTGTGCCGCATATGACGCGAAGAAAAGCGCTGATATTCTTCGGCAGACAGAAACAACGGCGTCATGGTTGCGTACTGCTGCGCCGCTTCATAGTGAGACAAAAGATCGATGGCCTTCGCCAAATCCACCTCTTGGTCGGCAGAGAATGCGGCACCAAGCGCAACATAATATAGAGAATCCTCAGGGCATACACCCGTGGTTTTTAGCGTTTCGTCAAAGCTCTTGCGAAGCTGGGGCAAAAAGGTAAGGGGACCGCCCAGATAAAGAATGTTGCCTGTTATCGGGCGCCCCTGTGCAAGACCGGCAATGGTCTGATTAACCACGGCGTGGAAGATACTCGCCGAGATGTCGCTCTTTTTTGCACCCTGGTTCAGCAACGGCTGAATGTCGCTTTTTGCAAATACGCCGCAACGTGACGCAATGGTATATATCTTTTCGTGTTGCGCCGCAAGGTCATCCATTTGCTCAAGGGGCACATTCAGCAGTGTCGCCATCTGGTCGATAAACGCTCCGGTGCCTCCGGCGCAGGAGCCGTTCATACGCACCTCCATGCCGCCCGAAAGGAACAGGATCTTTGCGTCCTCTCCGCCAAGCTCGATTACGACATCTGTGCCCGGGGTGAGCCGGTTCGCGGCGATACGGGTAGCGTAGACCTCCTGCACAAATGGTATGGAGCAGCTCTCCGCAAGCCCCATGCCGGCGGAGCCGGATATCGCAATCCTCGCACCGCTGTGAGGTGGCAGAATACGTTGCACCGTTTGCAACAACTCGATGGTTTTTTGCGTAATCTGAGAAAAATGCCTCTCGTACGAACGATATGTAACTAATCCATTTTGGTCGGTTACCACGCACTTTATCGTGGTGGAACCAATATCAAGCCCTATGTTCAAATGGAATCCTCCAGCCCTGTTTTATCTAACCCTTATGATGGTGGCCGCGCCAATATATACTATAGTAACTATACTTGTTATTATAACAGTATTTCAATATTTCGCAACTGTTTCTATTGACCAGCACATCCGAAAAACAGCAGGGAAATACCCAAAACAAGATACAGTTATTGTAAGAATCATACGATTTTCATACATGTTTCGGCAGCCGTTAAGTGCAAAATTATACAAAGTTCTGCCTGCAACATATAAATCTTGATTTACAACATACTAAGTGGTATTATTGTAAAAAAGAGTGATGGGAGCGAAAAAGGTGCGTAACTAATCTTGCAACTAAGAAACGGCATAGTAAACAGACATAAGCGAACGACTTCGCTTTGTTTTGCTGTGCTTTTGCAAGAAGGTTACGGATTCTTTTTGGCTCTTTTTTATAGTTGTGCTATGCCTTTTGTTGGGGGATAGCCTTACTGTATCTGCGAGCTGCAAGAGTGTGCTTTCTTGCAGCTATTTTTTTTGATACAGGGGGCTTTTTATGTCTTTAATTAACGTTACAAACCTTTCGTTTGGTTATGACGGCAGCAGCGATATGATATTTGAAAACACCAGCTTTCAGATTGATACCCAGTGGAAACTGGGCTTTACCGGAAGAAACGGCAGGGGCAAAACCACATTTTTAAACCTGCTCTGCGGTCGCTATGAATACAGCGGCGTGATATCGGCAAGTGTTGAGTTTGAGTACTTTCCGTTTGCGGTTACGGATACGAAAAGCAGTACCGTCGATATCGTCGCCGCAATCTATCCAGACTACCTGCACTGGCAGCTGATGCGCGAGCTGACGCTGCTTGACGTAAGCGAGGATGTTTTGTATCGTCCCTTTGAAACGCTTTCTAAGGGGGAACAGACAAAGGTACTTTTGGCGGCGTTGTTTTTAAAGGAGAATCGTTTTCTGCTTATCGACGAGCCGACAAACCATCTTGACCGCACAGCCCGCGAGCTGGTGGCTGATTATCTCGCAAAAAAGCAAGGCTTTATTCTGGTGTCGCATGATCGTGCGTTTCTTGACGCTTGCGTGGATCACATCCTGTCCATCAACAAAACCGAGATTGAGGTTCAAAAGGGGAACTTTTCGAGCTGGTGGGCAAACAAGCGGCAGCGCGATCAGTTTGAGCTGGCGGAGAACGAGCGCCTGAAAAAGGATATCGGCCGATTAAAGGAAGCTGCAAAGCGCACCTCCGAATGGTCAGGGCAGTTGGAAAAAACGAAATACGCAACCCGACATGCGGGATTACGACCCGACAGAGGCTACATCGGTCACAAATCCGCAAAGATGATGAAGCGTGCGAAATCGCTGGAGTCAAGGCAGGAGAGCGCGCTGATAGAAAAATCCACCTTGCTTAAAAATATAGAATCTGCCGAGGAGCTGAAGCTGTCACCGCTCGTTTATCACAGCGCACAACTGTTACAGCTTCGTGACATCTCCGTTTTTTATGGGGATAAGCAAGCCTGCGGCATGGTGAGCTTTACGGTGAATCAGGGTGACCGCATCGCGCTGAGCGGCAAAAACGGCTCAGGCAAATCAAGCATCATAAAGCTAATCTGCGGGGAGGATATCACCTATTCGGGCAGCTTTATAAAGGGCAGTCAGTTAAGGGTATCCTATGTATCGCAGGTTACCGACCATCTTACGGGCAATCTGTCTGACTATGCAAAAGAAAGAGGACTCGATGAAAGCCTTTATAAAGCGATTCTTAGAAAACTCGATTTCAAACGGATTCAATTCGAAAAGGAACTTGCCGATTTCAGCGCAGGGCAGAAGAAAAAGGTGCTTATTGCCGCAAGCCTATGTGAACGCGCGCATCTGTATGTCTGGGATGAACCGCTCAACTTCATCGATGTCCTCTCCCGCATGCAGATCGAGCAGCTGTTGCTCGAGTATAAGCCAACCATCCTGTTTGTAGAACATGACCGCCATTTTTGCGAGCATGTGGCGACCAAACAAGTACAGCTGTAACTGCATTTCTGGTGTACACCAAGGGTACTCAACAAGTTTCTCGGATTCTAACGCACAACACTTTTGCGTGTTAGTTCATTGAATTGTTAGAACGAGCCATTTACAGGAATTGAAAACTATATTATAATAAAGGCTAAGCGCAAAAGCTAGAGAAGCTGCTACATCACAGCTTCTCTTTTAGTATTTTGGATAGACAGGGGATAGAACAGGTTATGTATGAGATTGTAAAAAAAGTGGCACTGAACCCAACGGTTAGCCTAATGGAAATCAGCGCACCGCTTATTGCGAAAAAGGCGGAGCCGGGTCAATTCATTATCCTTCGCGTGGATGATGAGGGCGAGCGCATTCCCCTTACGATTGCGGATTTTAATCGGGAGAATGGGACTGTCACCATCATCTATCAGATTGTGGGCGCTACAACCCGCTCTCTGGACGCACTCAAGCAGGGGGATTGCCTGAACGATTTTGTGGGTCCGCTCGGCGTTGCCTCTCACGTGGAAGGGCTTAAAAGGGTTGCCGTTGTAGGCGGCGGCGTCGGCTCTGCCATTGCGTATCCCATCGCGAAAAAGCTGCATAACATGGGGGCGGTTGTTCATGCCATCACAGGCTTTCGGACCAAGGAGCTGGTTATCCTAGAAGACGAGTTTTCACGTGTCAGCGATAAGCTGATTATTAAGACGGATGACGGAACGTACGGCTCAAAGGGGCTTGTTACCGACGCATTAAAGCAACTAATTGAATCGGGCGAGCAGTACGATGAGGTTATTGCCATCGGTCCGCTTGTAATGATGAAATTTGTTGCAAAGCTTACCAGGGAATACGACATTAAGACGGTGGTCAGCATGAATCCGGTTATGATTGACGGTACCGGTATGTGCGGCGGATGCCGGCTTACCGTTGGCGGAGAGACCAAATTTGCCTGTGTGGACGGACCGGACTTTGATGGGCACCTGGTTGATTTTGACGAAGCAATGCAGCGCAGTACGATGTACAAGTCGTTTGAAAACAGCCGCGATGAGGCTTGCAGATTGTTCCAAGTAGGGGACAATATATAGTAAAACAGGGATAAAGGAGCTAAGAAATATGCCGAATATGACCCCCAATAAGAACCCTATGCCGGTGCAGGACCCCGCGGTGCGAAACGGCAATTTTGATGAGGTTGCGCTTGGTTACACCGAGGAGCAGGCGGTAAACGAAGCGGAGCGGTGCTTAAACTGTAAGCATCGTCCCTGTGTAGGCGGTTGTCCGGTTGCTATTGATATTCCGGGCTTTATCATGAAGGTTAAGGATCGGGACTTTGAAGGAGCCTACGAGGTGCTTAATCGTTCCACCTCATTGCCGGCGGTGTGCGGTCGTGTATGCCCGCAAGAGACCCAGTGCGAGGCCCTGTGTGTTCGCGGCATAAAGGGCGAGCCCGTTGCCATTGGCAGACTGGAACGCTTTGTGGCGGATTACCATATGCAATCCAACACCGAAAAACCGGTGGTTCCAGAGAAAAACGGGCATAAGGTTGCCGTTGTAGGTGCGGGTCCCGCAGGGCTTACCTGTGCGGGAGATCTGGCAAAAATGGGCTATGAGGTCACTGTGTTTGAGGCTTTGCATATGGCGGGTGGCGTATTGGTTTACGGCATTCCCCAGTTTCGGCTTCCCAAAGAGATTGTGGGGCAGGAGATTGATAACCTAAAGTCTATCGGTGTAACCATCAGTACCAACATGGTTATCGGTAAGGTGCTTTCGATTGATGAGCTGTTCGACATGGGCTACGAAGCCGTGTTCATCGGCTCGGGTGCAGGTCTTCCTCGATTTATGCGCATTAAGGGCGAAAACCTAAAGGGTGTGTACTCTGCCAACGAGTTTTTGACCCGCGTGAACCTGATGAAGGCATACAAAGACAACACCCAAACCCCAATTCAGCGCGCAAAAAGCGTAGCGGTTGTGGGCGGAGGCAATGTTGCGATGGATGCCGCGCGCTGCGCTAAGCGCCTTGGTGCGCAGAAGGTGTATATTGTTTATCGCCGTTCCGAAGCGGAGATGCCCGCACGCCACGAGGAGGTTGAACACGCGAAGGAGGAGGGCATCATCTTTAATGTGCTCACTAATCCGCTGGAGATTCTGGGTGACGAGCATGGGTTTGTAACCGCAATGAATTGCATACAGATGGAGCTTGGAGAGCCGGATGCTTCGGGCAGACGCAGCCCAGTTGAGAAAGAGGGCTCTGAGTTTTTACTGGAAGTCGACAGCGTCATCATGTCGATCGGAACCTCTCCCAACCCACTGATTCGCAACACCACACAAGGGCTTGAAACCAACCGTTACGGCTGTATTATAACAAAGGATGATTCCGGTCTGACCTCGCGCGAGGGTGTGTACGCAGGCGGAGATGCTGTAACCGGCGCCGCAACCGTTATTCTTGCAATGGGTTCGGGCAAAAATGCCGCAACCGCCATCGATGAGTACATTAAGAGCACAAAGGGTATATAAAATTTATCGCAATACAACAAACCGATACAAGGCTGTTTGGCAAAACCATACAGCCTTGTTTTATGAAAGTAAGAATAATTTGCGATTAAATAGTTCCAGTTAATGTTTGTCTGTTTTTGGAGTATTGCGTAGATGGCATTATTTTGTTAATATATATTTGTTTATGAATAGCATACTACATAAAAATAGGCATTATTTTTTACTGTTAATTGTTGTTTTGCTTCATTAGCTGCAAGCTGAAAATAATGAAAGATATGATAACTGAGCATAGATATGTCAATGAATATTGACATATTAGTCGCGATAGTTGCGATCAAGTTTCTTTTAGTCAACGGGTTTGCAAGTTGACTAAAAGCGGAATGGAGATATAGGGATTAGTGTATAATGTGTTGTTTGTTTTTAAGACCAAAAAGGAAAGTGAAACGATATGCGCAATGGAGGCGTGGGAGAAATTGGGGTGTTTTAACATTGCATGCCGCACCAAATCGATTCCTGACGCCTTAGAGTATTTGATGCACAACCCTGTAGACCTTGTTATGTGCGATGTTTGCATCTCTGACATGGGTGGTATGACGCTGTTAAAAGATATAAAGAAAAAAAACATGGCGGATGCGGTTGTATTGTTTGGTTCACGCACAGATGTGCATATGGCAAGGCAAAGCTTGGCATTCGGTGCGTTTGATTATCTGGTAAAACCCGTTGAGGATCAGCGGTTTGAAGATTTATTGCAAAGAATAAAAAGCTATCTGGATGAAAGAAAGCTTAGTCGTGAGCATATGGATAATCTTGTGCGTATTGTGCTTGACAAGGTGGGTCACTATTACCCTAAGGCACAGATCTCGCAGCTCGTGACCCATATCGGAATCGGTTTTGAAGAGGCAAGCGTCGAAACCGTACTCATGATTAACCAGACGCGCCGCGCGTTGGATGACGATTTTTACAAGGTATCCTTTATTATCTGCCGCAGTATGCACGAGATTATAACTAAGGTGTTTTACCGAAATAATTGGCTGCATCAGTTTTTGTCACAGCAGGAACTGCTTGAATTGAGCGCAGGCGAATACGCGGATATTGACGAACTGACCGCAATGGCGGTACAGATTACCGAAACCTTGTGCTCAAGTATGCGCAATCTTGCTCTTAAGCACATTGAAAACCCCACCATCCGCCGACTAGCCGATTACGTTACCGTAAACCTTGATAAGGAGCTGTCGCTTGAGAGTCTTTCAGAAAAGCTTTATATCAGCAAAACCTACCTAAGCGAACTGTTTAAATCCAAAACAGGGTGCGCCATAACCGAGTACCTCACCAGAGTTAAGATGGAAAAGGCGCGTAATATTATTATGGAAAAGCACCTTAAAACAAAAGAGGTTGCTTCGATGCTTGGGTATAAAGACTTTGTGTATTTTTCAAAAATCTATAAAAAGTATTGGGGAACAACCCCAGGTCAGGTAAATAAAGCTTAAGAATTTCGCTAAGAATGTGTAAATTATGACACAACAAACCGAACATAAAACATAGTAGCAATGCTGTATTTAAACTATAATGTTTGTAATGTAGCATTGCTGTTTTTTACGAACAATAATTAATGTATTGTATGTATTGGAATAAACAATACAGCAACGAGGAGAGTTTCAAGTGAAGACAGTTGGATCCAAATTGGCAGCAATGGTTTTTGTAAGTATTGCAGTTACTGCGCTTGTCACAGTATCCCTTTTGTTTATCGGAAACATGATTATCGTTAACTCCTTATTTCAAAAACAGACAGATATGGCCATGGATGCGTTTGAGTATGAATCAAAAGTAAGACAGAGCAAATCATCGGATCTTTCGTCCGCAATCGCGGAGGATAAACAGTTACAAAATGTGGTTGAGACCCGCAATACCACCGGTATTAAAAAACGTATTGAAGAGATAAAGCAAGACAATTTAGGGGATGTAGATTTTATAACGCTTCTGGATGAAAACGGGATTGTTCTGGTTCGCGGACACAGCGGTAAGGCGGGGGATTCTATGGCGTACCAAAGCGACATTTCAGCAGCGATGGCAGGTCAATCAGCCACCTTTCTCGAGGAGGGCACCGAGAACAAGCTCTCTATCCGTTCCGCCGCTCCGGTGAAAAACAACGCCGGCAAAGTTATTGGTATTGTATCTACCGGCTATAATCTGACAAACGAGACACTGGTGGATAACTTGAAGTTAATGACTGGCTGCGATTTCACCATCTTTTTAGGAGATGAGCGGGTCAACACAACTTTGATTATAGACAATGTTAGACAGGTTGGTACAAAGCTTGACGCGAAAATCGCTCAGGTGGTGCTGGGTAACGAAACCTATCACGGGGAAGCCGCAATACTCGGACAGCCCTATTATACGATTTATGAGCCGCTCATAGGACCAAATGGTGACGCAATTGGTATTGTGTTCGCAGGTAAGCCTTTGGCAGAGATTCGAGCAGGAGAACGGCAGATTCTTCTAATAGTATTATCGATTATTGCTGTAATTACGATGGTTCTTCTGTTTGTGTCTCTAAACCTTGTTAAGAAGGTCATTTCCAATCCCCTTCGCGAAATGGCAGAGGCGGCTAACGAGATTGCCGCTGGAAATCTTACGGTTGAGCACACCACTTATCCACAACAGGATGAAATCGGGCAGCTTTCCCGCTCACTGGCTTCGATTGGGGTTACGTTAAAGCTTTATATCAGCGATATCTCAGATCATCTGCTTAAAATATCACAGGCAGATATCTCATCCGAGATTACACAGGAATATGTCGGCGACTTTGGACCGATTCGCGAAGCACTGATAGTCATCTTAGATGGTCTCAATGATATCATGCAGCGCGTCAGCATGTCAGGCAGCGAGGTCCATGCCGGTTCCAATCATATTGCAAGCGCGTCACAAAGCCTCTCACAGGGGGCTACTGAGCAGGCAAGCGCGATTGAAGAATTAAGCGCATCGATTGCAGAAGTAACCGAGAAGATTCGGGAGAACGCCCAAAATGTTCGTCATGCGGCTGAATACGCGCAAAAGGCAGGCGACGGAGTTCGCAGAAGCAATGAAGAGATGCAGCGGCTGCAGGAGGCGATGGACAATATCTCCCAGTCCTCAAACGAGATTAGCAAGATTATTAAGATAATAAACGATATAGCGTTCCAAACCAATATACTTGCCCTGAACGCTGCGGTAGAGGCGGCAAGGGCGGGTGTGGCGGGCAAGGGGTTTGCGGTTGTGGCGGATGAGGTGCGAAATCTTGCCTCAAAATCCGCGGATGCTGTAAAACAAACCACCGAGTTGATAGAGCGCTCTGGCAATGCTGTTAAGGATGGTGTCAAGATTGTAAACAATACGGCGCGTGAGTTGGGTCAGGTAGAGGAGGAGACCATACTTGTCCAACAAGCAATGCTCGAGATTGACCAGTCTTCCTCCACGCAGGCGACAGCCATTACGCAGATTTCCATAGGGATTGAACAGGTTTCAGCGGTTGTACAGAACAACTCGGCAACAGCAGAGGAGAGTGCGGCTGCAAGTGAGCAGCTTTCCGCCCAAGCCGCTTCGCTCCACAGCATCATCTCGGGCTTTCACCTGCGTTAGTACATATTGACCTATTATATTTTACAATAAACTTGCCGTACCTTCCGGCATACAATGTATCAGAGTTTACGTTTGTACTGATATTGGTATGCGGGGAGGTACTTTTTTATGGGGTTTGGATTGGCGCTTGGGGGTGGAGGAACGAGGGGTGCTGCCCATGTTGGCGTATTGCTTGCACTGCAGGAAGCGTCATTTTTGCCACGCTCGGTGGCGGGCACAAGTGCGGGCGCGATTGTGGCGGGGTTATACGCTGCAGGGGTTGAACCGCTTATGCTAAAGCAGATGGTGTACCATCTTGTGCAAAACGGAAAACAACTAATGGATGTTGATTACATAGGAATACTGCGGGGGGTGTACCAGCTCGTAACAAGACGTGAGCTGACCTTGACAGGGCTTATGAAGGGCGATAAGCTCAACGATTTCATATCCCACTACACAAGCGGCAAAACAATACGTGATGTGAGCCTGCCTATTGTTATCCCTGCGGTTGATATGGTAAGCGGTCGAACAGTGGTTTACACCAACCGTGCAGCGGGCAAACCGGCCATAGCCGATGTAATATGGCGTGACGATGTCCTCCTTGCTGAGGCATGCAGTGCCTCTGCAGCGGTACCCATCGCATTTCGCCCGCGCAAATCAGGTAAACTCATGCTGCTTGACGGCGGGTTAACCGACAACCTGCCCGTCTCACTGCTTGCCGCTGCGGGGGAGACAAATATTCTTGCGGTGGATATCTCGGAAGACTATGAGCCGCCGGAGGATGAGAATATTATAGAAATTGCCTCCCATTCTCTGTCCATTATGGGGCGCAGGTTGCGACAGTGCAGCTTAACAGGTGAACGTGTGCTGCTAAAGCCAAAGCTGCCCGAAAATGCGAAGTTTCTTGATTTTTCGCACATGACGGGGTGTATGCAGGCAGGGTACGAGGCGACAAAAAACATGTTGCCCGTTTTGCGCACGATGCTTGTGTAGCTGATTAGGATAAAATAGACTAGTGCGATGCAGCAATAGGCTTTAAAAAAGTAATGTGTTTTTGTTACAGATTCGGTATAATATAATACTGTATAATAAAATAATCTTATAAAGATGTATGGACAGATGTTTCAACGCAGAAAGGGAAGGACTTCTATGAAAAAAATAGCATTTTTTGATGCAAAACCCTACGACAAAATCTGGTTTGACCGGTTAAAGGACGAGCATGGTTTTAAAATAAAGTACTATGAGAACAAGCTCAATGAAGACACCGTCACAATGGCAGCAGGCAGTGACGCTGTGGTTGCGTTTGTCAACGATGACATCAATGCGCAGGTGCTTGATTTTCTGAACCAACAGGGCATCCATATCATTGCGCTTCGCTGTGCGGGCTACAACAATGTAGACTTTCAATCCGCGTTTGGCAAGGTGCATGTGGTGCGTGTGCCCGCCTACTCGCCCTACGCCGTTGCGGAGCATGCTATGGCGTTGTTATTAACCCTTAATCGGCATACTCACCGTGCCTACAACCGCACCCGTGACTACAACTTCAGCCTAAACGGTTTGACAGGCTTTGACCTGCATGGAAGAACCGTCGGTGTAATCGGTACGGGTAAGATAGGTCAGGTTTTCATCGATATCTGCAAAGGCTTTGGAATGCGCGTGCTTGCGTACGACCCCTATCCCGTGCAGGATAAAGGGATTGACTATGTTTCTCTCGAAACACTGTTCGCCGAGTCGGATATCATTTCGCTTCACTGCCCCTTGACCAAGGAGACCCATCATGTAATCAACAAACAGGCCTTTTCGCTCATGCGTGACGGCGTTTATATCATCAATACCTCACGCGGTGCACTGGTTGACAGCGAAGCGCTGATTGAAGCCATCAAAAGCGGCAAGGTTGGCGGCGCGGGGTTGGATGTTTACGAGGAGGAATCCGATCTGTTCTTTGAGGATTTCTCCAATACGGTGATGCAGGATGACACCCTTGCAAGGCTGGTTTCCATGCCCAATGTCATTGTTACCTCCCATCAGGCGTTTTTGACGCAGGAGGCACTCAAGAACATCGCGGAAACCACACTTGAGAACATGGTGGATTATTTTGAAGATAAGCCGCTAAAGAATGAGATCTGCTACCAATGCGATAAAGCCGCAACATGTCCGATTAACCATGAGGGAAGATGCTTTTAACAGTGCAGCTAAAACCCTATCGCTAGTACACAACAAAAAGGCGGGGTGCAGTTCATCAAGCACGCCGCCTTAATAATTATACTTGTTGGTTTCTATGCGCAGGAGTTACTAAACTTATCGAGATTTTCGGCTGCAAATTTCGTGAGTTCATTTACGATCAAACGATGTCCATTCTCGTTGGGGTGGATGCCGTCTTCGCATATCAATGTATTCTTGTAGCTTCGCTTATCCAAAAACGCCGAACGTACATCCACGTACAGCGAGCCAGTCTCATATGCAAGCTTGGTCGCAGCCAGAGAATACATCTCTTGATATCGATAGATCATCTGCACGTCGCCCAAAAAGCGCAGGATGTTCTGTGCATTGAGCCCGTTTCGCGTTATCCAACGAAAATATCGCTCTCCGTCAATCGGTGGCAAAGACATCACCACAGGGGTAATGCCGCTGTGTTTAAGGGTAGTAAGCATACTGCGGTATATTTCTACGTACCGCTGAAAGGGGGTATGCGGTTCATGGGTTGCATCGGGGTCTTGCGCGACGCGCTCCCAGTCATAATCGCAGTCGTTTCCGCCGTATTCCAGCAGCACGAAATCGCAGTCCAGACCCTTTTCCAAAGAGCGCATCAAAAGCTGCTGCCCTTTTTCAATCGTACACCCAAACTTAGAACGATTATTTACAACAAGCCCAAGATTTGTGCAAAACTGTTGCTCGTCGGTCTGCTTCATGGGGTAATATCGGTTGGTATCCTTATCAAGAAGGATGCCCTTCATAATGGAATCGCCGTAGATCTGAATCTGCTTTGCGATGTTCAATCCGCGCCCCTCCTTCATAAGTTTACAGGGTAACCCCTATCGCTCGGTGCCAATAAAGAACAGTGCAATGGTTCCGGGACCGGAATGAGCGCCGATAACAGGGTCTACATAGTTTATCAATATATCTTTTACATGAAACCGCTGTTTGACTTGGTCTGCAACGTACTGTGCGTCTTCAATACAGTCACCGTGTGAAATAAATACGGTCTGGTTTTGAGGCTCGATGGCAGTCTTTTGCATGTGGTCAAGCAGTGTGTCAAGCGAACGCTTGCGTCCGCGTGCCTTCTCAACCAAAATCAGGCGGCCCTCGTTATCCATGTGCATAATCGGCTTTACACCCAGAATAGTGCCCAGCACAGCAGATGTACCCGATACACGCCCGCCGCGTTTTAGAAAAAACAGATCATCCACTGTAAACCAGTGGCACAAATGCAGCCGATTTTCTAAAACCCAGTTGTATACCTCGTTAATATCCTTGCCCTCTTCACGCAGCTTTGCGGCATGGTAAACCAAAAGACCTTCACCCATCGAAGCGCCCAAGGTATCCACAGATAGCAGTGTTCGGTCCGGGTATACACTTTTTAAGTCCTCTAAAACCATCGATGCAGCCTGATAGCTGCCGCTGAGTGCCGAAGAAAAGCCAATGTACAGAATATCGTCACCTTGTTTTAGGATTTGCTCAAAGATGGGCGTACATACATTGATATCAATCAATGTTGTGGTAATCTCCTCTTTGTTGCGCATCATGGTATAGAATTGCTTCAGCTCGGTTTTTTTGCCCTTTTCGTAGCTGTAATACTCCTTGCCGTTCACACGAAACATTAAAGAGAGAATGTGCAGTTTATATTTCTCGATCAATTCGTCGGTCAGATTACTGGAAGAATCGGTTACAACTTGAAATGACATTAGAGATACCTCCGATTTATTTTTTTGTCACAGCATTACATCTAGTTATTATAACCAGAATAACACTTAAGGTACACTATGTCAAGTAAGACGCTGAGATATTGAACTTATTTTGTAAATATGTTAAAATAGTAAGCGATAAACTATCACAATAGCCTTTCAACGCCGTTGCAAAGATGGATTTGACAGGCCGAATGTGAAACAAAGGAGTGCCATCGGGTGGAAAACAAGCTTGAACAGGAACTCTTGCACTGGTCGGACGATATCTTATCCTTTCATCTGCCCCGGTGGTCGGAGCTGCCTGAGATTGATTTGTATATGGATCAGGTTGTTGTTTTGTCAGAGCGCATCTTTTCCCGTTTTCCGGGAACCCATGCGGGAAGATTGATAACCCCTTCTATCATCAACAACTATGTTAAGCTCGGCATTATCCCTCAGCCGGTTAAGAAGAAGTATTCGCGCACGCATATCGCGTATCTGATGATGATCTGCCTGCTGAAGCAGACGTTGCCGATCTTGGCAATAACCGATTTAATCTCTTACCAACTGGAATCAGAAGCGATACCCGATATCTATGACCGCTTTTGCGAGGTTCAGGAGCAGTCCACAAAGGCGGCGGTGCAGACCGCTCGCGCGGAGTATTTTTCAACCGTATCGCAAGATGTCCAACGCAGCGGCTCCCTTATCGAGCTTACCCTAAAGATGGCTGCAACCGCAAACTCCAGTAAGTTTTTTGCCGAAAAGGTCATCTGCTTAAAACGCGAAAAAGAGATGCTTGATACGGCGGACGACAATTCGGACGAGGATAAAAAAGCAAAGTTAAAATAACAAAACCCTGCCAAAAAACCTTGGCAGGGTTTTGCGCTATACTGCTTCCATTATACTTTCTGAAACCCCAGTATTTGCTGATGACCATCTGTTTGCAGATAAATATGTACGAATCCGTGTTTTGAAAACGTTTTGATTATCTGTGCGGGGGAATAAAACCTAACGTCACCCGCCTTTGATAGCGGCACAAAAGGATTAAGTAACATTTGGACGAGTAAAGGATAATAGATCTCGGCAACATACAGGGTTGCGCCACGCTTTACTACCCGCGATGCTTCCTGCGCAAATGCATTTACGCTCGGAAAGTGGTGATAGGCGCAGCAAACGGTGACAAGGTCAAAATACGCATCACCAAACGGAAGTTTATCGCAAGGGGCGACAGCAAACGTCATATCGGGATGATTGCGTTTTGCATTTGCAATCATGTTATCCGAAAGATCCGTTCCGTATCCGTCTATGTTATGTTTATCGGTGAGCATTTTAAGTAAGGTTCCGTTTCCGCACGCCACATCCAGCACCTTACCACCGCGAAAAGAGGTAAGTGAAGCAAGGAGCTTGTGCTTGAAAGCGAGGCAGAACCTTCCTTCAGGGGTGTTGTCATAATCATCAGCCATTATGTCGTAGCTTGCCTTTGAGCGCGCCTCGAATCTATTCATACGGTGGTTCCTCGTTCTTACTAAACTCAATCGGTGGATATGGTCTGCACATCCGCTTGCGGTCTTTTTTTGCGTGAGTATGCGGCTGCACAGAGCAAAGAGGTAAATGGGATGGTAAACAGAATACCAAGGCTACCCACAAGCGATTGTAAAATCTCCACTACAATCATCTCGCGATTTAACAGGTGCAAAACGGATGGCGAATATACAATCAGCAGTAACACAACCGAAAGCGAGCTTCCGATATAAGCGAGAATCAGGGTGTTGGACATCGTGCCCATCATGTCTCTGCCTATTGTAAATCCACTACGCAGCAGGGTGGTAAAGGTGGGGTTTTTACCCTCTTGGCTTAATTCGTATAAGGCGGACGCTATGGACATCGCAACGTCCATGATGGCGCCCATCGCGCCGATGATAATCGCGCCGAAAATAATCGCCTTAAGGTCAATGGGGTGCGTTGTCTCTAGCACCGCAAGAAAGGTGGCGTCCTCATCCGTATATCCGCTTAGCTTTAAGAATATGTCGGAGATTACCGTAATCAAACCCGATATCAGCACTCCGCCAAAGCAGCCGATGATAGAAGTCAGCGTCTTTAGGTCGGGCCCATTTATAATCAGCAGGGTCATTACAATGACAAACAAGCAGATAATGATAGAGGACAGATAGATGTTATACCCCGCCAGAATTGAGGGGATAAACACAAAGAATACCGCAGAGCAGGTAAATGTCAGTGATATCATGGTGTTAAACCCCTTAAAGCCTCCAAAAAGCAGCAACAGCAACGCAAAGATAATGCCCATCACAATCAGTGTGTCGGTGCGCCGATACTCCACAAACATCCACTCATAGGCTTCGGGGTTGTCAAGGTCTTTCGAAATCAACACCTTGTCGCCGACCTCCACCTCTTTAAGACCGGAGGGCAGATATCCGTCTATACTCTGTACGGCAATAATCTCCGAGCCCGGTTCGTTTCCGCCTTCAAGCTTTGCAATAAAACGTACCGTAACATTGGTGATGAAGGTGCCGCCCAGGTCGTATTCTTCCTCATTGCGCTCAAGGACCATCGAAACGGTCGCGCGTTCCGGCTCAAGGCTTGTAGTGCCCGACAAAACACTTGCGGCGTCCTTGGATGTAAGGCGGTTACCCAAAAACAAGAAAATGAGCGACAGCAAAACTGTAACAATATATACAACAAGGTATCGAATCCTGTGTTTCTTCTTATCCGGTTTCATTTTATTACCGTTCCTTTCTGCAAACAAAGGGAATGTATTGACTTAAAAACTAAGGTGCGACGGAAAGGGAAATAAATCTAGGTTACACGATACCATATCGGCGGCGATAATTCAACAACACAGCCGTGACTTTAGGTTAATCGTGCAAGGATTCTATCTTTAAAAATGGAATTGATATATAATAGATTTAAGCTACCAACGGAGGATGACAGATGAAAAACGGAGCCTTTCATTATTTCGAAGATTGCCCCGTCATTGCTGCAATAAAGGATG
>JAEZQD010000142.1 GCA_023413185.1 Bacillota bacterium
CGCATGAGGTCGTCCTCAAGCGAGATGAAGAACTGGCTTTCGCCGGGGTCGCCCTGACGACCGGCGCGACCGCGCAGCTGGTTGTCGATGCGGCGGGACTCATGGCGTTCGGTTCCCAGTATAAACAGACCGCCGGCTTCGCGAACCCGGTCCGCCTCGCCTTTAGTCTCCTGCTTATGTTTCTCGGTAAGGGCACGAAACGTCGAACGCGCTAAGAGAATCTGCTCGTCCTCGGTGCTAAACTGACTGACGGCGTTTGCAATCATGTCCTCGTCGCTGCCCTGCTTACGCATCTCGGCCTTTGCCATAAACTCGGGGTTGCCGCCCAGCATGATGTCGGTTCCGCGTCCCGCCATGTTGGTGGCGATGGTGACGGCACCGAACTTACCCGCCTGCGCTACAATCTCGGCTTCCTTGTCATGGTACTTTGCGTTAAGCACCTCGTGCTTGATGCCGCGCCGCTTGAGCATGGCACTAAGCAGCTCGGAGCGTTCAATCGAGATGGTGCCCACAAGGATGGGCTGCCCCTTTTTATTGCACTCGGCAATCTTGTCTATAATCGCCTCAAACTTTGCGTTGGCGGTCTTGTAGATGACGTCGGGGTGGTCGGTGCGGATCATGGGGCGGTTGGTGGGCATCTCAATGGAATCGAGATTATAGATCTCGCGGAACTCCGCCTCTTCGGTCAGGGCCGTACCCGTCATACCAGAAAGCTTATTATATAGTCTAAAGTAGTTTTGAAATGTAATGGTGGCATAGGTCTTGCTCTCGCGCGCCACCGCCACGTGCTCCTTTGCCTCTATCGCCTGGTGCAGACCCTCGTTGTAGCGCCGCCCGAGCATCAGACGGCCGGTGAACTCGTCTACGATAATGACCTCGCCGTCCTTGACCACATAGTCGATGTCGCGCGTCATAATGCCGTGGGCGCGCACCGCCTGATTCAAATGGTGCAGCAGGGTGCTGTTTTCCGAGTCCATCAGGTTTTCCACGTTAAAGTGACGCTCCGCTTTCTCCACACCCGAAGGGGTAAGGGTGGCGGTTCGCGCCTTTTCGTCTACGATGTAGTCGCCGCCCAGACTGTCGTTGTCCTCTTTGTCGTTGAGCTCTGCAAACTTAACCATCTGCAATGTTCGTACAAAGCGGTCGGCACGCTCATACAGGTCGGTGCTTTTATCGCCGGGACCTGAGATGATAAGCGGTGTTCTCGCCTCGTCGATTAAGATCGAGTCCACCTCATCCACAATGGCGTAATGGTGACTGCGCTGTACGCGCTTTTCCTTGTATATCACCATGTTGTCACGCAGGTAATCAAAGCCGAACTCGTTGTTGGTTCCGTATGTGATGTCGCTAGCATAGGCGGTGCGGCGTTCCTCCTCGGTCAATCCGTGCACGATAAGCCCCACCGAAAGCCCTAGAAAATGGTACACCTTGCCGATAAGCTCCGCGGCGTAACGCGCAAGGTAATCGTTTACCGTTACGATGTGAACACCCTTGCCCTCAAGCGCATTCAGATAAGCGGGCAGCGAGGCAACAAGCGTTTTGCCTTCACCCGTTTTCATCTCGGCAATGCGTCCCTGATGCAGGATGATTCCGCCGAGTATCTGCACGGGGAAGGCGCGAAGTCCAAGCACCCGGTCGTCCGCCTCGCGGCAGACGGCAAACGCATCCGGCAGCAGGTCGTCGAGCGACTCGCCGTGTGCAAGACGCTCGCGCAACAACGCGGTCTGCGCCTTCAGCTCGGAATCGGACATCGCGCGGTAGTGCTCCTCAAGGGCGAGAACCGCCTCTTTTTGGTGCTCCACACGCTTAATCTCTCGTGCACTGTAGCTGCCGAAAATCTTAGAAAGTAAACCCATATCGATAAGCTCCGTTCCGCCGCTGCATGCGGCAATTGTACGCAACACAACAAGACAATAAAAAGTGGCGTTTATGAAATAAGGGGCATTCCCCAAGGTAAAGGGGAAGTGCCACTTTGGAATCATTGCCTTTTGAAATACAAAACATGTCAACCAACGTTAATTGTACTATCCCCCCTAACCTTTGTCAAACGAATAATGCGGTTAATTGTAAATGACATTTTAATGTTTTGTAACTTTTAATAGGCAGAGCAATAAGTCGATTAATAGTCGATTAATAGTGGTTCATTCAAGATTAGCAAGTAATATGTTGCAGGTATTACGCGCAAATACTTGAAAATAAATCCAAATAATGCTACGATTAAAATATTGTTTCAGATGATGCTTAAACCTTCGGTTTTGTATTAAACGGATGGAAAGTGCGGTGGGCTGTTTGGACGGGCGAGAGGTTAAAAAAATAAAAGGAGTGTCTTCCTGCAAGCTGTCCATCGAAGGGCTGTATGGACGGATTATATTGCTGAGCGCTGTGGTTCACGGCATATATCTGGTTGCTTTTATGCATTCGCGCTTAACTGCCCTTTGCTTTTTTGAATGCGTATGTATTGCTGCTTTACTGTTGCTCTTGTTTGCGGTGCGGCAAAGGGTGTTTGCTGTGCTGATTTTTGTGCTGCACCTTGTGGCTTTTTTAACGTTTGCTGTCGGGACACTTTCCTTTGGGTGGATGGTTGGTTTTGAGTTCGGGTTGATTTGTATGCTGCTTTTAGAACGGCACTTTATATATCGAAGCAAGGCTACCCCCAATGTGGTGCGTGCGGCTGAGGTTATGCTGCTTCTCGTTGCCGGTCTGCTTACCTTAGACTACCGCGCACCGTTTGCGGACAGCTTGGAGCCGTGGGTGCGAAACCTGCTGTTTGTCACCAACTTTTCCGTGCTTGTTGTGGGCGTTGGGGCTAACGCGGTGGTTGGCGAGGAAAACGGCGGCGTTGCGGTTATGGTTTTGCAGGAAAAAGCAAGCTACCTTCAGCACCTGGCCGATACCGACGCACTTACCAATCTGCCCAATCGCCGCAGTATGCTGCAGCTGCTTGAAACAGCTCTATGGCAAAGCCAGCAGACGGGCGAGCCGATGTGCGTGGTTATGTGTGACATCGACGATTTTAAGTACATCAACGACACCTACGGTCACGCAAGCGGCGATTTTGCGCTGAAAATGATTGCCGAGACCATTACCGAATACCTCGGTGATGACGATATCGTGTGCCGCTGGGGCGGAGAAGAGTTTTTAGTGCTGCTTGAAAACACAAGCCTTGCACAGGCAAAGGATATTGTAAACGGTCTGCGCCGCGCCGTAGAAACCACGCCGTTTGTGTACTGCGGACGCATCCTTGCCATCACCATGACGATGGGGATTACCCAGAGCTGGGAGGGTGCCACGGTAACGGAGATTGTAGAACAGGCGGACATGCTGATGTATGCCGGTAAGCGCCGCGGAAAAAACTGCGTGGTGCCCAGTCGGTAACAATCATATCGGCATGTAAAACCGCATCAATAAAAGCGTTGGGAGACAACACAACGTACCTTAATAAGGAAAGAGAACAGATATGAAACAGGAGCTGATTGATTTTTTAATGCGCGCCAAACGCGTTACCTATGCGGGTAGCGGGGCGAAATCCGCATCGTCGCGTCCCGCCTCTCACGACCTAACGTATTGCGAAGGGAATCTGTGCTACATAGACACGTACCTTGGCGACCATCGATTTGCGGGGCAGGAGGCCTTGTGGCGGGACGGTGTTCCAATCTGGGCGATGAACTATTCGGGCAGGGTGATAGGGGACGGCTTTTCGGGGGATTTTTTAAAGGAGTGTCTGCTTCTTGTGCCGCCGGATATGCCGTTTCGCGGACCGGCCGTTCACCGCAGCGCCGCTTACGAGTACCGCTGCGAGGTAGAGGGCGATACCGACTGGTTTGTTGGTCGGGAGAGCATTGCTAAGGATGATGTAGTTGTATTTGAATGCCTTTTTCATGGAGGGTGTATCCTTTAAGCAGCAGCACTAGAATCGTTTGCCGCTTAAGCCGAAGTAATCCGTAATAGCCGTTTTGTAAAAAGGAAGGAGAAAATAGGATGCCTAAGCCGTTTACACTTCCGAACGACCTTCTGCTTGGCTGTGCCACCGCCGCTACTCAGATTGAGGGCGGAGACACGAGCCACAACTGGTATGACTGGTGTGAAAGGGGTCACATCAAGGACGGTACCAGCTGCCTGCATGCAGACGACCATTACCGCCTTTACAAAGAGGACATCGCCTTGATGAAGGAGATGGGGCTTGAGATCTACCGGATGGGGGTTGAATTCTCGCGCATTATGCCCGAGCCTAACCGGTTTGATCAGGATGCGATAGCGCACTACAAGGACGAGCTGCAGCTGCTGCGCGAGAACGGCATCCGCGTATTGGTGACGCTGCACCATTTTTCTAACCCCATGTGGCTTGAGAAGATGGGCGCGTTTGCCCACCCGGACTGTGTCGACATCTTTGTGCGGTATGTGCGGTATGTTGTGGAGCAGCTCGGCGACCTGTGCTGCGAGTATGTCACCATCAACGAGCCGAATGTATATGCGGTAAACGGGTATCTGTTTGGCGAGTGGCCTCCGGGCGAAAAGAGCCTGACCAAGACGCTCAAGATTATGAAGAACATGGCGCGCGCGCACATCGCCGCATACAAAGCAATCCACGAGGTGCGAACGGCATGCGGGTTTGCGGGTGATACAAAGGTTGGGTTTGCGAATAATCTGCGCGTATTTGTGCCAAAACGAAGCGCAAGCCCTCTAGACCGGTTTGCTGCAAAGCTGTTTGACCGCGCGTATCAGGCGGCTAATACCGACGCAATGGTGTGGGGAAAGTTCTCGTTCCCGCTCGGGCTGTTTGGGCGTAAAAAGGGTATGTACTGCGACTATTTCGGCATCAACTACTATACCCGTAGCGCGACGCAGGGCTTTCGTGACACCACCCTTGCCGATGCTCCGGTCAACGACCTTGGGTGGGAGCTGTACCCCGAGGGGCTGGGTATTCTGTGCAGCCGCTTTTATGCGCGTTACGGGCTGCCTGTTTGGGTGACCGAAAACGGCACCTGCGACGGCAAGGACCGCTTTCGCACCCGCTATATCTACGACCATCTAAAGGTGCTCAGCGAGACCGATGCGCCGGTAGAACGGTATTATCACTGGACACTCATGGATAACTTTGAATGGGTAGAGGGACTAAGCGCGCGGTTTGGTCTTGTACAGGTGGATTATGATACGCAAAAGCGCACCATCCGCCAGAGCGGGCGATTCTATACCGCGGTCATACGCAACAAGGCGGTTACCGAAAAGATGTGCGGCGAGTTTCTGCCCGAGGCGGTGTCTGTGACCGATAATACCGCTGCGGATTAAAACGCTAGTAAAACGATTTAAAGGTAAGCATGGAGGATGATTTGATGGCAAAGGCCGGTCTTGTTTTGGAGGGCGGCGGCATGCGCGGCGTGTATACGGCGGGGGTGCTCGACTATTTTGATGAGAAGGGTCTGTTTTTTCGGTTTATTGTAGGAACCTCGGCAGGGGCGTGCAACGC
>JAEZQD010000022.1 GCA_023413185.1 Bacillota bacterium
CCGACGCAAAGTACCCTCAATTGGATAATCCTCCTCATATTGCCATGCAGGCTCTGTAAACAGCACATTACCATTATAGCGCAGTTGTGTAGTAAATAACAATATACAAAAGGCAAAAAAAGCCTTGATTTTACAGTAAAATATTTGCATATTGAATAAAATAAGCAGTTTCGAGTTCCATTTATTGTGCAAGTACCGATGCTAAGGTGTAAAAAACCGGCAGGGCGGAGTTCCTCCTGCCCTGCCGGTCGGTACATCGTTTGGGGGGTTATTTCGCGTATTCAATCGCGCGGTTTTCGCGCACAATGTGAACCTTAATCTGTCCGGGGTAGTCAAGCTCCGCCTCGATCTTGCTCACGATGTCGCGCGCAAGCAACGTCATCTGGTCGTCGTTAATAATCTCGGGCTTCACCATAATGCGAACCTCACGGCCTGCCTGAATGGCGAAGGTCTTCTCTACGCCGTTAAACGAGCTTGCAATCTCCTCGAGCTTTTCAAGCCGCTTGATGTAGTTTTCGAGGTTCTCGCGTCTTGCGCCGGGGCGTGCCGCCGAGATGGCGTCCGCCGCCTGAACAAGGCAGGCAACGATTGTTTTGGGCTCCACGTCGCCGTGGTGTGCCTGAATGGCGTGGATAATCTCGGGGTTTTCCTTGTATTTCTTTGCGATGTCTACGCCGATCTCAACATGGGTGCCCTCAATCTCATGATCAAGCGCCTTGCCGATATCGTGCAAAAGACCCGCACGTTTTGCAAAGTTAACCTCAACACCAAGCTCGCTTGCCATAACGCCCGCAAGGTAAGCAACCTCGAGCGAATGGTCGAGCACGTTCTGCCCGTAGCTTGTACGGTAGCGCAGACGTCCAATCAGCTTTATCAGCTCCGGGTTCATGCCGTGTACGCCGGTTTCCATCACCGCGCGTTCGCCGTCTTGGCGAATCTTCAGTTCCACCTCGTGTTTTGCCTTATCCACCATCTCCTCAATACGGGCGGGATGGATGCGGCCGTCGGAGATCAGCTTCTCGAGGGAGATGCGCGCAATCTCGCGTCGAACGGGGTCAAAGCAGGAAAGCGTAATCGCCTCGGGGGTATCGTCAATAATCAGGTCAACGCCAGTCATCGTTTCAAGGGCACGGATGTTGCGTCCCTCACGTCCGATAATGCGACCCTTCATCTCGTCACTGGGCAGCGCAACCACCGAAACGGTAGCCTCCGCCACATGCTCGGCGGCACAACGCTGAATGGCCATAGAAATGATATCGCGCGCCTTTTGGTCCGCCTCGTCGCGCAGCATCTGCTCGTACTGGTTAATCTTAAGTGCCTTTTCGTGAACAAGCTCATCCTCCAGGTTTTTAAGCAGGTACTCCTTTGCCTGGTCGATGGTAAACAGCGAAATCTTTTCAAGCATCTCAAACTGATGCTTTTTAATCTGCTCGGCATCGGCAAGCTTTGCATCCGCCTCTGCGAGCTTCTTTTGCAGGGTATCGTCCTTGCGCTCAAGGGTCTCCATCTTGTGGTCTAGGTTCTCTTCTTTTTGCATGATGCGCCGTTCCTGGCGCTGTAGTTCACTTCTGCGTTCTTTAATTTCTTTGTCTGCATCCGAACGCATTCTGTAAATTTCGTCTTTGGCCTCGACAAGTGCTTCTTTTTTCTTGCTTTCTGCAGTTTTTAGAGCATCGCTTACAATGCGTTTGGCCTCCTGCTCAGCAGAACCAAACTCAGCCTCAGCTACTCTTTTTCTATATGAAATGCCCAGAAAAAACAGAGGGACACCAATCACAATAGCTCCGACGATTACTGAAATGACGCAGTATAAAATCGTCTGTGAATTCACTTAATCAAAAACCTCCTTTGCTTAGTTTCTCCAAAATTTAATATTATAAAAATAATAATATAAGTGCTACTGCACCAACTTCTATTTTATATGTTGCTTCGTTGTCTGTCAAGGGCTGTTTTAACGCGCGTTTTTGTTGCATATTTGGCTTTTTGTGTCAAATAAGAGGAGATTGCGGCGTCTGCGCTGTTTTTGGCGCCGCGTATTCGCCCATGCACGCCAATTATCTGATGATTCGGCGCAGTATTGACAAAGCCGACCGCTGGTGCTACTATGAAAAAAACAACAAAAGCATTGACGGGGACAGTATCGGAAGAAGCCTTTGCAAAGAGAGCACGCGCCGCTGGCTGAAAGCGCGGGTCATAAGGATCTTCACAGCGAGAAAACCACCCCTGAGCCCGCTATACAAGGTCGCCGCGGTTCACCCCGCGCAGGCTGCAAAAAAGCGGCGTTTGGCACACGTTACGGTGCCGGTTCGAGCGGCGGTCTTTTTCGACTGCAATTCGGGTGGAACCGTGGAGCATGTACTGCCTCACCCCGACTGATGGGGTGGGGTTTTTTTGTTTTTTTCCCTGATATACATCAACCCAAACCGGATGAAGAAGGAGCGAACAACGATGATTAACGTAGAACTAAAGGGCGGCGTAGTAAAGCAGTATAACGAGGGCATTACCCCCGCGGAGATTGCAAAGGAATTGGGCGCGGGGCTGTATAAGGCGGTTTGCCTTGCTAAGGTAAACGGCAAGAACTGCGACCTGCGCACCCCCCTGACCGAGGACTGCGCGCTTACCCTGCTCACCTTTGAAGACCCCGACGGCAGGCGTGCGTTTTGGCACACCGCATCCCATATGCTGGCGCAGGCGGTAAAGCGTCTGTACCCCGACGCAAAGTTCGCGATTGGTCCCGCCATCGACAACGGCTTTTACTACGACTTTGACGTTGAGACCCCGTTTACCCCCGAAGACCTTGCAAAGCTTGAGGCGGAGATGGCAAAAATCGCGAAGGAAGATCTGCCGCTGGAGCGGTACGAGCTCTCCCCCGACGATGCGACCGCGCTGATGAGCGAAAAGAACGAAAGCTACAAGGTGGAGCTGATTGCCGAACACGCGGGCAAGGGCGAGAACATCAGCCTGTACCGTCAGGCGGACTTTACCGACCTGTGTGCGGGACCCCACCTGATGAGCACGGGCGCCGTCAAGGCGGTTAAGCTGACCTCGGCGACCGGCGCGTACTGGCGCGGCAGCGAAAAGAACAAGATGCTGTGCCGCATCTACGGCACGGCGTACCCGAAAAAGAGCCAGCTGGACGAATACCTCGAGCGCGTCGAGGAGGCGAAGAAGCGCGACCACCGCAAGCTGGGCAAGGAGCTTTCGCTGTTTGCGCTGCTGGAGGAGGGACCGGGCTTTCCGTTCTTTCTGCCCAAGGGCATGATTGTAAAGAACCAGCTGATTGAATACTGGCGTGAGGTGCACAAGAAGGCGGGCTACCACGAAATATCCACCCCCATCATCCTAAACCGCGCCTTGTGGGAGCGTTCGGGGCACTGGGATCACTATAAAGACAACATGTACACCACCGTTATCGATGAATCGGATTTTGCGGTAAAGCCGATGAACTGCCCCGGCGGCATGCTCACCTACAAGCTGGAGCCACACTCCTACCGCGACCTGCCGCTGCGCATGGGCGAGTTGGGCTTGGTGCACCGCCACGAGCTTTCGGGCGCTTTGCACGGGCTGATGCGTGTGCGCTGCTTCACCCAGGACGACGCGCACATCTTTATGACCCGCGAGCAGATTAAGGACGAAATCAAGGGCGTTGTCGCGCTGATTGACGAGGTATACAGCCTGTTCGGCTTTAAGTACCACATCGAGCTTTCCACCCGCCCCGAGGACAGCATGGGCAGCGAGGAGGACTGGAACTACGCCACCGACTCCCTGCGCGAGGCGCTTACCGAGCTTGGGCGCGACTTTGTGGTAAACGAGGGCGACGGTGCGTTCTACGGACCGAAGATTGACTTCCACCTCGAGGATAGCATCGGGCGCACCTGGCAGTGCGGAACCATTCAGCTCGACTTCCAGATGCCCGAGCGGTTTGAGCTGGAATACACGGGCGCGGACGGCGAAAAGCACCGCCCTGTTATGATTCACCGCGTGGCGTTTGGCAGCATCGAGCGGTTTATCGGCATCTTAATCGAGCATTTTGCGGGCGCGTTCCCTACCTGGCTTGCGCCTGTGCAGGCAAAGATTATCCCCGTTTCGGAGCGGTTTACCGAGTACGCGCAGCAGGTGTCTGACCGCTTAAACGCCGAGGGCGTGCGCGTGGAGCTTGACCTGCGCCCCGAGAAGATAGGCTACAAGATTCGCGAGGCACAGCTTGCCAAGGTGCCCTATATGCTGGTTGTGGGCGAAAAGGAGCAGACCGACGGCACCGTGGCGGTGCGCTCCCGCAAGGACGGCGACCAGGGCGCGGTCTCGGTTAATGATTTCCTTGCGCAGCTGATGGCGGAGATTAGCGCCAGAACCCACGATTAACTCCCACTGACACATCGGCGTCCGGGTTTGCCCCGGACGCCGATTTTTTTAAGCCCGCTCATAATTTGCGCGGCGCGTGAAACAGTAATAGATGGCGGCTCTCGCGGGATTGTGCGGTTTTTCGTAATCCATCCTTGACAAGCGTAATGCGGCTTGCTATAATAAACAAGCGCCTTTTTACAAGCGCTTTTTATTACGTAAAAAAGAATAGTTGAACCATTAGCTCAGTCGGCAGAGCACCTGACTTTTAATCAGGGTGTCCGGAGTTCGAATCTCCGATGGTTCACCAGATTGTATTTAGCAAAAGGTCTCAAGCGAATTTCGTTTGAGACCTTTTGTTTTTGCTTTTTTTGTGATATATTGGAGATGGTTGGGGTAATTTGCAGGATATTGTTGTGAGGGCTGGGAGGCGGATGTGAACCAATGTTGTTCAAGTGAGTGTAGCATTAGTTACATTAAGTACTTTAAAATACATAAGGTGGTAAGCAAGTTATGGATATAAAACCTGCCGACAAAACAATACGCGACTTATTTGTTTCTGGTCGTCAATTTGTAATTCCGCGTTTTCAGCGCGATTACTCTTGGGAAAAAAAGAACTTTCAAGAGTTCTTTGAGGATATGATGAATAATCTAGCCATCAAAGATGGACAAATAACCTCCAGCCAATATTTTTTAGGTACTATGCTGTTCGTAGGTAATTTTGCAGAAGGAACTGAACAAGAAATTTTAGTTGTCGACGGTCAGCAAAGATTAACAACAATTACTATTCTGTTCTCAGCATTATCAGATAAATTTTGCTTAATGGGTGAAAACACTTTAAGTGAACAAATTTTCAAATATATAATGACAAAAGATGATAATGGCAATGATGTTCGAATTCTAAAAAGCAAAACCCATTATCCTTTTTTTGCATATTTTATTCAGGATAGAAAAAAAGGGGTGTCTCAACCACCAAGCACTGAAGAGGAATTATTAATTGAAGACACCTATAATTATTTGTTTCAACAATTGAGTGAAGAAAAAGTGAAATCTTATCTCAAGCGAAAGCATGTTACTATTAATACTAATGAACTACCATACGTTGAAATACTAAAAGCTCTACGGGATCAAGTTTTGAATTCTACATTTATATCGATCAGTACAAATGATCGTGATCAAGCAAATAAAATATTCGAGATACTTAATGCAAAGGGAAAACGTTTAGCACATATTGATTTAATTAAAAACAAAATATTCGAAGTATTAAAAGAACAAGAGCCAGCAGATTTCGCTGAAGACCATTGGCAAAAGATAAAGGATACTCTAAATACCGGAAAAGAAAATGTCGGTTTAGCAACTTTCTATCGGCATTTCTGGATTTCAAAATATAAAAAATCCTATTCCAATCGGCTATACGATGATTTCAACTCCATTCCAAAAAATGAAACCGCGTATAAGCAGTTTCTTCAAGAAATGCTTACTAACGCTAAATACTATATGCAAATTGTAAATCCTAAAAGAGATGATTATAATAATCGAAAAGAATATTTTGGTTTGGTGCAAAGCTTGAACGCTATAAATAATTCTTTTAATGTAGTTCAAATAAGAATTGCTCTATTAGCCCTCTACGATACAAAAGAGCGCAATATTATTGATTTTAAAATTTTGAAAGATACTATTTTTTACTTGGAAAATTTTCATTTTGCGTATAATGCAGTTTTGACAGGGAGATCAAACAGATTAGAAAAGATTTATTCTAGCTTTGCCATTGAACTGAGAAAATGTACAACAAAATATTCTGCACAAGAGGTAATATCAAGAAAACTAATTGCCCCCCTTAATGGTCTCTACCCATCATTCGAAGAGTTCAGCGCAAAATTTATCAAGTTAGTATTCTCAAAGAAAGAAAATCCTTTTAACGTAAGAACAAAATATGCCATTAACAAGCTTAATTGCTACTATTCCACAAAAGATACCTTCGAAGATAATGGGAGTGTGGAACACTTAATACCCGAAACAGCTGATCATCATACTCTTAATATTGGCAACTTAATTCTTCTGGAACAGAGACTTAACAGTATTGCAGGTCAAGAAAGCTATAAAAACAAAGTTGTCTTATATGCTGAATCAGATTATGTATGGGTTAAGGATTTCATCCAAAAAAACCCTGATTGGAATGAATCGATGATTGAAGCACGCGCTATTGAAATGTCGAGAGTATATTATACTAATATTTTAAAGAAAGACACTTCTACTTAACCTCTACTTAATATATCACTGAAAAATATACTGTTAACCTTCTTGATTTTCCCGTCATTTTTAAATTCAATCACACTACTCCAAACATTCCTCATAATTGCATAAAAAATCCTACTGTCCACAGGCAACGCATTTTTGCTTTCCCCCAAATTGCATCTTCCCGCCCGATGTGAGATAATAGTACCACTGTACACCACACCGGAAAGGAAGCCCAAAGCCATGAAGCCATTTTCTACGCTATCCCCCGCCGACGCAAAACGCCTGCGCTATGTGCTGTGCGACATCGACGACACCATCACCACCGACGGCAAGCTTACCGCCGACGCCTACGCCGCGCTGTGGCGGCTGCACGACGCGGGGCTTGTAGTAATCCCCGTTACCGGGCGACCCGCCGGTTGGTGCGACCTCATCGTGCGCCAGTGGCCGGTGTATGCCGTAGTGGGCGAAAACGGCGCGTTTGTGTACTATATGCGAGACGGTCACAAGCAGGTGTTCACCCACCCGTCGGTTGCGCCGGATGCTGCCAATCGGCTTGCCGCCGTGCGCGACGCCGCCCTGCGGGGCGTGCCCGGGTGCCGCGTTGCCTCCGACCAGTTTTGCCGCATCTACGACGTTGCCATCGACTTTCGCGAGGACCCGCCCTACCTCTCGTTTGAGGACGCCGGGCGGATACGGGACATCTGCCTCTCGATGGGCGCCGAGGCGAAGGTCAGCTCCATCCATGTAAACACGTGGTTTGGGCGGTACGACAAGCTTTCGATGACACGGCTGTATCTCGCCGAGCTGCTGGGCGAGCGCGATATCAAAGACACGGTGCTGTTCTTTGGCGACTCCCCCAACGACGAGCCGATGTTTGAATACTTCCCCCACGCGTGCGCGGTGGCGAACATCCGCCCGTTTGCCCACACCCTGCGCCATCTGCCCGCCTATGTCACCATGGGCGAGGGCGGTGCGGGCTTTGCCGAGGCGGTAGACCACCTGCTCGCGCTTCGCGCCGAGTAGCTTCACACATCACAACACAAAAGCGGCGTCCCTGTGCGGGTCGCCGCTTTTTATACTCAGCAAACTTCAAAACGAAACCGTTTCAAACCGCACGAAAAACCGTGCGGCGCCCACAAATGTGGGCGGTTTGTGGAGTCTATAGTCAATAAACACGCCATCCGGCGTGCGGCAGGTACCTGCCGCTTGAAAACAGGGACTGTTTTCAAGTTTATTGACTATACTATGCTTAATCGGTCAGCTTGTTTACGGTTATCCTGTCCGCCAGCTCCAGTACCGCTTGCTGCTCTGCCAGCCACGGGCTGTAGGCGGTTGCGCTGCCCGCCGCCATGGCAAGGGCAAACGCGGTTTGCACATCGCCGCCCCGCACAAGCGACGCAAGGAAGCCCGCCACCATCGAATCCCCCGCGCCCACGGTGCACTGTACCGTCCCCTTTGGCGGGTAAGCCTGATACACCCCGCCATCCTCCGCGACGAGTATCGCACCCTCGCCGCCCAAGGAAACCAGCACATGGCGTGCGCCCCGCTCCTGCAACAGGCGCGCATGGGCAACAACCTGCTCTGCTGTCGCTATCTCGCAGCCGAACAGCTCACAAAGCTCCGCACGGTTTGGCTTGATGAGCAACGGACGGTGGCAGAGCGACGCAAGCAGCCGCTCGCCGGTGGTATCCACCGCAAGGCGTGCCCCACGGGCAGCGCAGTAGGATAGTATCTGCTCGTAGGCGTCGGCGGGTGCGGTTTGGGGCACGCTGCCCGAGAGCACCACCACATCGCCCGACCCCACGCCGCCAAGGCGCAGCAGCACGGCACTTAGCTCCTCCTGCGTTATGACGGGACCGCAGCCGTTGATCTCGGTTTCGCTGCCCGCCAAAATCTTTACGCTCAGGCGCGAGATGCCCTGCAGCGCGGTGACAAAATCGTGGGGGCAGCCACAGCCGCCAAGCAGGCGGGTAATCTGCTCGCCCGTAAAGCCCGCGGTCACCCCAAGCGCGACGGTGGGCAGCATAAGCCTTGCAAGCATCACCGACACGTTAATGCCCTTGCCGCCGGGATAGATCGCCTCCTGTGCGGCGCGGTTTACCTCGCCCACCCGAAGCGTCTTAAGCCCCACCACATAGTCCAGCGAGGGATTGAGCGTAATGGTATAGATCATCTTTGCACCCCTACCCTTTCGATATTGATTGACCAAGGTGTTGCACCGAACCTGCGCCGCAACCCGTTAAATTTTTAACAATTGATGGCACATCTCACCTTTTGTTTATTCCAACATATCATATTTTGGGGGTAAAATCCACCCAAAAATACGCAGTTATGCAATTTGATATATTTGTTATTAATGATATAATATAGTTAAATTTAATTATTCTCTAATTATATGAAGTAATATGACGGATGCACTCGTTTTATAGTTAGTTGATTTACCGGAGGTGATAGCCAATGCAGATGCAAACCGAGATTTGTCTGCCCGCCAAGACGGCGGATGCATCGCAAAAGGTGCGGCAGGAAAGCCACGTGTTTGCCAAAGGGCTGTGCAAGGAAAAGCTGTTTTGGATCTTTTTCATCGGCTGCTTTGTGGGCGTGGTGCTTGAAACGACGCTCTGCCTTATCAACAACCATGCGCTGCAAAGCCGCGTGGGGGTTTTGTACGGTCCGTTTAACCCCGTTTACGGTGTTGGTGCCGTGCTCATGACAGTGGCCTTATACCGTATAGCCGAAAAGGGCGACGGTGTTGTTTTTGTGGGCAGCGCACTGGTGGGCGGCGTGTTTGAATATGTGGTAAGCTACATGCAAGAGCGTCTGTTCGGCACCGTATCGTGGGATTACAGCCACATGCTGCTGAATATTCACGGGCGCACCAACCTGCTGTATATGCTGTTTTGGGGGATGCTCGGCGTTGTGTGGATGAGATGCTTCTTCCCCGCCCTGTCGTCGCTCATAGAGCGTATTCCAATGAAATGGGGGCAGCCGCTTACCGTTGTTCTTGCAGTTTTTATGCTCGCAAATATTACCCTATCCGCCCTTGCGGTGGAGCGTCAGGCAAACCGCCGCAGCGGTATACCCCCTGCAAACCTCATCCAACAGCTGCTTGACGAGCAGTACCCCGACGACTACCTTGCCGAGGTATTCCCGAGCATGTCGGTGGTTGGTGGCAGCCAAAGCACAACCGACTAACTGAGCAAACGAGATACATACAAACGATAGCAGGCAGTTCACACAAAGAATTGCTTGTTATTTTTTTGCACCCGACGTATAATAAAATCGAATATATGTTTGCGGAAGTGTGGGACGGATGGAGCAGCAAAACAAGCGCGAAATAAAAATATCGGTGCGCACGCTGGTGGAGTTTTTGATGCGCTCCGGCAACCTGGATAACCGCTTTACCGGACGTGACCGTCTGGCGGATGGCGCGCGCCTGCACCGCAAGCTGCAAAAGGCATACGGAGAAAACGACCGTGCCGAGGTGCGCTTTCGCCGCAGCGCCGAGTTTGACGAGCTGACCTTTACCGTCATCGGGCGCGCGGACGGCGTGCTGGACAAGGACGGCAGGGTGACCATCGACGAGATAAAAACCACCACCCTGCCGCTTGATGAGCTGGAGCAAGACCAAAGCGCCGTGCACTGGGCGCAGGCAGAGTGCTACGCGTTTATGCTGGCAGAGCAGGAGGGCTTGCCCGAGGTTGATGTGCAGCTTACCTATGTGCACGCCGACACGGAGGAGATACGCATCCTCACCCGTTGCTTTTCATTCCCTGCGCTCCGCGAATTTTTTGAGGGGCTTGTGCACAGCTACCTTGACTGGGCGCGCATGACCGCCTCCTGGGGCGAGCTGCGGGACGAATCGATTCGTGCGCTCGAGTTTCCGTTTGCACGGTACCGTGCGGGGCAACGCGCGCTTACGGCAAAGACCTACCACGCACTGCGTGACGGAACGCGGCTGTTTGCACAGGCACCCACCGGCATCGGCAAGACGATGTCCACCCTGTTCCCCGCCATCAAGGCGATGGGGGAAGGGATGTGTGAAAAGCTGTTTTACTTAACAGCCAAAACCATCACCCGCGCCGTGGCAAGGGAGGCGCTCTGCCGCCTGCGCGACAGCGGTCTGCGCCTGAAAAGCGTCACGCTCACCGCAAAGGAGAAGATCTGCTTCTTAGACACCCCCTCCTGCACCCCCGAGGGCTGCCCATACGCCAAGGGACATTTTAACCGTGTTAACGCCGCCCTGCACGAACTGATTAGTAACAACGACGACATCACGCGCGAAACGGTGGAGCGGTACGCAAAAGCACACACCGTCTGCCCGTTTGAGCTTTCGCTCGACGCCACGCTGTGGGCGGACGTCGTTATCTGCGACTACAACTATGCCTTTGACCCGCGGGTGTACCTCAAGCGGTTCTTTGCGCAGGAGGACGCGTCGTGTGAATGCGTGTTTTTGGTGGACGAGGCGCACAACCTGGTAGACCGCGCCCGGGAGATGTTCTCCGCCGAGCTGTCGCGCAGGCAGTTTACCGGTATAAAGCGCGCGCTGGGCAAAACCGCGCCCCGTCTTTGCAAACGCCTTACCGCCGCTATCAAGGCGTTTGCCGCCCTGGCCGAGGAGTGCGCCGACGATAGCAATACAGCGGTGCGGCAGGAGCTTTGCGAGGAGCTGTACTGCTCGAGCGAGCACGCCGCAAACGAGCTGGAACGCTGGCTCAAAGAGCACGGCAAGGAGGACGACCGCTACGACGACATCCTTCAGCTGTATTTTGACTGCCTTACGTTTGCCCGCACCGCCGAGCTGTTTGACAGCCGTTATGTCACGCTCATTGATACAAACAACCATGACGTGCGGGTAAAGCTGCTGTGTGTAGACCCCAGCGCACTGCTAAACAGGGCGTTGTCGCGGGCACGCGGCGCGGTTTTATTCTCCGCCACGCTGACCCCGCTCGATTATTATAAAGAGATACTCGGCGGACGCGAGCAGGATGAGACGCTTCGGCTGCCCTCCCCGTTTGATCCCGACCGGCTGCGTCTTTTGTTGTGCAGCACCGTGTCTACCGCCTATCGCGACCGCGAGGGCAGTTACGGTCAGGTTGCGGCAGTCATTGCCGCAACGGTACAGGGGCGCACCGGCAACTATATGGTGTACTTTCCGTCTTACGGATATCTGGAGCAGGTGTACCGCTTGTTTGCTTCCCTTTACCCCCACATCCCCACCCTTGTGCAGCGTCAGGGCATGACCGAACCGGAGCGCGAGGCGTTCCTCGCCCGATTCGAGGCGCAGTCCGACCAAACACTGGTGGGCTTTGCGGTGATGGGTGGCGCGTTCAGCGAAGGGGTAGATCTGCAGGGCGAGCGGCTAATAGGCACCGTGATTGTCGGGGTGGGGCTTGCGCAGTTAAACCCCGAGCAGGATATTGTACGCGACTACTTTGCCCGTGAAAACGGCATGGGCTTTGAGTACGCGTATATGTACCCCGGCATGAACAAGGTGTTGCAGGCGGCGGGCAGGGTCATCCGCGGTGAGGACGACCGCGGCGTGGTGGTGCTGATAGACCGTCGATTTGCCAGACGCGACTACCTTGCGCTGTTCCCCACCCACTGGCACGGCTGTCTTAACGCAAAATCCACGGGGCAGATTGCACAGTCACTCAAAGAGTTTTGGCAGAGCGGCGGGTAAACCAAGGCTTGCCTTTTGCCTTTTTTAGTTTATGAAGCAAGCGGATATGTGTCAGACCCTTAGCTTTGCAAAAAAACATGAACCGGAGCACCCACAAAGGCAGGTGCTCCGGTTATATTGCTTTATAAGGCGTGTCGTACTTCTACTATGCTTATGCTACACGGATGTTGATGCAAAATCAGCAGATTGGTCCGCGGCAGCATCGCCAGGAATCTCCCGTCCATGCCCAGCCACAACGCCAGCGTCGGCAGCAATTTCTACACCCCATTAGGTACACCTACTTTCTATGAGTTATGTACCCTGTGTGCAAAGCCGCTGCCATACATCATATTCAAGTTAAAGCCCCGCAGTTCCTCCTGTTTTATTTTACCACCTGTTCTGATGAATCTTTTGCTGTGCGCTATATTCAAACTGCTTATACTGCGCCGCGTTCGGCGCGGGGTAGCCCAGCGCCAAAAAGCAGGGCATCATATAGTCCTGGGGTATTCCCAGTGTTTCGCGCAGCAGCCTCTGCTCCTTCTCAAACGGGATTCTCGTTACCCCGAATATCCCCTCCGACGCCGCCGCGATGAGGATGTTCTCAATGCAGCACCACACCGACGCAAAGGCATTTAAGTCGCTCAGCGAACCGGGCTTTAACAGCGGGGTCACCTGCCGAAATAAGGGCAGAATCAGGCGCGGGGCGCCAAGCAGCATTGCGTATTGCTTGGGTATGGCGTCTAGGTACATCGCCCGCTGGGTTTCGTCGTGAAGCCCCCAGCCCTCCAGAATACGCTCCACCTGCTTTGGGGTAAAGGTCTTTGGAATCGGCTTTATCACCTGCAGGCGCACCGTCGGGTCGTCTAAGACGATAAACTCCCAGCTGCGCATGTGGTCGTTGCTCGGCGCACAAAGCCCAGCGGATAAGATTCGCTCTAAAACCTCGCTCTCAATCCGTCGTTGGTCAAACTCGCGCACGGTTGTGCGGCTGTGTATCGCCTCATATACGTCCATACTGTAATCCTCCTACGCTGTAGAGTAATAAGAACATCTGTTCGTATTGTATCTCACCCAGCAAATAATGTCAACCACAAAAAAATCAGGGGAGGCGTTTTTTGCCCTCCCCCGATTCTTTTACTCTATGTCAATGTTATAGATGCGGGAGTAGTAGTCGCCGAACAGGCGAATCTCCTCGTTGTAGCCTGTGCCCGAAAACTGATGCTTGAGCTTGACGCCGTAGTGGTTGAGCAAGTCGCCGCCCGCGCGGTAGAACTCGTCGCACATCGCAAACATGTAATGGGACGAAAGCACAGTGTGAATAACACCGTCGCCCCGTATCTCTACCGGCAGTACGTTGTTAATCAGCTCACCGAGCGCCTTGACGTTGATGTACTGCCTGCGCCCGGTTACAGTGTAGTTTTTCTCCCCGTCAAGACCGGTAAGCTTGAGTACCTCGCTGCCTTTGCCCGTCTTGCAGGTGATCTGAAACAACCCTGCCACCGCCTGACGCCGGTCGGGCGACACGCACAGCCACACCGTTTTGTCGGTGTCGCAAAGCGCACGCAGCCGATAAAACCGCCCGAACTGGAACAGCCTGCGATGCGCCTTGTAATATGCCACCTGCTCTTTGATGGCGTTTTTGTCAAACTGGCTGAGCTTTGCAAGGTCTAGCTCGTAGCCGAAGCACCCGAAGGCCGCCACGTTAAAACGGGTTTCTATCGGGGTGCCGCGCAGTGACGAGCTGTGCGGGCTTTGCGAGACATGCGCGCCCATGGTAGACAGCGGGTAACCGTAGCTGGTGCCCTGCTGAATGGAAAGGCGGCAGATGGGGTCGGTGTTGTCGCTGGTCCAGGTCTGGGGCATGTAACACAGCATGCCAAGGTCAAAACGACTGCCGCCCGACGAGCACGACTCAAACAGCATCTTGGGGAAGCGCTTGGTCAGTTCCTCAAGCACGGTATAAAGCCCCAGCACGTAACGGTGAAAGAACTCACCCTGCCGCTCGGGTGCAAGCGTGGGGGAATACACATCCGAGAAATTGCGGTTCATATCCCACTTAATATATTCGATATTCGCGCTTGAAAATACGTCCGAAAGCACCTTGACGAGATAATCGCACACCTCTTTGCGCGTTAGATCAAGCAGCAGCTGGTTTCGGCCCCTGCTCGGCTCACGCCCGGGCGCCTTTACCGCCCAGTCGGGGTGTGCGCGGTACAGGTCGCTGTCCTCGTTGACCATCTCGGGCTCTACCCACAGACCAAACTTCATGCCGAGCTTATTGATCTTTTCGGCAAAGCCGGACAACCCTGCGGGTAGCTTCTTTTCGTTAACCACCCAGTCGCCCAGCGAGGAAGTGTCGTCGTCGCGCTTACCAAACCAGCCGTCGTCTAGCACAAACAGCTCCATGCCCATCTGTGCCGCCTCTTTGGCAATAGAAAGCAGCTTGCTCTGAGTAAAATGGAAGGTGGTCGCCTCCCAGTTGTTGATGAGGATGGGGCGCTCCTTATACTGCCACTCACCGCGCACGATGTGGTCGTTTACAAAGCGGTGCATGTTGTAAGACAGCCCGTTTAACCCCTGCTCGGAATAAGTAAGCACTGCCTCAGGGCTGTAAAGGCTTTCCCCCTGCCCGAGCACCCATGCAAAGCCGGAGGGGTTTATGCCGGTAAGCAGGCGGGTTTTGCCCGTATAGGTCACCTCGCAGATCTCGCTGTGGTTGCCGCTGTACACAAGGTTTGAGGCGTAGCATCGCCCCGTATCCTCGGTGCAGTCGTGGGCGGTCAGCATCACAAACGGGTTGTGGCGCGACGAGCTTAGCCCCATCTTGGAGTCGCACACAAACGTGCCCTGACACAGCCTGCGGGTGTTCATGGTTCTCTCGTTGTTCCATGCGCCGTCGAAGGTTACAAACGAGTAGTTGCAGTCAAACAGGTCAAGCTGTGCGCTCATGATGCGGCGCACCGTCAGAGCGTCAGACCCGTTGTTGGTCAGCTTCACGTAACGGGTTATCACGTCCTGCTCGGGGTATACGACGTAGTAAAGGATAAGCTCCGCACCCAGCGTTTCGTCATACAGCACGACCTCGGTGGTCTCGCAGCAGTCCTCATCGCCCGTTGCCGAGGGCAGCCCGGGTATGGTGCTGCGCCCCTTATAGGTGCTGTGGGTACGGTACCGAAAGTCGGTAACCATGCAGCCGTTACTCACCGTCAGCTCGATTGCCGGCTCGCGAAAGTCCCCCTTGCCAAGACCGGAGTACTCCAAGCACTGGTCGTCAAGCCCAATATTCGGGTGCTCCTTTTGGTATGCCACCATCGTACCGTACTGGGTGACATTGGGCTGGGTAATGCAAGAGTAATCTGCAAGCGAGCGGATGCGGGCGCCGTAGTACAGGTTTTGCAGATGACCCGTGGGCAGCACCGACATAATGTAGCTTGTGCCGTTTGTGTTAAGGGCAATGACAGCGTGCATCAGACAGTTCCCCTTTCGGTGAAGGTATGCGTCGCCTTAGTCAGCAACCTGTTTTGCGGTTATCGCGAGCTTTGCGACATCGGTGGAGTGGGAGAAGGTATCCACATTGTATAGTAGTAACACCTGGTCGTATTGCTCAACATCAATCAGCGTGTCGTAGGCTTGGTTGATGTAGCGAAGGTCAACCAGCGTTATGGTGGTATAATAGTCGGCAAACATCGGCGCGATGGCGTGGGCATAGGAGTCCTTAAAGATGAGCAGCCGCTTGCCGGATGTCGTGTTTGTTTGAATCGTGACGATTGGCTGATTTTGCCCAAGGAACATGGAGTACTGATCCTTCTTCTCTAAAAACTCATTAAAGTACATCGAGGGATAGGTGGAGGTTTTTGCGCCGTCAAACACATCTACGGTCGCCTGCACCGATGAGCTGCGCTTTTCGTACCGGCTTATGATGTCCGGTGAGATGCTGCGAAAGCCCGCCTTGGAATAGAGGGTGCCAAAGAAGTTATGCGAAACGTTCTGCACGTTGTAGTTGTTTTTTTGCACGGTTAAAATACCCATGCGATCCGCCGCCTCGGTAAACGCGCAGAACGCGCCGTGAGACGTCCAGTGGTGGTCGGTTCTGTAATAAATATACTCATCCTTATTCTCAAACAGCACCTTGTAGATATCAATTTCGTTGGCGGCGCCGCGAAGCTGTTTGGCAACCTCCTTAATGTAGGCGCGCTGATCCCAGCTCTGTACCCCTGTGGGCAGTTTCTCGCGGTGAATCTCCGCCGCGGTGGGTACGAGCATTAGGTAGGTCGGCTTCTTGAACGCGTCCACAAACTGCGTGATTGCCTCGATGTTCTTTGCCGTTTTGCTCTGGTCGGGCTCATCGATGTGCTGAATCAGTCGGTCGCCGCAGATATAGATGCCGTTGTTTTCGCGCTTGCCCGAGGCAAATTCAATATACCCCTTGGCACTTACCCAGATGTCTCTGCCTACAAAATGGTCGGAAAACCACGTCTCCAGCCCGTCCATAAAGCTGCGGGAGGTTATGCTTTTTATACTTAGGCGCGGAAACGATGCCAGGGTGCGGTTTTCCATCTCGGAAAAATCGGTCTTGGGCGTTAAGAACGTCCAGATGGGAAGTCCGAGCAAAAACAGCGACAGCAGTATTGTAGATGTAATCTTAGCTTTCATTGCAAAAGTCTCCCCTCGTATGCCGCAGACAAACGGCTAAAACCTAAAGTACAAAAACGGATTGTAGGTGGCGTCCACCAGATACGCCGTACACAGCAGCACCATAATGACCTGCAACACAATCGCAATGACATTCGCCACGGCCGGGCGACTGCGGTAGACGCGTTTGGAGAGCTTGTGCAGCCAGTCGGTCGATAGAATTAGGCTGATAACAAACACCACCCCGTAGGAGGACAACAGGTATATAAACGTTCCGTCCGCAACCGCGCGCCCCTGAGTGCCGAACATTGCGCCATAATAGGCCAGTGCCTGCGAGATGTCGGTAAACTCAAACAGCACCCAGCCCAGCACCACCAAAATAAAGGTGTACACGCGGGTGATGCTAAACGGTATCTTGCCTAGTACCTTTAATAAAAACAGCTTTTCTATCATCAGCAGGACGCCGTAATAAAGCCCCCACAACACAAAGTTCCAGCTTGCGCCGTGCCACAGACCCGTGAGCATCCACACAATCAGCAGATTGAGCACCATACGTAACGCACCCTTGCGGTTGCCGCCTAAGGGTATGTACACATACTCGCGAAACCATGTGCCCAGCGTCATATGCCATCTGCGCCAAAACTCGGTTACGCTTTTTGATACGTACGGAAAATCGAAGTTCTTAGGGAAGCGAAAGCCAAGCATACGCCCCATGCCGATAGCCATATCCGAATAGCCCGAAAAATCAAAATAGATCTGCATGGTAAACGCAAGGATGCCAAACCACGCGGTTGTTACCGAAAGCTCGCTTGCGGGAATCTCCTTGACACGCGTCCACAACGAGCCGACGTTGTTGGCTATCAGCACCTTTTTGGCAAGACCCTGAATAAACATCCCCGCCCCCTCGCCGAGGTTTAGCACCGACACCCTGCGTTGTTGCAGCTCGCGCTGCACATCGCCGTAGCGGACGATGGGCCCTGCCACCAGCTGCGGGAACATTGAAACATAAGCGGCGTAGTCCACAAAGCTCTTTTGCTCGGGTACGTTTCTTCGGTAAAGGTCGATGGTGTAGCTCATGCTCTGGAAGGTGTAGAACGAGATGCCAATGGGCAGCGCGATCTTCGGGTCGGAGATGGTTAGCCCAAACAGATCGTTTAGGTTCTGCACCACAAACGAGTTATACTTAAACACCGCAAGGATGGATAGGTTTACAATGATGGACGCGAGCAGCACCGCAAGCCTTGCCTTTTGGTTTGCGTCAAACCGTGTCATCACACGGCCGCAGGTGTAGTCTACCAGCACGGTAAAGGTCATAAGAAAGATGTAAACGGGCTCGCCCCACGCATAAAACACAAAGCCCGAAACAAACAGCACAAAGTTACGCGCCTGTTTGGGCACAAGGTAGTAAAATATCAGTACCACCGGCAGGAACAGATATAGAAAAGTTAAGCTTGAAAATACCATCTATTTGCTACGTCCTTCCTTCATTCGCTTTGAGGATGGGTGTATTGCGTTATCGCTAGTTCACTTTCATGCTTAAATAAAACGGAGCAAAACTATACGTTGTTAAGGTATAGCTCGCGTACCATGGCTTTATACTGGTCGACGGAATAAAAGGCGTTTAGCACCTCAACCAGCGCGTTTGCGCTTAGCCGCTCGGGCAGGTTCAGCTTCTGAAGCAGGGCTTGCCGCATTGCGGCGCTGTTTTGCCCTCCCGATAGTCCGTCGTTATAAAGATCGAGCTTTGTAATCTTCGGCTCGTCCTGCGCACGGTCGCACGCGGTTACCCCCGCCTGCTTTAGGGCAAAAAGGATGCTCTCTTTGGCAACCCCCTCTACCCCCAGCTTTCCCTCTTTGGACGGTACGGTCTTTCTGCGCTCCTTACCCAGAACGTCGGGGATATAGGCGTGCAGTACCTGCCCGTCGGGGATTGCCCCTTTTAAATAGGAGCGAATCTGAAAACCCGCGCGGTCGGAATCGGTCAAGATCAAGATGCCCGTTTGTTTGGCAAGCGCCCGGATGAGTGCAAGCTTTTCGGGGTTCTTGTAGATGGCAAAGCCCCCTGTTTCGATGATAACGGCATCGAGAAAAGAGGAAAGCTTTATCTTGTCATACTTTCCTTCCACTATAACAGTCTGCGTCAGTTTAATCAAGATTTTCCCTCATTTGCACGCAGAATTAACAGGCGCATAACCGCCTGCTCCAGCAGCACATAACCGTCCGCCTTGCTGCTTTTCAGCTCACAGTCGCACGCAACCAGTACATCGAGCGCACCGGTCAGGTAGCGCGTCGAAAGCCTTGCCGCGTCCTTCTGCACATAGTAAAACCGGTTGGGGTTGCCCTTGTAGCCAAAGTCGGCAAACACCGCTTTGCCATCCTTGCCCGCCTGCGCGCCCAGTTTGGCGCGGTAAAAATCAATGTGCCCCGATGAAAGTGCCGCAAGGATGGCAACCGGCTCCTCGCGCTTTGCGCGATACTCATCAATCAGCTTAAGCGCCTTGGCGCCGTCGCCCGACGCAACCGCGCCCGAAAGCTCGTATGCCATTGCGTCCGGTTCCTTTTCGCACATCAGCTCGATATCCCGCACGGTAATCTCGCCGCCCTGACGGTACGCGGTCAGGCGGTTTAGGTCGCTTACCAAAAGCTCCATTTTGTAGCGGCTGCGCTCACACAACAGCTTTGCCGCCGCGCCATCCAGCTGTGCGCCCTGCTTTTCGGCGTAGGTGCGCGCGTATCGCATCAGGTCCTGCTCGGTGCGCACGCGCAGCTCCACCACCACGCCCACCTCGCCCGCGAGCTTTAAAAACCGCTTCCACTTAGCCGAAAGGCTCTTTTTGCCGCCGATATCCTGCGACAGGGTGCAAAACAACAGCACCGTGGTGTCGGGGATGTCCTCAACAAGCTCGCACAGGCGCGCAAAGTCGCTCTCGGAGTACTGCTCGGCGTTAAAGTCGGCGATATGCACGCACTTTTGCGCCCCAAACAGCGGCAGCGCAGTGGCGGCGTCGCAGATGGTATCCACATCCGTCGCCTTGCCGTCAAACGGCATATAGTTAAAACCGGCCGCGGCATCGGGCGCCGCCTTTTGCACCAGCCGGTCGATGTACTGTCTTTTCAGGTAGTCCTCCTCGCCGTACAAAAAGTACAGGCGGCGGCAGGGCTCGTTTTTTATATGCAGCCGAAACGACTGCTCATCGGTAAACGTCAATCGCCGCATCCTCCAATCTCAATCTACCGTCTGCGCCGCAGCGCAGCACAAGCGGGTTATCGCCTACGGGCGTCAGCATGGTCTTGCCCAAAAAGTCGGGCTTGTGTTTATTTAAAATCACTTCGCTTACGATGTAATAGTTCGCCCTGATTCGTTTGAGGTTGTTTGGCATCTTGCCGCTGATGACACACACATCGGGTGACAGGATCCAATCGGCAAGTGCCGCCGCATCCACGCCGCTATACAAAAACAAAACCGAAACGCCGTTTGCGGTGAGGTATACCGCCCCTTTGCCGCGCTCCCTCTTGTCTATGTAACAGGCAACGCCCTCCAGCAGGGTGTGGGTGGTAATGCCCCCCGGCTCAATCAGCTGTACCCCATCGGTCAGGGTGTTGAGCTCCTTTGCACGGATGGTGTCGTTTGCAAGAAGTGTTTGCTGCGCCGGCGTGCGTTTGGCGGTTTCGCGCACCACAGCCGCCGCGCTGTCGGTCAGGCAGGGCACGAGCATCAGCTCGGGCAGCAGCGCGTTGTCCGTCACATAATACGGTGCACCGCTTGCCCTGTTTTTGGTGTCGACCCCCGCAATAATCGCGGCACTTCCACCGCGGTGCAGTACGGCGGTCTGCGAAATACTCGCATCGGGCAGTGCAATGACCACATCGGCGCTGTTTTGGCTGTAAGCGAACCAGCCGCCCATACACAGCAGCACCGCGGCAAGGCTTATCAGGGCAGGGGCGTGCTTGTACTTGCGCTTAACCAGCCGTACCGCCGCCATCAAGACGGACAACGACGAAACGATGCAGACGGCTACAACGCTCGCCTTCGCATAGGCAAAAGGGGACCGGGCAAAAAGCTCGGAGATGCGCAGCACCATCAGCACTAGGATACGGGTGCAAAAGCCCAGTGCATCCGCAATGGGGGTAAGCCCTGCAACACCCGCAATGCCGGTAAATAGGGTAAGCACCGTAAGCGGCGGGATAAGAAAAAGCACGAGCACGTTGACCACGGGACCAATCAAAGACACCCCGCCAAACACCGCGGCGGTAACGGGGTAGGTAAACAGGGTGGCGGAAAGCGACAGCGTGCCCGCCTGTACCGCCCATTTCCCATGCTTGTACAGCCGCGGCAGCCTATGCTCGCACAAAGCGTTAAGCGACGGGGCAAGCAGCACAATGGCAAGGGTTGCGGCAAACGACAGGATAAACGACAGCGACACCAGCGCCGAAGGGTTTGCCACGCAGATGATAAGAGCCGAAAATGAAACAGCGTTAACAGGGTCGTACCGTCGGTAAAACAGCCTTGCCAGGAACAACGCACTTGCCATGACAGCGGCGCGTACCACCGATGCGGTAAAGCCCGCAAACGCGCTAAACAAAAGCAGTGCCACCATGCAAAGGATGCCGCTTAGCCTGCGTGGACATCTTAGCAGTGTCAAAAACAGCAGTAAAAACTGCGTGAGTATCGTCACATGCAGCCCCGAAACCGCAAGCAGGTGGCTAAGCCCCGCCATACGAAAGGAGCGCAGAACATCCTGCGGCACGCCGCTTTTGTCTCCCGTCAGGATTGCGGCGGCAACCGCACCCGCGTCGCCGCCCACCGCGCGCACAATTGCCGTGCGCACACCGTCACGCAGCGAGCGCAGCAGGGCAAGCGGCGGGTAGCGCGCAGGGCTTTGGTAGGAGATGTCGCCGTAGGCGTAGCAAAACGCCATGATGTCGTCCGCATCGCGGATGACATAGGGGCTGCTGTTAGCAACGGGATAGGGCTGTGTGATATTAACCACCGCAGTCAGCTTGTCCCCGTAAGTCGAGTCAAGGGGTGCGGGTACGGTCAGGCGCATGCGCACGGCTTGGGGGTAGTGTGCTTTCTCGTACCGCTCGGTCTGCGGGTTGTAAACCGCGATGTCGGTTGCATAAACCACATAATGATATCTGCTGCCGCTTACCCCCGCCGTGTCATCAAGCCGTGCTGTAATCGTCGCCTTTTGCCCGTATAGTGCCGATGCCTGCCCCGGCACCGTCACGGTGCGATACAGCGCATACAACGTGCCGAATGCAAACACCACAAAGCAGATGAGCGCAACGCGCAGGACATTCTTGCTTGGGCGCACAAGGACGCAGATAATACAGCCCACGACGGGAACCACCGCCGCCGCGAGGAATAAGCCCTGCGGACGAAACTGTTCCCCCGACAGGGAGGAATACAAAAAAACGACCGCAAGCGATATCAGATAGGTACACCCTATTACCGGCAGCGGTCGTTTGATCATAGCTGTGACCTTGCCGCCCCGTTACAAACAGGCACGGCGTGTGAGAAGATCGATTTGGTGCGGTGCCGCGGCAGCGGTGAGTGTAATGGGAAGGAGTATAATCCATTCATACCGTTTCACCCGTTTTGTCGTGACATCAAACAGCAGTATCCTTACCCCTTCGGGAACAGAGGCAGCTCCTCAAGAAACTGGATATCGGTGCGCTTTGCGGCGTCGCCCTCGGCGAGCACCGCCATACGACCCGCCACCTTGCCGCCCGCCTGCTCCACTAAGCTTTCGAGCGCCGCAAGGCTTTCGCCGGTGCTGATGACGTCGTCTACAATCAGGACGCGTTTGTCCTTAATGCATGCGATGTCGGTGCTGTCGATGTAAAGCTCCTGAATGCGGGCGGTGGTTATCGACTTAACCTGCACACGGATGGGTCTAGACATATACAGCTTTGCCGACTTTCTTGCAAGCAGGTACTGTTTGTTCGACTGTCTGCTCATCTCGTACGCAAGGGGGATGCCCTTGGACTCCGCTGTGATGATAACGTCGTGCTCGGGCGCAATCCGAATCAGATCCCTTGCGCAGGCGATGGTCAGCTCCACATCCGAGAACATCACGAACGCCGCGATGTCCAGATGCTCGTTCACGGGGCACAGGGGCAGCTCACGCGTCAGCCCTGCAACCTGCAGGGTATAATAGTTGCTCATAAAAGATACCAAGTCCTTCCGGTCTTGCCGACGCAGGGCGCAAGACCTATTGTAAAATAGCAGTTAAGCCATGCAGCCCTGCGTCAGCCGGGAGGCCACGCAAGCGCGCGCCCGCCTAAGATGTGAAAATGGAGGTGCGGTACGCTCTGGCCGCCGTCAGTGCCGACATTGGTCACCACACGGTAGCCGTTTTGCAGCTCCAGGGTCTTTGCGACCGACGCAATCACCTCAAAAACATGCGCGACAATGCCGCTGTTTTGGGCGGTTAATTCGTCCGCAGAGGCGATGTGCTGCTTGGGGATGACGAGAAAATGCACCGGCGCCTTGGGGTCGATGTCGTAAAACGCAAGCACCTGCTCATCCTCGTACAGCTTGTTTGACGGAATTTCGCCCGCCGCAATCCTGCAAAAAATGCAATCCATAGCGTCTACACTCCCTTATAATTTTGATAGTAAAAGCTACTCCCCAAGCGCGTTTTTCAAAATGTCCGCCGCTGCGCTCAGCGCGTCGGAAAGCTTTGCGTTGTCCTTTACGCCTGCCATCGCGCTGTCGGGGCGTCCGCCGCCCGAGCCGCCCGCTATGGCTGCAATCTCCTTGATTAGCTTGCCTGCGTTTAGCCCCTTTTGCACAGCCTCGCTGCCCAGTGCAACCATCAGGCTGCCCTTGCCATCAATCACATTGGCGATAACGGCAACGGTGTTTGCGTCTTTTTCCTTTATTTTATCACACAACGCGCGCAGAGTGTCAACCTTTGTGTCGGTAAGCTCGGCGGTAATCAGGTTTACGCCGCAGATGTTGCAGGCGTTTTTAGCAATGCCCTCGAGCTGTGTGCCCGCAAGCCGTGCGCCCATGGCTTCGAGCTCCTTATCCTTTTCGCGCAGCTCACTCATAACCGACGACGCGCGGGTGACAAGCTCAGACACCGACGCCGCCTTTAGGTTTGTGGCAACCGCATTTAGCGTGCCGTTTAGCTCGTCAAACAGCGCAAGCACGCCGTCGCCCGTTGTGCCCTCGATGCGGCGCACGCCGGCGGCTACCGACGCCTCGGAGATAATCTTAAACAACCCAAGCTTTGCGGTGTTGTCCACATGGGTTCCCCCGCAGAACTCGGTGGAGAAGCCCTCTGCCTCCACAACGCGCACGCGGTCGCCGTACTTTTCGCCAAACAGCGCGGTAGCGCCGCGTTGCTTTGCCTGGTCCAGCGCCATCTCCTCGGTGAGCACGGGCAGTGCCTCGAGTATCTTTTCGTTTACCAGACGCTCGGTGGCGGCAATCTCCTCGGCGGTCATCGCGCCGAAGTGCGAAAAGTCAAACCGCACGCGGTCGGGGGTAACCAGCGAGCCCGCCTGATGCACATGGTCGCCCAGCACACTGCGCAGCGCCGCCTGTAACAGGTGGGCGGAGGTGTGGTTGCGCATGATGCTGCGGCGGCGCAGCACGTCAATCTCGGCGGTGACGGCGTCGTCGGTAGAAAACGCGCCCTGCTCTACCACGGCAGAGTGCAGGTACTGCCCCGCGGCGGTTTTTTTGCAGCCGTTTACCGCAAGACGTGCACCGTCTTTGCAGATTACGCCCGTGTCCGCCACCTGTCCGCCGCTTTCGGCGTAGAACGGGGATATATCGAGCACCACAAGTACCTCGTCGCCCTTATCGGCGCTGCCCGCAAGCTCGTTGTTCTTTACAATGGCAAGAATGGTTGCCTTTGCCGTATCGTGGGTATAGCCCACAAACACCGTCTCGGGCAGGGTAAGCTCGCCCAGCGCGTCACTTTCCCACGCAACGCCGCCCGACTTTTTGCGATCCTCTCGGGCGCGCTGCTTTTGCTCGTTCATCAGACGCTCAAACGCCGCTTCGTCAACCGTCAGCCCATTCTCCTCCACAATCTCGCGGGTGAGGTCGATCGGAAAGCCGAAGGTGTCGTACAGGCGAAACGCCTCGGCGCCATCAAACACGGTACCGCCGTTTTTAACCGCCGCCTGCACCAGCTCGCCCAAAAGCTCCATACCCTGGTCGATGGTGCGTGCAAAGCGCTCCTCCTCCACACGGATGTGCTTTTTAATATAGTCCGCCTTCTCCGCAAGCTCGGGGTAGGCGCTCTTGTTTTCGTTTATTACGGTGTCGCATACCGTGTACAGGAACGGCTCGGTGATGCCGATGAGCCTGCCGTGACGCGCGGCGCGGCGCAGAAGGCGGCGCAGTACATAGCCGCGTCCCTCGTTGGAGGGGATTACGCCGTCACCCACCATAAAGGTTGTGCTGCGGATGTGGTCGGTAATCACGCGCAGCGACACATCGGTTTTGGTGTTTTCGCCGTAGCGCACGTGGGCGATGTCGCTGACGTGCTTCATGATGTTCTGAACGGTGTCAACCTCAAACAGGTTGTCTACCCCCTGCAGCACGCAGGCAAGGCGCTCCAGCCCCATGCCGGTGTCGATATTGGGGTGCTCAAGGGGGGTGTAGGTTCCCTTGCCGTCGCTGTCGAACTGGGTAAACACCAGGTTCCAAACTTCAACGAAGCGGTCGCAGTCGCAGCCCACCGCACAGTTGGGGCTGCCGCAGCCCTTTTCGGGTCCGCGGTCAAAGTAGATCTCCGAGCAGGGGCCGCAGGGGCCGGTGCCGTGCTCCCAGAAGTTATCCGCCTTGCCAAGGCGCACCATATGGCTTTCGGGAACGCCGATGCCCTTGGTCCAGATGTCAAACGCCTCGTCGTCCTCCTCATAAACCGAGCAGTACAGCTTTTCGGCGGGAATCTCCAAAACCTTGGTGAAAAACTCCCACGCCCAAGCGGTTGCCTCGTTTTTAAAGTAATCGCCGAACGAAAAGTTGCCCAGCATCTCAAAATAGGTGCCGTGGCGCGCCGTCTTGCCCACACGCTCGATATCGGGGGTGCGGATGCACTTTTGGCAGGTGGTCACGCGCTTGTTGGGCGGTGTCTCCTGCCCCAAAAAGTACTTTTTAAGCGG
>JAEZQD010000034.1 GCA_023413185.1 Bacillota bacterium
CGGAGGGTCGTGGGTTCGAGTCCCCCCAGGCGCGCCAGTATGTGGTGGGTATAGCTCAGTTGGTTAGAGCGCCAGATTGTGGCTCTGGAGGTCGTGGGTTCGAATCTCATTATCCACCCCACTTAAACATCATAATTCATGCGCCCCTTCCCGGGTTATCCGCACGGGCGGCGCATGAATTTTTCTGTATACTGGGCTGTAGCCAAGCGGTAAGGCACAGGACTTTGACTCCTGCATCCCGATGGTTCGAATCCATCCAGCCCAACCAGAATAGGTCCCGAAAGAAGTCAATTCTTGTTATGAATTGACTTCTTTCTTTTTGGGGAACAATAAAAAGCGATGTTTACACCGCAATATTCACTCTTTTTCACGTAGAATTCCCAAATTTATTGATTCTTATAAATGCGAATGCTATAATATTCCTTAAATACGAATAACAGAGCGCACACATGGATGGTAAACCCCCTAACCGATGCTTGCTGCTTGATTAAGCCAAAAACGCACGACACCAATAGATGGTTTTTTCAATTCCATGCTGTTGTTCTGTTGTGCTTTTTCTTTTTGCTAAGGTTTTTGTTTTTAACCTTGGTCATAATTTATTGCTTGGTGCTCAACTGCACTGTATCGTACAACGTATCATTGCATCTGAAATTGAAAGGGTTTATATGGACAGCAACAGCATCCCGATGATCTTAATACTAGCCTTGCTTATTATCCTGTCGGCATATTTTTCCGCCACCGAGACCGCGTTTTCATCGCTTAACCGCATACGGCTAAAAAACATGGCAAACAGCGGCAACAAACGGGCTGTGCAAACGCTTGCTTTGTCTGAAAAATACGACCGCATGCTTTCTACCATTTTAATCGGCAACAACGTGGTAAACATCGCCTCGGCTTCTCTGGCAACCGTAATTTTTGTGCATTATTTTGGAGATGCCGGCGTTACAATATCCACCGTGGTGATGACCATTGTTGTTTTGATATTCGGTGAAATATCGCCAAAAAGCTTAGCGAAAGAGGCTCCCGAGCGCTTTGCCTTGTTTGCAACGCCAAGCCTGCGCATGCTCATCCTTGTGCTTACACCCGTCAACTTTATTTTTATGCAATGGAAAAGCCTGTTGTCAAGGATGTTTAAATTCAAAGACAGCCGCAGCATCTCGGAAGAAGAGCTGATTACCCTTGTGGAGGAAGCGGAGCAGGATGGCGGTATCGGCGCGCAAGAGAGCGCGCTGATTCGCAGTGCAATTGAGTTTAATGATCTGAGGGTGTCTGATATCTTAACCCCGAGGGTGGACATCGACGCCATTGCCGAAACCGAGGAAAAGGAAAAGGTAGCGCTGAAATTCAGGCAGACGGAGTTTTCTCGGCTTCCCGTTTTTAGGGACACCCTTGATAACATTATCGGCGTCATTAACCAAAAGGACTTTCACAACCATGTTATGAACGACGAAGATACCCTGCAAAGCATTGTGAAGCCGGTAATCTACATCGCCAGTTCCATGAAGATCTATAAGCTGTTAAAGCTTCTGCAGCAATCAAAATCTCATATTGCCGTTGTGACCGACGAGTACGGCGGCACCCTTGGCATCGTAACCCTTGAGGATATTCTCGAGGAGCTTGTAGGTGAGATTTGGGACGAACACGATGAGGTTATTAGCGAGTTCGAACGGCTTTCAGATAACGAGTACCGAATTTCCTGCAGTGCGAACCTTGATAAGATGTTTGATCTTTTAGATATCAAGCATGAGGTTAACATCACAACGGTCAGCGGCTGGGTAACCCATGAGCTTGGTAAGATCCCCGATGAGGGTGACTGCTTTACCTTTGAAAACCTCACCGTCACAGTGACAAAAACCGATTTTAGACGAGTAATTGAGATTTTGGTAACAGTAAATAGATAAAGCGTAGGTTTTGCAAGCGATTATAAAACCTTCATTACAATAATATCGGAGGAAGTGATATGAGAATTGCCATTGTAGATGACTGCGTCGAGGATATCGAGCAGGCAAAAAGGATTATATGCATGGCGTTTTCTATTGCGGGGCTCGGCTCCTACAACATTGCATGCTATACCGACAGCATACGGTTTGTAGACGAGTTTAAAGAAAACGCCTATGACATTATCTTTATGGATATTATAATGGATAGAATGGACGGCATTACCGCCGCAGCGAAGGTGCGCTCGGCAGATAAATACGTTAAGCTTGTCTTTTCCACCACCAGCAACGATTATGCCTCGCAAAGCTATGAGGTCGGCGCCGATTACTATCTCAAAAAGCCGTATGACATTGACCAGACGATTAGAATGCTTCAAAAAATACGAATCCCTGCATTTAACGAGGGTCGATACATCATTCTACCAGAGGGTAACAGGGTGATTTTGCGCAGTATTTTACATACCTATTACTTCAATCATGTCATCGAGATCCATTTAACAGACGGCAGCAAGTTAAAAACAAGAATGAGACAGCTTGACCTGGAACGGCTTATTATGCTTCAGCCGTACTTTGTAAAGTGCTCCAAGGGCAGCATTATCAATATGTACGAAGCGGATCGCATCATTGAAAATGCAGTTGTTTTGTCAGATGGGACTGTTATTCAGGTTAGCCGCCGCAGGATGAAGGATATTGAAAAGCTATACGCTGAATTTATGTTTGATAAAATGCGAAAGGAGCTATCACTGTAATGCCCAGTGCTTCGCTTGTTATCGAAACCGCGTTGTACTCTCTGGTTAACCTAATGCCGTACTTAATAATGCTGCTTTACCCCTTTCGTGATAGCTATCGCTTTTCGAGAAGTGTTGTTAGAGCGATTGTTATTCTTGTTGCGCTGATTCAGATTGCGCTTGGAATGTGGGCGGCATACTTCCCCGATACCCCAAGCTCGGTAAAATCCTTAACCAGTACGGTGATTTATATTGCGTTTTATTTTGCAGCCGTAAAGGGTAGTTTTGGCAAACAGGTTTTTACTCTGCTGATGTTCTCTAACATCTCAAACCTGGTTGTAATGATGTCTAAATTCTTTGAGGGCTTGTTTTTCCCCGATATGGCAGTGCAGCAGTACCGCTGGACCTTTACGTTAATGATGCTATTGTTCCAAATCGTTTTCCTGACGCCGCTTTATTTTTACTATAGAAGGGCATACATCCCTGCAATACGCGGCGGCACTGGGCAGGCTATTTGGAAATACATGTGGATTATTCCGCTGACGTTCTATGTTTTATGGAGCTATATCATCTACAACAGCCCGTTGTCCGCTTTAGAGATGGCGTTGCTGCCCCAAACCGCTATATTAATACTGCTTATTAACATTGGCGCGTTTATTATCTATCATGTTGTTATTTTGTTTTCGGCTGAGCAGCAGAAGAACCTTGAGCTAAAGGCAAACAACCATATGCTTGAGATGCGCAAGCTGGAATACGATAATTTTAAGTCAAAGCTATCCGAGGTGCGCAGGATTAACCATGACGTAAGGCACAACATTATTTTAATGAATGAGTATCTTAAAAACGGCAGGTATGAAGAGCTTGAAAGGTTTTTTACCGAGTATCTTAAAACCATACCCGACAATATTACACTCACCTATTGCAGCCATTACGCGCTGAACATGCTTATTTCGTATTTCGCACAGCTTTGTGCGCAGGACGACATAGCGTTTCAATGCGATGTCAGAATAACCGAGCAGCTTGAGCTTTCCGAATCCGACCTTTCGGTGCTGGTTGGAAACCTTCTTGAAAACGCGGTTGAAGCATGCCGACGTATTGTGGACAAGGAGCGCAGAATTATCCTTCGCGCAAAGGTTGAAAACCGCACCGTTTTGCTGATTACCGTTGACAACACCTATGCGAGTGAACCGCTAACCAACTCAGATGGGGTGCTTGCTTCCTCCAAACGAGCCGACAGCGGAATAGGCGTTGAGTCGGTGAAGCTGATTGCCAACAAATACAATGGCCAATACCGATTTGGTACAAGCAACGGACTGTTTATGGCATCTGTCATGCTCAATATTACATAGTTTTTGCAGGCAAATTAAAAGGGACTGATATCGCGTTAAAACGATACATCAGTCCCTTTAGTATTGTGTGTGTTATGTATTACATTTTGTAATTACAGGCCCAGTGCTTCGAGCTCGCTTGCCGTTGTCTCAACGAGCGCCTCACATTCCTTTACGGTCTTGCCTGCCACCGAGCCAAAGCCGAACAGACCGCCTGTCAGCTTGTCGAGAGCCACGTTCACCGCCATATTCTCAACACCTGCCTGCTCGCCCTTTTGAACCTGCCATTTCTGGCACGGTTTATCATTTCCAAATGCCGTTGAAACAATCTGAACCTGATTCTGCCTGTCAAGCGGGGGGAACGTGATCATAGTCACTAAACCATGCTTTGTGATAGAGGGCTGACCAGCCGTGAACTGTTTGTCCTTGATTGCGTCAAAGAATTCATTCACGTTGTATGAGTTGGATGTTTTAACTGTCTTAATTTTTACTCCGAATGCCATATTAATCGCTCCTAACATAAATTTTTCTATCTTTAAATTTAACATAGGAGAATATGGCATTCAAGTTTTTAACTCAAATGGTTAAAAAATAACTCCAGCTGGCAATAAACGCATGCGGCAGCAATCCATTGGGCTATCGCAGTGTACACAAGTGCTTTTTCTGTGCGGATTAGCAAATGGTTTGCCGCTATGTACCGCGCTTATAGGGTTTGTATAAACTCGAGTATCGCCGCATTCACCTGACGGGGATTATCCCCGTTTGAGAAATGCGCGGCATCCTTGATTATCACAAGCGGATACCCCGTATTTTCCGCCCATCGTTTGCAGTAGCTCTGCACCTTGCCTGTTTTGTCCTGGTCGCCCAGTAAAATGAGTACCGGAAAACCGAAGGAAACGTCCACATTCTCTTGGATAAAGCCGCGGTAGGCAATATCCATCTGTGTGACGATATCCTCCTTCGTAAGCGGCTTGAGCATCGTTATCATCATATCGTGGGAATACTGTGTTTTCGAAACGGATTTTGCCATGCTTTTGCGCAGCATCCCGTCGGAAAACCAGCCCGCCATCGTCCCTACCCGCTTCAGCCACCAGATGTCCGATTTCGAGTAGTATGCAAGCCCAAACGGGGTGGTGTCGAGTGCGACAAAGCCTTCGGTCTGCTCGGGGTACATCGCCCCGAACATCTGCGACGGGTAACCGCCCATCGACATCCCGACCAGTACGACCGTTTCTATTGCTTCCGCCTCTAAAATCGCGTGCAGCTCCTTGGCGCAGTTGCGGTACGAAAAATCCGTATAGGGACGCGAAAGCCCGTGCAGCGGGACATCCCACACAATGATGTGATAGTCCTGCTTAAAAAACTCCACCTGTTTTTCAAACATCTCGTGGTTGGCTGTTAGCCCATGGGTGAAAACAATTGTTTTGCTGTTTTTGTTGCCGCAGTGCGAGATCCAATAATGGACTGTGCCCCGCGTGGATTGGACTGTTTTATGTTCCATCCCTGCTACCTTCTTCTGTGTAAACTCAACCTGTTCCTATTTTGATTACATGCTATACCATTTGCGTCTGGTTGTCAATTTCTCCTTGCCTTTCCGTTGCCGTTAAAACGGATTATACTTAGGCAGTTTTGATGTAATTATTAATAATTCATGGTACATTTTGTTTTCATGTGAAGTAAACGGAACTGATTCGCGCACTAATGTTATATATTGTAAAGTTGAGGGCTGTTCTATGAAAAAGCTGCTTGCTATACTTTTCTCTGTATTGTTCCTATCCTCCGCAGGCGGGTGCGCACAAGCGATTGCCCCGGAGGGGTTGGATTACTTGTTGGTTTCTGATATTTCTGATGAGTTGAGTCATACAGTAGCACAAGATAACCCGTCGAACGCAGCAAGCACTGCAAGTGTGAATGGAAAGAGCGATTATCAGTTTTCGGATGATGAGTTTAATGAAGCGAAACAACAAGCAGAGTTACTGACTGCTCATCTGGTTGTACACGCCATTTATGACTTTTATAATGGAAAAAGCACATTTCCAGATCGTGAAATAGATAATTTTGTATTGACGACCTTTTTTCATTCCAATCACCCGCAATATTTGCCGAATCGTGAAACCTATAATTTTGAATCGTCAATCGATTACTGTGAAACTGATACGCAGTACTTATACTTTGGTTTTGTTAATAAGACCAAAGATAGTATGTATCTGTTTCCTGTAAAGAAAGTTCAACAACTCGTATACGAGGTTTTTGGCGTTAATGATTGGATTTTTGATCTTGATAGCTCAGACTTTTTCCTTGATGAGGAGAAGCAGCAATATGAATCAGGTTTACAATTCGGGTTTGGCAGCAGAAACTCTTATAAAAACTTGACTTCAGAAATACAGAAAGATACGGCAACTATCAAAACTACTTTTCTATTAATAAAGAGCGCCAGCGTTAATGGGGATCCCGGTTGGAAGGAGGAGGGGTATTATCATTTTACCTTTCAAGTCATGCATGAAAACGAACGACTATTCCTTCGTTTCCTTGAAATGAACACGGATACGGCTGACTGAGTTGTTACCATAATTCTTGGAGGGAACAATACACCATGAAAAGACAAGTTAGCATATTCCTCATTCTATTGCTCCTCCTCGTGTCTTCCTGTGCTACTCAAACCCCGTCTGCGGCGTCTCTGGGTTATAGCGAAATACCCACCCCGTCTTCTACCGCAGAGCAGGAACGGCAGGATTACTTAAGCTCCCTGACGATTGACAGCGCGCCCGTGGACTTTTCCAACCCATCTGAGATTGATTTTTCTAAGGCTCATACCACTAACTTTGATTATTCCCTCGACTATATGAATATGCCGCACAATGAGCTTTGGTACGTGTTAAGAATAGTTGTCCCTTTTTTTAGCGACAGCATGAACTGGACATTCCCAAACCATCAGAACGAGTATACCGCATCAATCTATTGTTATGTGTTAAACCGGATAATCCATGGCGAAACCGTGCATAACCCTGAGGATTATTGTGTTGACGGATACTATTACGATATACCCAGAGCAATCGTTGAGACGACAGCCATGCAGTATTTCACGCTGTCCGATTCCGACCTTTCTGCGCTGACCAGTTTAAATTCAGATTACAATCCTTCCTCCGGCAATGCAATTCCGGTGTACTATTATGACGCTGAAAAAGATGTTATTGTATGCAGTGCGGATTCTCTTGCCGTAAGCGGTGGAATTGGACGTTATCTAATTGAAGAGGTGTCGCTTACCGACACGGATATGCTTCATATAACCGTTCGTTACTTCGACAATCCGTATGATTCTTCTGGATAATTACTTTCCGTCAACGAAGCAATGGATACTTTGAATTATTGCCTCTACTTCAACGTACAGCTTGACGGATTGAAATTCAGATATGTTCAAGTGGGTGAATTACATGTTTATTAATAGCAATAGTAGATGCTTAACGAAATTGGGTATCTTTCAAACAATCTGTATATTAATAATCTTTTGTATAATTAGTGCAGGGCTTAGCGGATGCGATGGTACTGTGTCACAGAATATATCGTCTGCATCTGATTTAAGCCAGGCAGTGTCTTTCACTTCCAGTTCTAGTGTACTGGTTAACTCAAATATAAATATAGATGGGGATTCACCCTTAGTTCAAAAAGTCTTTTTAATGTGGAAATCGTTTGGGGGGTACCCTTCGTTTACAAATGTAAATGCAATAACTTCATCTACAATTAGTGAGTTGTATGCAAATTATTGTAACAGCAATGATATCCCCATTGCTTTTTCAGTAGAAGACAAAGATGGATCTAAGTGGATGGAACCAGAACCTGTTGAACAATTTGCCCTAAAATATTTTGGCGTAGAACCCAACAAGATTCATGATTCTACCGAATATTATGATGAACAAAAGGGCTATAGATACCCATTGGTATTTCCAGTCGCTCCTGAAAGCGCTCAAATATTATCTGCGGAGAGTATAAACGAGGAACAGATATCTATAAGATTTGAATATGTTTTTTATTTGCCGCCAGAATTCTACGCTAAACCTGGTATGGTAAAAGCAGTTCATACCGTGATTATTCGTTCTGAGAACGATAATTTTACATTTGATAGCGCAGATATTGACGATGAAAGAAATAATTATAAAGAGTAAGTGTTCTATTATAAAAATAACAAAACGCAGGCGTCCCATTGTCACGGGGCGCCTGCGATAATGTAAGCGATATTTAACTCGGTAGCCTATTCTCCCTTTTTCTCGTCGCCATTCTCCTCCACAGGCGGAGGAAGCTTTACGACCTTCACGCTTGCGATGCGGCGGTCTTCGACCTCTAGCACCGTAAACTCCACGTTGTTGACTACGACACTCGGGCGCTCGTCATCGGACGGGATGTAGCCTAAGATGTCGATGATAAGCCCGGCTATCGTTTCGTAGTCGCCCTCGTCGGGCAGCGGTATGTCCAAAATCTCGGAAAGCTCCTCGATATCGGTGGCGCCGTCCACCGTAAAGGTGATGTCGTCCACCATCTGAATCTCCTCTTCCTCGTTGTCATACTCGTCCTGAATGTTGCCGACAATCGCTTCGAGCAAATCCTCCATCGTCACAAGTCCGCTGGTGCCACCGTATTCGTCGCACACCACGGCAAACTGAACCTTTTTATCCTGAAACTCCTTAAACAGCTCCTTAACATGGTTGCTTTCAGGCACAAACAACACGGGACGAATAAAGTCTTTGATGGCGATTTTGGGGTTTGGCTTGTTGTTGATTAAGCGAAGCAGGTCCTTCACATACACAACACCCGTAATGTTGTCCAAATCATCCTCGTAGACGGGAATACGCGAGTACCCCTCCTCGATGGCGAGGTTTACAACATCCTCAATCGATGAGGTTGCTTCAACGCCCATGATATCGGTGCGGTGGGTCATAATCTCGGCGGCGGTAATGTCGTCGAGCTCGAAGATGTTGTTAATCATCTCCTTGGCACTTTCCTCAATGACACCCTTTTCGTTGCCTACATCCACCAGCATGCGAATCTCTTCTTCGGTCACGCGGTCGGGCTCGGAGTGGGGGTCGATGCCAAACATACGCACCACCCCATTGGTAGAGGCGGACAACAGCCGCACAAAGGGGCGGGTCATTTTATACAGAACGGTTAGTGCGCCCACGGTGGCAAACGCGAACTTTTCGGGATCCTGCATCGCCAGCCGTTTGGGAACAAGCTCGCCAAATACAAGCGTAAAGTAGGATAGAATAAAGGTGATAATAACGACCGTAACCACCTTAATCATCGATGCGGGCAGGGGTAAAACCCCATCAAGCGCCGCGGTAATGGGTTCGGCAAAGCTGTCTGCGGCAACCGCAGATGCCAAAAAGCCCGAGATGGTCACACCAATCTGGATGGTGGCAAGAAAGCGCGAGGGCTCCTTTACCAAGCTAAGCAGCAGACGGGCCTTTTTGTGCCCCTCCTCCGCCATCTTATTGACCTTGTTGTCGTTAACCTGAATAATGGCAATCTCGCTTCCGGCAAAGAACGCGTTCGTAAGTATCAGTACAAATAGTAGCGCGATATACAACAGATATCGGGTACTGTCAGGGTCCATGTTGTTTCTTTCTCCTTTTTTATGCATTTAATCATAGGATGGATAAATCGACACACACTATACTAGCTGCAAAAGCCGCGAGACATAGCGCGCATGCCATGCTGCAAAACGCAGCATCAAATAAATGGAATATTCAGTTATTCATAGATATTATATAAAAAGATTTTGTGGTTGTCAAATCGGCTATGTATCCGGTTGTTTTAAAAAAGGTGAAACCTGCACAAAAACATCAAACAATTGTTACAATTTGATGCAGTAAAGGTGTGCTCTCACCAAGGTTTACTCAAATTTAATATATTAATATGGCTTTAGATATTTACTTTGTAGAGTAAAAACGGTATAATTCTTAATGAATCGATCCTTCGTTATGTTTTTAACATAATGGGGCTTGTTTGTATGCGTTTGCCTTATTGGCAGGCGCGTCAATTTGTGTCCGCCGCGTATTTGACGTTATGGCGGGTAATCTGCGGGGCTTTTTTGCCCGCACTATAGTATGTTGTATTCGGCAGACAAGCTGCCGTTTCCTTCTCCCACACACCAATAAGGAGGATATAAATCATGGCTAGAAAAATGAAAACTATGGACGGCAATACTGCCGCCGCACACGTCTCCTACGCCTATACCGATGTAGCCGCAATCTATCCGATTAC
>JAEZQD010000040.1 GCA_023413185.1 Bacillota bacterium
GGGTTCATCATGGAGCAGACATTGCAGTAAATGATACGGTCTTTAGATTTGTCGTACTTCTCGTATGTACCGAATTTGGGATGAAACCGCACCCTGTCACCAACGGAGAGATAATCATACATATGCCGCCCGCTGTCCTTTTCCACGATAGTCTTTTTCTGGCCCGCATCGGTGTTTATAATTGTGGTATATTCCGTATAGGTTCTGTAATTATTATCTTCGCCGCCCCTATGCTCGCTTTTCTCCTTGCTGTACTTATTGACGACCACACCCTCCCACATTGGCTGCCTGGTCTTTCGCAAAGCCAGCAGGTTAACGACCAGCATGACAAGGGCGATACCTATGCCGATGATAATGGATTCTCCAAAGGGGAAATCGTCCATCAGCAAACCGGCCATGGGAAAGCCAATGAGCGGCACAAAAACCAATATCCACATACAGCCAATGGAGAATTTTTTGTTTTTCTGCGCAGCTGCCAGTATCTCGGGTGAATTACATCTATCGGAAAAGCCGACCAGTCCCGCGCCGCCAAGTGATGGCGTAGGTGTTGCCGTTTGACGCGGCTCCACCGGCTTCGGCGTTGCCAGATTTATCGCCGCTCCGCAGCCAATGCAAAATTCGGCTCCCTCCGGCAACTCTGCGCCGCAGACCGTACACACACCGGGGGCGTTTGCTTGTATTTTTGCGCCGCAGCTCGAACAGAAAGCCGCGCCCTCCGACAGCTTGTTTCCACAGCCCCGACAAAACATATCCGTATCACTCCTTGCTTCGATTATTTGAGGCGCGGCGGGTTTCCTCGCCGCTAATTTCTTCTTTTTCCCGCGTCTGGCTGTGCGTATGACGAGCAGCAGCAAAAGCACACAACCGATGGGGGCGAGGATATGGTAGATGATTGCCGCCTCGCCCATCTCATCAAAATCGCACAACATGGCGGGTTTGTTGACGTAGGGGAAGAAGGACAGATAGCGGATGCGCTCGGAGCGCGTTTCGCCCTCGCCCAAGCTTGGCCACGCCTCGTCACTGCCATACATCACATAGCCCCGGTATTCCTTGCTGTTTACCATGAACCAATAGCCCTTGGAAACGGTGCGGGAGCGGTTTTGCTCCGCTTTTGTGTCGTCCAGACGGCTGTCATAGCTGTCCACCGTACCCATTACGCTGTCGCCCCATATCGCCAGCGCAATGATGCTGACGCTGGTATATATGGCAAACAGCAGCACGGCGCAGATAAGGATGAGGATGGGTAGGGGGATGTTTTTGTTCGCTTTCTTCTTTGCCATCGGGACGGCTCCTTTCACTGTTGTTCAGAGTCACGCTTTTCACGCCAGCCCACGCCGAACAGGTACAGAACAGTAAGCAGGAAAAGCGGCGGCAATGTGAGTGCGGTATAGGTAAGAAGCGGGACAATCAGTATAACTCCCGCCGCCAGTTGGATAAGGCCGAGTATCCGACACCAGCGATGTTGATGAGGCTTTCCTGCAAAGGCCAGCCCTGCGACGGCCGCAACCATAGAGAAGACATACACGATTCCTGCCGCGAAGCATCCCGCCCCCGCGTAGGCGTAGTCCAACGCCGCATTATCGATGAGCTGCAAGCACCACAGCAGCATGGGCAGGGCGACCAGCAGCATCAGTATGGATGAAATCCGCAGAAGGATTCGTTTCGGTTTTCTGTTCATGTTTTTTTTAGTTATATAGGTTTCCGTTGCGTTCATATTCTTACCCCATCAGCTTACTTTGTAACAGTTGAAATTTGCAGACGTTTGATATTCATCATCGAGGTATGCACTGGATGTACCGGTCATAGAAATGGTTCCGTTATTCCTTGCAAAGGTGAACCTGTAGGTGTAACGAAGCTTATATTCGCCATATGATGTTGATTTTGACCCTCCGGCAATGCCCGTCGCAGGATCGTATTGCAACTTCAATGTGTCCATCGTATCATCGACTATAATCCCGTCTCCGTTTTTACGAACTGTGAATGTGTGAGAAAGCGATCCTTCCTCTGAGGAAACGGTTCCTTCATAAGTTCCCACGAGCTCGTCTATGGAAAGCTCGGTGTCGATGAACAGCTTTACTTCACCGGGCGCATATGTAAGCGGCAGGGTGAAGGCGGTGTTATCTGCGACCTGATCCTCCCACGTTTTGTAGAACTTAACGCAGGTGGGTGCGCCGAGGGATAGGTAGTTATACAACGTACACTGAAATACAGAGTCCTCGGCACTTCCCGGTAGCCAACTCCATATTGTTGGGTGCTCGGTGGTGGAGGAGGCGAATGCGGCGGTATAGCCCCTGTATTCCGTTTCGGACAGCGGAATTTCGTTTCCCTTTTCATCTCTCCCGTAGACCTTGACGGTCGTCACCGCATTCATCTGCTTTTCGAGCACCTGTATATCCCGAAGGAGCTGCTTCTTTGCGTTGATGATGCAGCGCTCGTAGACGCACGCGAACAGCTTTCGCAGGCGGTAGCGCAGAACGGCCTTGAGCTCTTCGGTCAATTTCGTGCGTTCTTGCGCTGTCGGCTCTCTCCATGCGTCCGCTCGGTGTATATCCTCGGCTATCATCTTGCGCACTTTGGGTTTAAGCCGCCAAAAGGTGTTCGCGTAGTCGTCGAGCAGCTTATCTATCGCGGCGTACGTTTTTTGCGGGTCGCCGCCGCATTTTTTATACTCGCGCTGAATGAGCATTGCCCAGACTTTCGCGTCATTGACGATTACCGCGTCCGACATCTCCTCATCAAGCAGCGCTCGTGCGGGCATTTCGTTGGGCAGCCGGCAGCAAAAACCCCTGAGAATGGCGGAGTAGGCGACATAATTCCATGTGAAATCCTGATAGGCGTGTTCGGCGGGGCTGTCGTAGCCTCGATTGTATATATCGGTTATCGTCTCGTCCGCCATACCCATAAGCCACACGCCGCTTGCGGCAACGGTCAGTGGAGCTGCGCCCAGCGCCGCGCCCGCAGAGCCCAGCCCCAGCTCTATGATGTCATATTTGTGCGCCGTAAACGCTTGGGTCACCTCGCCTGACCGATACCACGACATACCGATCTTGAGGGCAGTGAGCCCCGCGCCCAGCTTTCCAAGGACTTTTGAAAATTCATTCGTGAACGCCCTGCCCTTATAGTCCGTCAGGCTCTCGAGCGCCTTCGCGCTAAAGCTTACCGAGTAATCCGCACCCGAAAGGATGTTGCTGGTCGCTCCAAGCGCGTCGAGCGCCGCTTTGCTGAGTCCGCTGTCCTCGGGCGAGCCGCTTCGCATCATCGCAAAATACGCCGCCGTATCGCTCTCGCAGTTGTTGATGAGCAAGTCCAGCTTGTTCGGGTCGATGTGCACCTTTGAAAGCGGACCGGAGTTGTAACCACCGGTGTGCTCAAACAAGCCGAAGGTGGAGAAGTGGTCCGTGTAAAATGTAACCGTTCCCGCCGATTCATCGCAGACCGAATACATCATCTCCCATGCACCGTTGTTATAGTACTGCACGAACGGCCCGCCGGCCGAATCAGCGGTCGGCTCGTAGGGAAGGGTGACCGTCACACAGGTGGGGAACTCGGTCGTGTCCCCCAGCGAGAGGTCATAGCAGCGGGCGTTGTAGCCGTTTTCGCCGTCTGCTTTCACACCCATATCCCGTATTTCCAATGCCCCGTCCTCCAGAAGATTGAACTCGCCGAAGTCCACGGCGATCCCCTCCGCTTGCGCCACGGTTTGCTTAGGCCCCACATTTACGATCCATGGCTCGACCGCATAGTCCTCCTGCGTCAGCTGGATGTTGGACAGCCCGGCGGGTACACTGTTCTCAAAGACGTCGGATGCCCCCGCCGCCGGATCGGAGCCATCTCCTCTCTTCACCATAAACCCCGGCCAACCGTAGAGGCCCACCGCCGCGATCTGTATGACGAGCAAGACGGAAAGCACGATGCAAAGCGCATTTCGCCCGCTGTTTCTTTTCGGTGCTGCGGCGTTTTTTTGTGTTGGCATCGCAGTGGGCGGGATGCTTTTTTGAGGCTGTGCCTCGGCGATCGGTTGTGGTTGCGGCACAGATTTTGGCTGTGCCATGGGAGTGGGATTCACAGGCACATCAAGCACCGCCGCGCCGCATTTGGCGCAGAAGCGAGCGCCGGTATGAAGTTCCTTGCCGCAATTAACACAGTATTTTCCCATCTCTGCACCTCCTTATGGCCGTACCAGCGCCACAAGCGCCGGTATCCCGTCGGGCGTATCCATCGTGCCAACGGCATATTGTTTTCCGTTTTTCTCATAAAACTGCGTCAGGCGTATTGTTCCCGCGCCGGACGCCCACAGACCGCCGTTTTCCCATTTGCCGCTGAATACGCCGTCCTCCATATCCGTTTCATCGAAGCTCTCGCCCTCATTGGCCCAAAAAATCTGATACCAGTCGAGGGTAAGACTCAGGCTTTCCGCCGTACCCGCAAGGACGATATTGAGAAACTCCATAGCGCCCGCGTCATATTCGTTATCGGGGTCATAGATAATGAGCGCTTTCCAGCCCCCGGTCAGCGGGCCGATATTGTCTATGATATTCGCATCGGATGGAACTCCGTCATAAACCACGTCCTCTGTGTACCAGAGAAAGTCCTCCAAATCGGGGCGTTCCTCCGTGGATAAGCTCACGCCTATTACCTCCGGCGACGGTGTAACGAGCGCTGTTTGCTCCGTCCTCGGCGCAGGAGATTTCTTGACTGCTGCTGACCGCAGATTGGGCGGTATGGTGAAAACGCCGACGACCAGCATAATTACATTAGCCGCAATAAGAGCAGCTATCAAGCCTTTCTTCAATTTCATCAGCCCTCCTTGATTCGCTTTATCTCGGACAGGGCAAGTCTTGCCCTATTCAATTTTGGTTCCCTCGCCGTAGACTGTTGAAGTTCTCCCTTCCTTAACATCTTCCACAGTATTGTCGCTTGAAAAACGAACCGCGCCTTCCTCGGAAATGAATCTAACATGAGTAGAAAAAGACAAAGCATCACTTGGCGCTTCACAAGTCGCCGTAGCGGTGGACGGGTCATATTCATACGGCCCCGGCAAAAGTAAGAAAGCGGTGCCAAAATCTTTACCTTCCGGCATAAATACTAATTGCCCCTCGTAGTACATAAAAGTAAAGTTGTAGGTAGCGGTCTCATCTTCAAATGTAAAGGTCGCAGAATAAGTGCCCAAAAGCCCCTCCAGCGGCAATCCACCAAGCTTCACCTCGGTCACTGGCGCGGAGAGCTTGAAGCCAAGCGTCAGCTCCGGCTCGTCGCTTTCGGGGTCGTCGCTGGGTTTGAACAGTTGCAGCTCCTTGGGACAACCGGCCTGCACATAGCCAAGCAGGGTGAACTTGGTGGAAGCCCCGGCAGCGCCCTTCAGCGTACCGCGCCAGCTCTCCTTCACCGTGTTTTCGGAAAGCGGGGCGAAGCGCAGGGCGTAGCCGTCATACTGCGACTTCTCGCCATCGGGAACATCCTCCACGATGTTGAAGGTGATGGTTTGGTTAAAGAACGCTTTGACCTCGTTCAGTGCGGTCAGATACGCAGCCTCGGCCTTGCGCTGCATATACACGCTGACGGACTGCGTTACCGGGTAGAGGCGTTCATAGAGCTGTGCCTTATAACCGTCTACCAAGGTTTCGATCTCAGCTTGGGTCGGGTCGGGGATGGTAACAGAGCCTTTGTCGCTCTTATCTTTAATATCCGTAACGACAGCGGCTTTTTCCATATCGCCCAGCGCCCAGAATACGCGGGCATAGCGGTCTATCTCCGCTTCTATGGCGGCCTTGGCGTCGGCTTCGTTTGGGTTGGCTTCGGCTATGTCGATCAGCACCTGCCGCCAATCCTTCAGGCTGCGGGCATTCCAGCCATTCCCCCCATCCAGTGTGCCGGAGAATTGGTCGTTGAAATAAACATAGATCTCGTCTATCTTATCCATCTTCATCGCCAAGCCCTGCTCAAACAGACTACTTATTGTGTAGTCAAAGATAAACAGACCGCTGGCGGCAAGTCCCCATGCGGCGGATTCGGCATAGGAGAGCGCCAGCATCGCCGTGTCCTTATACAAACCGAGAGTATCGGCGTCTGTCTTTTCTGTACTCAGCATCACCGCGCCGATCTTCACAGCAGCAGCCACCTTGCCCAGCTTGTTCAATTTTTTATAGGCGGAATTAGCCAGCGCTGTGTCAAAGGTTGGGCTGCCGACGGAGGCCATGTTCAAGATCGTACCTGTGAGGTCAGTGGCAAAGCCCGTTTCTCCGGCTGCTCCGGCCACGCCGCCCAAAAATCCGTTATAGCCGGTGAGAAGGCGTGCCGCGAGACCCGCCGCTTCCTCTCCGTCCGCGCCGCCGCCCGCTACATATTCTCGCAGCGCTTTCGTCGCCTGCTGCTGGTCGATGCCAGTAAAATCTGCATAAATGTCGGTGATATAGGCGCTGCGTTGACCCTCATTTCTGACATGGAACGCACCAAAGGTGGAGAGATGGTCGGTGTAGATGATAAGCTCATTGGCAGCTGTGTCCACCTCGAACAACACATCTTCCCACTCACCAGTGGTTTCGTTTCTGTACTTCGCACCCACGCATTTTGCCGGATCCTGCCCATCCTCGCAGTATGCGGTGTCATAGGGGATACGCAGGGTGATGAAGTCCGAAAGCTCGGACATTTCGCCCAACTTGAAGTCGTAGGCTTCTATCTTGTATCCTTCATCCTTGTTTTCTTCCACAGACTGCTTGGCTACGGTCAATTCCGCTTCACCATCCAGGACATAATCGCCCAGATCTACGCTGACGCCGTTTTCCAGCTTGATGCCGGTGGTCTCCGGCGAAAGTGTTACCGCGTCGCTTTTGCCGCCGCCCCCACCATTGCCGCATCCGGCAAGACCGGTCAAAAGCATCGCCGCCACGAGTAAAATGGATACTATCTTTTTCATGTCAGATTCCTCCCTTTCATTACCAATCACTGATGTCTGCCCGTACGCCGGTTTCATGCCACAGCTTTTGTGCGGCATCCAGTACCGCCTGCTTTTGAGTCATTCCGTGCAGCAAATCTACCCGCATGGTCTGATCCTTGTCGCCAAAGATCAGGTACATCCGCTCCTTATCAATTTGAACGGTGCCCAGACGCACACCATGTACCCCGTCGAGACCCCAGCGATAGATTTCGCTGCCGATGAGGATACCAAAGGTAGACACTACGGTTTCCTCTGCATCATTTTTCATTTGGCGGCCCGGCATGGAGATGAGAGCAGATGGCACCGCAAGGATGCGATTATCCCAAATGAGTGTTGCGTCATAGAGCAGACGGCTCTGCCTCACCAATAACACGAGAGAGATAAGGCTGATCGCTCCAAAGGCGAAAACCGCTTCTAACATGAATGCCATGCCGAGCCACACCGCCAAACAAATACTGGCTGCGAACAATAAGGCATATCCATTGCGTCGTTTGCGGATTAATTTCATTTGCACCAACCCTCCTCCAGTATTCATTTTAGGGAAGGATGTCTCAAAAAGCATCGTTCGAAAGGATGATTTTGCAGAAAAAGCCCCTCACCCAAAAGGGTGAGAGGCCTGTTAAATCCAGTATTTATGCGATTTTATGGTTCATTCGCCGGTTTGGTTCTTCAGCAGGGTGCTGATGAGCTCCGCACGGCTCCCTACATCGTATTTTGAAAAAATACTTCTTGCGTGTGTTTTAACGGTATTCTCACTGATGAACAAAGCCCCGGCAATTTCGCGGTTGGATTTTCCTGAAAGGATTAGCTGCAATACCTCTTGCTCCCGGACGGTCAGCGGATCAAGGGTTTTGACCTGCCGTACAATGTCCGTTTGCTGTGACTGGCTCATATTGTCATAGGCGGCAAGGTAAGCATGGCTTTTCAGCAATAGAACAAGCTGGTGGTTGAATGGCGGCAGCATAACCAATGTAACACACACCACCGTCAGGGCAATCACCGCCACCTCCGCACTGGGAAGCCCAATGGATGTCACAGCCATTCCCAGGACGCCTCCGCAAAGGACGCCGAATACATTGGCGGAAAGACCGATGCCAAAGGTTTGTGCCGGGTTATCGCTATAATCCAGCATTTCTCCGAGGATGCTCCACCAAAACAGGTCGAAAATACCGCAGGCACCGAGCATCAGCGTATCCACAGTCAGATAGTCGGAGGTATTTCGTCCCAGCAGCATAAAGCTGATGAACGCTCCCATAATCATTGCCATCCCGATATACAAAATTCTGGAACGCTTTGCTTTCATAGGCAGGTTGCGCATAATGGCGAGCGCCACGATATAAGGCACGGCCCAATACCAGCTCACCAGCCCCGTCAGATGCTCAAAAGCGGGGTTGATGACCTGATACATCAGTCCGGAATTAATTGTAATGATAAAGACAAAAAGACACAGCAATATTAGCGGGTTTTTAATGCCGCCATGCGTCTTATTTTTAAATGTTTTGTTCTGCTCATTCTCCTGCTCCAACGGCAGCATCCAAATGAAAACCATTCCGATTACAAGACAAAGCGCAGAGAGGCCAAGGCCGATAAAGGTTGACCTGTTCATGGTCACCACGTTGACTGCAATCATCAGCAAATTGGAATAAATCAGGACATCGGCGCAGGATTTCATGCGCTCGTTCTTGGGAGTATAGGTCCTGAGAAAAAATCCCCATGCCGCCACCGCGCAGCCGCTAAAGTATCCGCTGACAATCAGTCCGCCCATCCATAGAGTGGGGAGAGGAAAAAAGAAGGGGACGGTGGCGGCTAAGCATAAGCCCATGCCGCCGAGCATCATGCTTTTGGCGGCCGCCTGTGACTTGACAAACAGGCCGCAGGTAAAAAGCCCTGCAAAATGCGCGATAATTGCAGCCAGTATGTAACGGTCAGCGTCTGTTCCACGCAGATCCAGCAGGCTGTAAAGCACCTGTCCCTCAAACTGGAAGGACAGAATATAGGAAAAGAGAAATGAAAATCCGGCAACAGAAAGCCTGCGGGCATTGAAAGATTTAAGTCCGTTCATTTGATAACCTCCCGCTCATCGGAGGCTCCGCCTTTTTTAACCCATTCGTCAATGTCGGCAGTTTTGAAACGCCAGAGCTTTCCCACCTTGGATGCGGGCATACCGCGCTGCTCAATCCATCGCATAATGGTATGGCGCTTCACGCCAAGATAATCGCAGACCTCTTGCAGGGATATCCATCTGTTTTGAATGTTGTTTTCTGGCACGGCAAGCACCTCGCTTTCTTTCAAAGGCATATGAGTAATCATGTGATAATGATACGCCATATAAGGCATGAAAGCAATCTATATTGTAGCTTTATGTAGTATTTGGTTGTTTAGTGAATATGAATCCTAAATAATTTCCTTCCAAATTTTAATAAACTATTATTCTACCTTAATTTTCTCTAGCATTTCTTCGCCCGTAATTTTCCCGTCAAGATAATTGCTCCGAGCCTGCCGTGCCAGCTTTGCCCACCGGGCATACTCCTCCGAGGACATGTCCTTGCCGCTAAACTCTTCCGGCAATTTATTGTCCGCACGGTAACGGCGGGAGTACACCTTGTTGTACTCGGTCAGGAAAGCGAGCAAATAATCGTTTCCCTGCATGCCCTGATCATAAAATAGCTTTGCGCCAACCTGCTTGCAGGTGCGATCACCTTTATATGGCCGATCACAGAAATCCCGTTTACGCTTATCGGTCAACACAAAATAGCGGCTGCACAGTTTGCATCGCTTAATGAACTGGTGATTTTTCAGCATCTCGGTAAACTCAAAATAGAGAATCTCATCCAAATATTCAAACAGATAGTATGGCATCAGACTGACGCCTTCGCCATCCTGGTGCATGATTTCCAAAAGCTCATCTGTTTCCCGCAGATTCCAATCATGGATATCCTTAAGCGTATCCATATCCACCTTGCCATTTTTCTTCGGCAGCAGCTCATATTTTATCTTCACAGTAGCCTCGGCAAAGCCGGGGTACTCCGATACAAATTCACAAAGCCGCTGGGACATTTCCTTGTCCGAGCGGCTTTCTTTATCTAAACAGGTGGTAACCGCTTTCGTGCATACCTCCTGCAGTTCTAAAATGTGTTCCAATTCCTCTATACAGGTTGTAAGAGTTCTAAGCAAGGCGGCCTCAAATTCGTCTTTGGCATGAATGGGTTCTTTCAAAATGTTGTTCAGTAAGCCCACTAAAAAGAAATAAACATAGCGGTGCTTGTTCGCGATGGTTTCTGCAACATCTAATATTTTGTTCCTGATTGTCTGATAGTTTTCCATTGTCAGCGGAATGGCCTTCATTTCGGTGAGCAATGTTGTGTATTCTTCGAAATCCATTTCTACAAATTCAATCAGTCCATTGCCAATAAACTTTTGCGCGTACTGCGTCACCTTGTCCGGATAGGCATATCTTAAACGATGAAACCTATCTCGGACACACAGTTAGCATGAAGCATACAACCGCATCTTACAAAAACAAGAAGCAAATTATCCGCCCAGAATCCGAATGGTTAAGGTTTGAAAACACCCATGAGAGCATCATCGATCAAGAAATTTGGGATATCGCCCATGCGATTCGAGAGCACAAAAAGCGTCCGAGAAAAAACATGGAGAACCCTAACCCTTACTCGGGACTTGTATTCTGCGCCGATTGCGGAAAGCCTTTGGTGCTACACCGTGCCCACACCATGGACGAGAGTAAAAACAATTTCGCCTGCTCCACCTACAAGCAGTATGGCAAGGAATCCTGCTCCGCCCATTACATCCGGGAAAGCCAGCTTGCGGCGGTGATTTTGGATGACCTGAAGCGTGTCACTCACTTTGCAAGGCAGGACGAAGTGCTGTTTGCGGAGTGCATCAACCGCAAAAACACTGCTGATACGAGAAAAGAAATTACTGCGCTGCAAAAAGAGCTGGAGCTTATGCGGAAAAGGGATTTAGAGCTTACCACACTATTTAAAAGACTGTACGAGGATAATGTGCTGGGGCGTATACCGGATGAGCATTACCGAACGCTGTCCAACGAGTATGCCGCAGAACAGAAAGCCTTACGCGAACGCATGCCAAAGGCTGAAGCCAGAATGGAAAAGCTCAAGAACGCCCTTACCAGCGTGGACAGGTTTATTGAAAAAGCAAAGAAATACACCAACCTTACCGAACTGACACCAGAGCTGCTTCGAATGTTCATTGCAAAAGTAGTGGTGGGTGAAAAAGCTAAGAAATACTCCCGAACTGCTCCGCAGGATATTTGGATTCACTACCGTGACATTGGAATGCTGAACGATGTCAAAGAGGAATTTGATATTCCATCCATGGAAGTTTTCTACGGAATGGATGATGAAATGATGTTTGATGATGAGCTGCCAGCCGCAATTTAAGGCATGGCAAAAGGCGGACAGCCGAAACTGTCCGCCTTATACCCCACATTTTTAGTCGGTTCATAAAGTATCCCTATGAACACTCGCATAACGGACGGGAGCTTTTTTGTTAAAACACTCTGTTTCGCAGCAAGGGCGAACTCGTTACCCTAACCCTACGCCTCCTGCTCCACCGCAACCTCTTCGCCCGCAGGCACCGGGCGGCGTCCGTCCGACTTGATAAACAGCACGACGGCAATCACGAGCATCGGCAGCCCGCCGATCAGTCCTGCAATCGAGGGACCGAGGATGGGGTTATAGTCGCCCACAATCAGCATCATCGGCAGAGCCGCACCCGCATTCACGGCGGAATGGATGATTCCGGCGGGGATTGCGCTCCCCACGCGGAGGGTAAAGTAGCCTTCGATGATACCCAGCGATACGCAGAACACGGTCATGGTCAAGATGCCAACCCATGGGTAGCCGGGGTAATCCGTACCGTAGTTATGCCCCACCGCAATGATGGGTGCATGCCACACGCCCCACACAAGCCCCGTAATCACCAGCGCCGCCCGGTCGGAGAATATCCCCCGCAGCTTGGGCAGCAGGTACCCCCGCCAACCCAGCTCCTCGCCCATGGTGGGCAATAGGTTAATCACAGGCCCGATTAGAATCATCTGCGCAAAGCTTACCGCAAGCATCAGCTGTGCGGGCATAGCCCCGGCGCCCGACGCCTGCAGCATGCTTGTCAGCGTAGTCAAATTCCGGTCAAACGACGCGGGAAACAGCAGAAAATATAGCGCGCCGCTCAGCAGAATCATCACGGTCGGGCCAAAAAACACCAGCAGGTAGGTTTT
>JAEZQD010000076.1 GCA_023413185.1 Bacillota bacterium
AGTTTGCGTGCACTGTATGTTTGATGGAAATTATGCTAAAAACAACTGTTAATATTTTATCGGTTATTTTGCGCGCATGGTATGGTATAATAAGCAAGCTTACTTGTTTGCCCAGTTTTTTTGACGACAGATTTACCGTGTTGGGTAAACATGTAACCCTAATTTGTTATTTCTTATTATATTGTTCCATCATTTCCACAATCAGTCTTTTGTGTCGGAGGTTCTTAGTATGAGGTTTTATTTGTATAAACGGATTATATCTTTGTGTGCCGCTGCATTGGCGGCAGCCGTACTGTTTGTGTCCTGTAGCCAGACAAGCCCCGTTGTTCCTTCTCAGGAGGAAAGCTCCGCACCGGTATCCTCTGCGCCTGTTGAATCAAGCACCGAGGACGCGCCTTACGGCGAGCCGATTACCCCGGGCACCGAGCTTGCCGAGAAGCTTTCGCGCACCTTTAAGGCGGGGGACTCCAAGGGCTGGCTGACCGTACCGGGCACCACCATCGACGACCCGATCTTGTATAACCCGGAAGATAACAGCTATGTGGACAAGCGTACAAACTATGACAACAAGTATGACTATTCCGGCATTTTGTTTGCCGATTTTCGCAATACGCTGGCGGACCGCACCCGTCTGTCGCGCAATACTGTAATCTACGGACATAACATCGAAACAGGCGGCAGCAACGACGGCAAGCGCTTTTCCCAGCTGCTAAAGTATGAGGACCTGGAGTTTGCAAAGGAGCACCAGTTTATTTCGTTCTCCACCAAAGAGGATGAGATGCTATGGCAGATATTTGCCGTGTTTACCACCGACGTTGATTTTTACTACATCGAGCCCGACCCAAGCGACGAGGGCTTTATGTACATCATATCCGAGGCGAGTGTGCGCAGCGAGCACCACTTTGACGTAGACATTACCCCCGAGGACAAGATTCTGACGCTTTCCACCTGCACCTATAAGTACGGTCGGTTTAACAACGACCAGCGGTTTGTGGTCATGGCAAAGCTTGTGTCCGGTACCGAGGGCACGCCGGCGGAGGTCTATAAGAACGAGAGTGTCAAGATACCCACTTTTGGAAAGTAGAGCGGAAAATAGCAAAGAGGCGGTCGTTACGGCTGCCTCTTTTTATAAAGCATACGCTCAAAAGGGGGGATGACCGAGCTCGGTCATCCCCCTTAACTATTACTCTTTCTCTTTGTTTGCTATCGACGCGCGCACAAAGTCCTGAAACAGCGGCTGCGGGCGGTTGGGTCTGGATTTAAACTCGGGGTGGAACTGAACGCCCACAAACCAAGGATGCTCCGGCAGCTCGACAATCTCCACCAGCTTTTCGTTGGGGGAAATCCCCGCAAGCAGCATTCCGCTTTGAATAAACGCGTCGCGGTAGGCGTTGTTAAACTCGTAACGGTGGCGGTGACGCTCATAGATCAGCTCGTCCTTATACAGCTCGCGGGAACGACCACCCGCAGCGAGCTTGCAGGGGTACAGCCCCAGTCGCATGGTGCCGCCCTTATCCGTAATCTCCCGCTGCTCGGGCATGATGTCGATAATCGGGTTTGCGCAGCCTTCATCAAACTCGGTGGAGTTGGAATCGGGCAGCTTCAGCACGTTTCTCGCATACTCAATGGCCGCCATCTGCATACCAAGGCAGATGCCGAAGAACGGAAGTCCATTCTCTCTTGCGTAGCGAACCGCTTCAATCATGCCGTCGATACCGCGGTCGCCAAAGCCGCCGGGTACCAGTATGCCGTCGCAGCCCGCAAGCTTTTCGGCAACGTTTGAGCGGTCGATATTCTCAGACTGTATCCAGCGGATGTTTACGCTTGCCTCGTTTGCGTTGCCCGCATGGTGCAGCGACTCCGCAATGGAAAGGTACGCGTCGGGCAGCTCGACATACTTGCCCACCACACCGATATCCACCGTCTTATTTGTATTCTTAAACCGCCTGACCATATCGGTCCATGCGGCAAGGTCGGGCTCGTGATTTTCGAGCTTTAAGTGGTAACAAACGGCGTTTGCAAGCCCCTGCTCCTCGAGCATGAGGGGAACCTCATACAGGGTTTCTGCCGTGTAGTTCTCGATTACGTCCTCACTGCGCACGTTGCAAAACAGCGCAATCTTGTTTCGCATGTCGTCGGGCAGGTGATGCTCGCTGCGGCACACGATGATGGTCGGCTGAATTCCGAGCGACAAAAATTCCTTGACGCTGTGCTGGGTGGGCTTGCTTTTCAGCTCGTTGGAGCCGGAGATATACGGCACAAGCGTAACGTGAATGAACATCGCGTTCTCTCTGCCCACCTCGGTGGAAAGCTGGCGAATCGCCTCTAAGAACGGAAGGCTCTCAATGTCGCCTACCGTGCCACCAATCTCGGTGATAACCACATCCGCACAGCCGGATTTTCCCACGCGGCAGATGCGTTCCTTTATTTCGTTTGTAATATGAGGGATAACCTGTACGGTGCCGCCCAGAAAATCGCCGCGGCGCTCCTTGGTGATAACGCTCCAGTACACCTTACCCGCGGTAACGTTGGAGTTTACCGAGAGATTTTCGTCAATAAAGCGCTCATAATGTCCAAGGTCAAGATCGGTCTCGGCGCCGTCGTCGGTGACGAACACCTCGCCGTGCTGATAAGGGCTCATGGTGCCCGGGTCGACGTTGATATACGGGTCAAACTTCTGAATGGTAACCCGATATCCCCTCTCCTTTAGCAGTCGCCCCAGCGACGCGGCAGTAATGCCCTTACCCAAGCCGGATACAACGCCTCCGGTTACAAAAATATACTTGACAGCCATACATATACCCCCACGAATCATCCGATGTTTTTCGTTTTTGTATTCAAATCACTAATAGCTTATTTTACCCTGTTTGCCCTGTAAGGTCAAGGCGCAAAGGCAGTTTACGTGAAATTTGGCAGTAATCACGGTTTCGTGTGGTACTTATCCGGCAGCTACTGCTCATCTGCGCAGGTCACTGGTGCGGTATTGCTAAGACCATTGTGTCACTGTTGCATTTTATAAAATGAAAGTACAAAACAACGGGGTTTCGCCGCCGTGCAAAACCCCGTTGTTATAGTATTTGTGTGGTCGAAATCTCCGATAGCTCTACATATACCGGCGAAAACCGGTTGCGCAGGTTGAGCATTGCCGGCGATTGAAACAGATCCGGCGCATCCTGCGGCTGTACAAGGGGCAGGCGTATGGTTACGTTAGTTCCCTCGTGTTCCTTGCTGTCTATGGCAATCATTCCGCCGTGACGCAGCACTGTGTTTCGTGCAAGCGTAAGCCCCAGCCCAATATGTGACAGCGGCACATTTTCCGTGTCGTACGAGAAGTGCGGATCAAATACCTTGCCAATGTGCTCCGGCGAGATACCCAAACCCAGATCGGCAATAGTCAAAACCGCGTTGCTGCCCAGATATCGGAGTGATATGGTGATGCGGTTGCCCTCGCGGGTATAAACAAACGAGTTGAGAAGGATGTTGAGAATCGCCTCGGAGAGACGCGTTTCGTCAACCATTACAAGGAAGTCTTCGGTCGTATCCTCTACATCCAATAAAAAGGGGATCCCCGTTCCACGCGTGGCGGACTCCGCCGTTGCGTACAGATCCTTAAGGTAGATGGAAAACGGAATCGGGCTGGGGTTGTGGGACGGAAACCCGTTGACATCCTTAAGATAATCCGATAGATGGGCGACGGTGCGCAGGATGGAATAGGAGTTCTTTTGAATTGCCTTGACATAGTCAAGTGAGGCGTAGTCCTCTGCCGTCTCAAAGCGGTGACCGATGGTGGCAAGGGCACTGAAGATATAAAAAAGCGGCTCACGCACGCGCTTTGAGAATGCTGCCACAATCCTTGATACATCCCCGTCGTCACTGGTCAAATAATCGGACGCCTGAGAGAGCTGCACGATAATATAGTGCAAAACCTGCTCGCTCATCAAGGGGGTCATGGTGCAGTTGAAGCGAGTATCGCTGAAGCGGTCAATCGAGAAGGAATATACCCTGTTTTGGTTTAACATCTCCCTTGCCGCAGCACGTCTTGATTCGGATAACGCCGAGACAAACCCGTTTTGCAGCTTGTATTGGGGATAGTATCGTTCTGCGCATTTACTAAGCCATACCAATTCAAATTGATCGTTTAGTATGATGGTCGGGACATCAATCTGTTCATAAAGACCGACGGCATTGTTAAACAACGCTTGATTGTCCATACGGTGCTCCTTCGGATAAGATTGTCGGCTTACAGTTAGTATAATTAGCACGAATGATTAACAATATATTACCATAACAAGGCATAATAATGCTAGACCGGTATTAGAAATTATTAGTGAATTTTTTTGTATTTTTAGCTAATTATGCACATATTGTCTTATTAATAAAGGGTGTGCGGGCGAAATATCCTGTTTTCGCACGTAAAGTGTACCGACTACACGAAAGTGTTTGAAATCGGGTGCAAAATTTTAAGTTAAATTTGTGTCAAAGTTCTTGTATGTTTTGCAGTTTTGGTATACAATATTAGCTGGGTGGATAGGCGGTAAACCCCTGTATCGGCGCTGTTTTTCGGCACGGCAAAGGGTTTTGTAAACCGATGCTTCGGCTCGGCTGCTGCCGCTGACTCCATACAGTGGCGTACTTGTTTATTCTGTGCGCCGCGCAGTTCTTAATGCGCGTCATCCCCTATTATAGTTTGATCTTTGCGGGTAGGGGTACGCTTTATTCCTTACAATCTAGGCCGGCGCAAAGCGGCAGAATGGAGCTTGAAAACTATGGCAATTAAAGTAGGTATCAATGGTTTTGGCCGCATCGGACGTCTTGTGTTCCGTGCTGCGGTTGCACAGCCCGACATCTTCGAGGTAGTGGGCATCAACGACCCGTTTATCGACCTCGACTACATGGTTTATATGGTGAAGTACGACACCATCCATGGTCAGTTTAAGGGCGATGTAAAGACCGAAAACGGCAAACTCATTGTAAACGGCAAGGCGATCACCGTATTTGCGGAGAGAGACCCCGCCAACATCAAATGGGCTTCCTGCGGCGCCGAGTATGTTGTAGAGTCTACCGGCGTGTTCTGCACCACCGAGAGTGCTTCCGCGCATCTGAAGGGCGGCGCAAAGAAGGTTGTTATCTCCGCTCCCGCAAAGGATAAGGAGACCCCCACCTTCGTATGCGGCGTAAACCTTGAGAAGTACACCAAGGATATGGTTGTTGTTTCCAACGCGTCTTGCACAACCAACTGCCTTGCTCCCCTTGCTAAGGTTATCAACGATAAATTTGGCATCGTCGAGGGTCTGATGACCACCGTACACTCCACCACCGCTACGCAGAAGACCGTTGACGGACCTTCCGCGAAGGACTGGAGAGGCGGACGCGCCGCTGCCGGTAACATCATCCCTTCCTCTACGGGTGCGGCAAAGGCTGCTGCTCTTGTAATTCCCGAGCTCAAGGGCAAGCTGACCGGTATGGCGTTCCGTGTTCCCACACTGGATGTGTCGGTTGTTGACCTGACCGTTAAGCTTGAGAAACCCGCCACCTACGAGGATATCTGCGCCGCTGTCAAAGAGGCGTCTGAGACCACGATGAAGGGCGTTCTCGGCTACACCGAAGACGACGTTGTATCCTCCGACTTCTACACCGAAGTGCGCACCAGCGTATTCGATGCCAAGGCCGGTATTGCCCTCAACGACACCTTCTTCAAGCTCGTTTCCTGGTACGACAACGAGTGGGGCTATTCCAACAAGGTGCTCGACCTGATTCAGCACATGGTTGCGGTTGACAACAAGTAAGCACTAACAGTATATTCCCGTTGCCGTAACAGCGATAGTCTATTCGTAATGATTAAGCGCCGCCGATACAACATATCGGCGGCGCTTTTGCTTTGGCTGCACCGTCCCCCACAAAGGGCACAAAGCCTTCGGACAGTCGGCGCACGAGCTGATTACCCTGCCGCCGTATCGGTTGCTGTGGGGTACATTTTGCTCGTCTGGCACGTGTCAGCAACACGCTGTACTTCGCGTCTGCTGCAAGAATCCATGGCTGCGCTTAGTTCGTTGCGCGATGCTGTAACAGCCAAACAAGCGCATTGCAAAAAGCAAAGAACGGGTGCACCGCACCCGTTCTTTGTTGTGGTTATCAAAATAACTGCAAGTTAACAAAAACTACTTGGAAGCCTTTTTCACGGCTACAAAGCCTGCGCCTGCAAGAGCAAGGGTAGCAAATACCATTGCGATTGCGAGGATGTTGGAATCGCCGGTGTTGGGGTTAGCGGTAGAGCTTTCGGGAGAAGCATCGGTCACGGAAGCCATCTTCGTAGCGAAGATTGCATACTCGCCAAGGCGACCGGTGGTCTCGAACACGATAGCGCCGTTTTCGATGGAAGCTACGATGGGCTCACCGTACAGAACGCCGTCTTTTACAGCGTACACGTAAGCGGTGGTGCCGTTCTCGTTCTGCCAGTCGTTGTTGAAGTTAACCGAGATCTTTGCAGCATCCTTTAAGTAGGGGTTACCGGGGAAGTTGATGTACTTAACGTCCTTATCGCCGGCAATCTTAGCAATTTTCTCGGGAACAGCGGTGGTAGCAGCAAGGAACAACGAGGTGTCCTGCTTTACAACCTTGGAGAAAACGATGCTGTAAGAGGAGTAGTTGATCGAAAGCTTCTGCTGTACGTCAGCAACGCGTGCAAATACTTCAGCATCGATAACAGGCTCGGTCGCGTTGAGCTTGTAGGTATCGTCAGCCTGGGGAATCAGGTCGTCCTCATAGTGACGGCCGTTGAACATGGTAATAACCTTGCTCATGCTGCCCTTTACCTTGTCGCCAGCGGAAGTAACCTGAGCAACAACCACGGTGATGGTGATGTCGTGCTCTTCAGCTGTGATGGTAGCCTTAGGGGTAAGCTTAACCGAGTAGATTACCTTGCCGTCGGGCTCGGTGATCTTCTTGTAGCTGATGTTGAGCTTTGCGGGGTCGGAAGAAGCCACGCTCAGGCTCTCTTCGCCGTTCCACTCGTCAAAGTTGCCACCTGCTGCGAGGTTAACGGTTACAGGCTCGTCTGTGAACTCAAGCTTCTCGGGGAAAGTGGAGCTGCCGGGAACTGTACCAATTACGTCTCCGCTGATGTCGGCCGCTGATAATACTGCGCCCAGACTCAGCATCATTACTGCTGTCAGAACCAATGCGATTAGTCTTTTCATGCTGTATCCTCCTTGAAATGTTATGAGCGTTGTGCTCTGGACCTATTATAGCCCACAGTTCAAGTAGATTGCAATACCCAAAACGACATTATTGTGTAACTACTTTGTAATCTATTTATGTCTATTTTGCACAAACGAACTCGAATATCTGGTGGATTGTACAGTATATTTTAACCATGGAAAGACCGTTACAATATAATTGTTACAATTTAGTATCATGGCAGTTATCTATTGCCAACCGCAGCTTACAGCTATCGCTATCAGTTCCTGTTCCTTCCTGTATAAGCATAAGACGCCAACAATTTTGCTCGTGTTATGTTAACTACCCCGAACGGTTCTATACCGCCTTGCAACAAACTGCACAAACACAAAAGGCTTTGAGTGGTCCATATAACCCCTCAAAGCCCATGTTAGGGAAGCGTGATTACTCACCAAGCACCTTTTTTGTTATGGATTGTAAAACCTCGTCTGAGTTTTCGCACATTGCCAGTACCAATGTACCGTCCTCAAGCTCTTCTACCTTTGCATTCTTTGCGTTTTCATATTGGTCCGGCAGGTAGAACTCAAACGATCTGCGCTGGTTTTCCACAAACGTGTTTAACCCCGCAAGCACCTTGTCCTTCTTTCCCTCTGCGGGCTTAATTACCGCTATGCCATATGCGCTGACGTTCCACGGCGAGATGCTGATGGCATATGCCTCGGCATCCTCATGGGCAAAATCAATCAGCGGGAATACCATCTCCGCCTGTTCGTCATCGGCGGTGGTTGCTATGGGGGTGCCGTCGTTCTCTTCCTTGCTGCGCGCCTCGGTAATGGCGGCGGTGTAAAGCGCGGTCAGCTCCTCGGGGGTCTTCTGTTTGCCGGACGATTGTGGCGTACAGCCTGCAAGCAGCATAACTGCCGCACAAGCAACGGCGATTAGTGTTTTCTTCATATGTTGCTCCTTTTATTGTGATAGTCTGTCTTATACCGATCTTTGTTGTAAAACGCAAAAGAACCGAGCATAGCATAAAATTGTGCCATTATGCGATGATTTTTTTGCATTTCTTACGAGGATTAGTATTCCCCTTTGCCGTCATCAATACAGTGTGCTTGCTCGAGTGTTTTGTTGCACCGATGATACGGAATGTTATGGATATAAAGATAAAGCACATACCCCAGCAGGCTGGTATGCACGGTGAAACGAAACGGCCGGCATCGGTTTTTTACCCGATACCAACCGTTATTAACTCATAAGGTCTACTGATGCGATGGTGTGCATGGTTTACCAGTTCCACCACTCGTCGTCGTTGTCGTCGTCATTGTACTCATCGCTATCCTCGTCAGACGCGGTGTACCCGGTCAGGTGCTTGATGCAGGTGCTCGGGAGATTGTTCGGCGAATAGTACCCAATCGCCGTGCTTGGGCACAGCGTGGTCGCAAGCTCGCCCGTTTCGGTGCAGTAGCTGCGCTGAACCACGTTGCTGGCTACGGGGAAGCTGCCCGGATTTTCATCCAGCTTCACAACCTCCTGCATGACGCGCTTCCACACGTTGGGCGGGGGGTAGCTGGAGTAGGTAATTCTTTTATTGCGGTCGTAGCCAATCCAAACACCCGCCACATAGTTGGGGGTTGCGCCAATAAACCATTGATTATAGTCCTTATCCGACGTACCGGTCTTACCCACAACCTCAGCGCCCTGAAGGCGGGCACCCATACCGGTTCCCGGCGAGGCGTTGACGACCTGATGCATAAGCCGGTTCATGATATACGCGGTGTCTTCACTAATAACCTTGTTACTCACCTGCTTGTTTTCCAGCACAACCTCACCGGTAGCAGCGTCCAACACGCTGGTGTAGGAGTACGGCTCGGTAAAGGTTCCGCCGTTTGCAAAGATCTGATAGGCACCGGTCATCTCCAGCACCGTAACACCCTCGGTCAAGCTGCCCAGCGCAAGCTGCGCCAGACCCACGTCGGTTTTAATCTGACCGTTTACCTCTTTTGCTTCTATCAGCGTCGTAATGCCCAGCTTACTCTTCATAAAGTCAAAGCAGCGGCGGGGGGATAGCAGCTCGCAGACCTTTGCCGCCACCGTGTTGGTGGAGCGCTGGATTGCGGTGACTATCGTGATATCGCCCATATAAGGCGGATTGTTGTAGTGGTTGGACGGCCACTGACTGATTACCTCGTCGCCGTTTTTAACCTCGGTCATCGGTGAGTCTTCAAACACCGACGAGTAGGTAATGAGCCCGTACTCAATCGCCTGTGCGTAGACCGATATCGGCTTAATGGACGAACCGGGCTGCCGTTTTGCCATCGTCGCGTAGTTAAACACGCGGTCGCTCACCTTTTGCCCTCTGCCTCCGGCAATGCCCAAAACGCGTCCGTGTGTATCCATTATAACCATCGCAGACTGCGGCGGCTCCTTGTTTGTGACGTAGGAGAACGTCTCGTCGTCGGCATACTTCTCGTCAAGTATCGCCTGAATACGCGGGTTAATGGTGGAATAGATGCGGTATCCGCCGCTGTAAATCTTGGTCGTCGCCTGCGCGCGGCTCATGCCCTTTTGCGCTACCAGGTCGGCGATAACCTCTTCAATAACATGGTCTACAAAGTAGCTCTGGGTAGAGTCGAACTGCTGCATCGCCTCTTCCTTTTTAAAGGTGAGGGTTGCCGACTCGTTTAGTGCCTGTTCGTACTGCGCGTCGGTAATACGCCCCTGATCGTGCATCTCGAACAGCACGTATTCGCGGCGTTCCTTGTTGTTCACGCTCCCCTTTGCGGTAAAGGGGTTAAACGCGGTTGGGTTTTTTGTAATAGAGGCAATACATGCACTTTCGGCAATGGTCAGATCACCGGCATCCTTGCCAAAGTACAGGTTTGCCGCGGCTTGTATGCCGTTGGTGTTGTTTGCCAGGCTGATGGTGTTCAGGTACGCCTCGAGGATATCGTCCTTGGAGTACACCTTCTCCATATTAATGGCGCGGAAGATCTCCTGCACCTTTCGGGTGACGGTCACATCCGCCTCGCCGGTAATGTTCTTTATCAGCTGCTGTGTGATTGTCGAGCCGCCCTGCTGGCTCTGCCCCGTGAGGTAGCGCATCGTAACGCCGGCGGTGCGGTACCAGTCCACGCCGGAATGGGCGGTGTCCACCTTATCGTCAAACCGTTTGTCCTCAATGGCGATAAACGCCTGCCGGGTATGCTCGGGTATCTTCTCAATACCCACCCAGATGCGGTTTTCGCCGCCAATCAGGCGTTGCAGCTCGTAGGTCTCGCCCGTTTCGGGGTCCTCGGCATAGATGATGCTGGTATAGTTCTGTTTAAAGTTTCTAAGGTCAATGACATCCTCGGTGTTAACCAAACGAAGAATATACACCGAAAGCACGGTAGC
>JAEZQD010000092.1 GCA_023413185.1 Bacillota bacterium
TCATATTGCTTGCGGTCTGTTACTGTGCCTCGCGCGGCGTGACCGATATGCGCAGCATCGAACGTCAATGTACACAATGGTTGGATATTGGAATCCGCACCCATGAGCAGGCGGAGGAATACATAAAGCGCAAGGCGGTGCTCCATTCCCGCGAGACACTGGTTCAGGGTGCGTTCGGCATTTCTGGACGGCGGCTTTCCACCAAGGAGCAGGCGGCGATTACCCGATGGTTTGACGAATTCGGCTACGATATCTCTATAATACGCGCGGCTTTTGATAAGACGGTGGACAATACCGGCAAGCTCAGCTTTGCGTACCTGGATAAGATACTTGCGAACTGGTTCAGCAAGGGAATAAAAACAATGGAACAGGCGATGGCAGAGAGCGCGGAAAAGCCAAAACGTTCCGCCAGAGAAACGTCGCTTGATATTAACTCAATAGAAAACGAGGGTCTTTACGAGACCCCCAAGCTGTAAGCGGCAGCGTATCACGGAGCTTTAAATTAACCGAGAAAGGGCGTGTTACCGTATGGGATATTCCGGCGAAGTTTATACTGCGGCAAGGTCGGCACTCACCGAGCGCAGACAAGCCGCGCGCTATATCTCGGAGCGTCGCCGAGAGCAGTTGTATGTGGACATCCCCGAGCTGGAGCAGATCGAGCGGGACCTGATTCTCATTGGTGCCGCCACCTCCAAGGCGCTGCTTTCTCCTGACGCGGATGCGCAGAGCCTGCTGGGCGCGCTTAAAGAAAAGACCGACCGCCTTGAAAGACGGCGTGCGGATATCTTTTCTGCCTGTGGTCTTGCGGAGGATTATCTGCGTGTGCCCTATACCTGTAAGCGGTGTGAAGACAGCGGCTTTGACGACGGCGAGATGTGCGAGTGCTTTAAAGCCGAGTTAAAGCGCGAGGCGTATCGCCGCCTTAACGAGCAGTCTCCGCTTGCGCCGTCAAACTTCTCTCAGTTTTCGCTGGACTACTACCCGCAGCAGCCCGAACCGGCAAGCGGGATTGTTCCGCGTGTAAAGATGGCGGAGATATTCGATTACTGCTTAAAATACGCAAACACCTTTTCCCATGCGTCCCCCAGTATTCTGATGCTCGGCGCGACGGGGCTTGGTAAAACCCATCTTTCCCTTGCCATCGCGTCTAAGGTGATCGAAAAAGGCTACGGCGTAGTATACGGCTCTGCAAACAACCTGTTCCGCGCGGTGGAGCAGGCGCATTTCTCCCGCGGCAGCAATCAGCACGACGCGCTCGATTCGTTGCTTGGCTGCGACCTGTTAATTATCGATGACCTCGGCGCGGAGTTCTCTACCCAGTTTACCATATCCGCCGCCTATAACATCATCAATACCCGCCTGCTTACCAAACGCCCCACCATCATCAGCACCAATATGTCAATCGCGGAGATTAAGGACACCTATTCCGAGAAGGTGTTATCCAGGCTGCACGGCTCGTACAGCTTTTTACGCTTCTTTGGCAGCGACATCCGTTCGCTCAAGAAAGTGCGATAGTCAATAAACCCAAACAATAAAACGTCCGCAGAATATAACAGCGGACGTTTTTTGTATTGTCACGAAAACCAGGCAAGCCCTATTCCCATTATTAGCAGCCCCAGCATAATACCCGTTATCGGTGTTTTTTTACCGTACCGCAGCGCTGACGGAATCAGCTCGTCAAATGATACATACAGCATAATTCCAGCCACAATGCCCAGTATCACCCCAAGAGACAGGCTCGTTAAAAAGGGGCGGAGAATTACCAGCGCAAGCAGCGCACCCAACGGCTCGCCTAGCCCCGAGAGGACGGCGCACAGCAGCCCCTTGCCCTTGCTGCCTGTCGCATAAAAAACGGGTATGGCTACCGATATCCCCTCCGGGATGTTATGCAGCGCAATGGCCGCAGCCACCGAGATGCCGAGCGAACGCTCTGAGCAGCCGGCCATGTAGGTTGCAACGCCCTCCGGAATATTGTGCGCGACCACCGCCGCCATCGTTACCAGCCCCACCCGCGCAAGCCCCGGCGGCGCTGCGGATACGGGGCGTATCCAATCGGTTTGCTCGGGTAATGCACCTGTGCCGAGTGCGGCAAGTATCATGCCGAACACCATTGCAAGCAGCGCATACACCCCCGCCGCCTGTGTCTGCACGCTATGCCCGATAAACGCCGCCGCTTCCGGCAAGATATCGGCGAGCGAAACCATAATCATAACCCCTGCCGCAAACCCCAGCGAGAACGGTAACAGCCTTCTCGCGCTTTGTCGTGCCGTAACAACTGCCAGACCGCCGAGCCCCGTGCAAAGCCCTGCCGTAAGTGATAAAAGCAGGGCAAAGCAGTCGTTGTTCATCCGCATAAGCCCCCTTTTCACAACCGTTGTCCCTTTTCACCAATATATGCCGCCAAACCGGCGATTATTTGCGCCGCGCTTTTCTCATTGGGGATGCTTGTATCAAACAGAGAAAAGTACTATAATAACCTTTGTTTAATGAAGTGGAATAAACGCTTGAAAGGAGCATGACATTGGAGCAGAACCTGAAGCGTATTGAGATTTTTACCGATGGAGCGTGCAGCGGCAACCCGGGTCCGGGTGGCTACGGTGCCATCCTGCGCTACGAAGGACGAGAGAAGGAGCTTTCGGGAGGGGAAGCGAGCACCACCAACAACCGCATGGAGCTGATGGCGGCTATCGAGGGTTTAGCGGCACTGAAGGAACGTTGTGACGTTACCCTGTATACCGATTCAAAATATGTTGCGGATGCCATTACAAAGGGCTGGGCGGAAAAGTGGCGGCAGCGCGGTTGGAAGCGCAGCGGCAACGAACCCGCGCTGAACCCCGACCTGTGGGAACGGCTGCTGAATCTGGTTGCAGAGCATCAGGTTACCATAGTGTGGGTTAAGGGGCACGCAGGGCACCCCGAAAACGAGCGGTGCGATCGCCTTGCCGTACAGCAGGCGGAGCGCTTTAAGAACAGATAATCCGCATTTTTTATGTATTGATGCCGATGCCGTAATTTTGCATGAAACGGTTAGACTAATACAGAATGTTTAACAACATCACTGAGGGTCAACTCATTTTTTTTATGATAATTGAGATTTTTTTAACAGAACCCTTGAAAGTTCTACTAGAAAGGTATATATTATAAACAGTAGGTTGCCATTGCATGCGTTGCGGTGGTAAGAATGAGTATAGATGCGGATACCGCGATGACGCATCCGGAAAGGCATGGGTAATAACAATGGGCGATACAAACAACAAAACCTTCGTATATGCAGACAACGCCGCAACCACGAAGATGTCCGATGCGGTACTCGAGGCAATGCTGCCTTTTTATAGAGAGCAGTACGGCAACGCATCCAGCATCTATTCGCTGGGGCGGCAGGCAAAGGTTGCGCTCGAAAAGGCGCGCGCAACGGTTGCCGCGGCATTCGGCGCACAGCCGCAGGAGATATTCTTCACCTCAGGCGGCTCGGAATCGGATAACTGGGCGATCAAAGGCGTAGCCATTACACAGGGCAAGCGTGGAAAAAAGCACCTCATCACCACTGCGTTTGAGCACCACGCGGTGTTACACGCAATGCTAATGCTTGAAAAAGAGGGGTTTGAGGTTACCTATCTTCCGGTAGGGGAGAACGGTGTCGTGGACCCCGCTGCCGTCAAGGCGGCTATCCGCCCCGACACGGCGCTGGTTACCATTATGTATGCAAACAACGAAATCGGCACCATTCAGCCTATCCCGGAGATTGGCGCAATCTGCCGGGAGGCAAAGGTGTTGTTTCATACCGACGCGGTACAGGCAGTAGGCAATGTAAAGATAGACGTCATCGCACAGAACATTGATTTGATGTCGATGTCCGCGCACAAAATACACGGACCCAAGGGAGTTGGCGCATTGTACTGCCGCAAGGGGATTGCGCTGCCCAACCTGATTGACGGCGGACAGCAGGAGCGGGGCAAGCGAGCAGGAACCGAAAACCTTGCCGGCGTTGTCGGGCTTGCCAAGGCGGTAGAGCTCGCGACAGCAGATATTGAGGGCAAGGTAGCGGCGGTTACCAAGCTGCGCGACCGTTTGATCGATGAGCTGCTGAAAATCGACCGCACCCGCCTAAACGGCGACCGTGAAAAACGGCTGTGCGGCAACGTGAACATCTCGGTGGAGGGCATTGAGGGCGAATCGCTTCTGTTGATGCTTGACATGAACGGCATTGCCGCTTCCTCCGGCTCGGCATGTACCTCCGGCTCGCTCGACCCAAGCCATGTGCTGCTTGCGCTCGGGCTTAAGCATGAGGTTGCCCATGGCTCGCTGCGTCTTTCGCTCGGTGAGCTGACTACGGAGCAAGAGGTAGACTATATCTGCAAAACGGTGCCCCCCATTGTGGAACGCCTGCGCGCGATGTCCCCGCTGTGGGAGCGCATGCAGAGCGAAAGAAACCGGTAAGAATATAAAAATGATTTGCATGCCGCATGGCGGCGAGATGGAGGTAACTATGTTATACAGCGATAAAGTAATGGAACATTTCTCTAGTCCGCGCAATGTGGGCGAGCTTGCCGACGCAAACGGCGTTGGAGAGGTGGGCAACGCAAAATGCGGCGATATTATGAAGATGTACCTAAGGATTGAAGCCGGCGTCATCAAAGACGTTAAGTTTAAGACCTTTGGCTGCGGCGCGGCGATTGCGACAAGCTCGATGGCTACCGAGCTAATCAAAGGCGGCACCATTGATGATGCGCTAAAGCTGACCAATCGCGCGGTCATGGAGGCGCTTGACGGGCTGCCTCCTGTTAAGGTACATTGCTCGGTGCTGGCAGAGCAGGCAATCAAGGCGGCGGTGGCGGATTACTACACCCGTCAGGGTATTGACCCCACCCCCATTGTCGGGCATATCGGCGATTGTGACGCGTGCCATCACGGCGACGACAGCTGCAGCTGCCACTGATTATTAAGTAAATCATAAACATAAAAGCAAGCGACCCGGGGCGTACAGCTCAGGGTCGCTTGCTTTTATAAAACGTACAATACGAGCCTTTGTCAGCGGTTAAGGTTTTTCATGTGCAGGGCGCTTAGTACCGCAATAGGGATAAAATGAATACACCAACCCATTAGCGCGATGATACCGCTCATATCGCTTGCGCCCAAAGCGTCTGCGCGAAATACATTGAGTATGGGCATTAAAACACACGCCGGCGCATACAGTCCGTGTAGCAGCAAAAATGCCTTTAGCCATTTGTCCACCTTGTTTTTGGGTACAAGCGTGAGACCAACAAACAAAGCGGAGAGAGAAAGAAAACCGTAGCCAAGCAGGTCAATGGCAAAAAACCAACGACCGGGCGCGTAGGTAAGCGCAAGTACGACATCGGCGCTTTCTGTCTGGTGTAGCACGGCGGTAAGCTGGGTAAAGTAAACAAGCCCAATCATTGTGACATATACACAGCCAAACGCGATGCCCGCAAGTGCCGCCACACGACGCTCCTTGGGTGCCCAAACAAAGAATGCGCAGGTCATAAGCAGATAACACCACGAGAAAAGAAAGCTGGTTGCGTAGGAAACGGACTCCAAAGAAAATGCCATAGAAAGTGCAAACAAAAAACCGTTACGGCTGCTCCGATTGATGCCCAGATACCAATCTTTTGATTCATGCCTTTATCCTCCACAGTCAAGTTCTATATATTGTCGTTGAACCGTTTAATTCTTCAAGCTTTGCAGAGGGGCAGGGATGCGTCCGCCGCGGTTGATGAACACAGCGGGGGAGGTGGTGTTGACGTGCATGACAGGTGCTGAGCCGAACAGCCCGCCCCATTCCAGCATGTCGCCCTCCTTCAGACCGATGGCGGGGATAATGCGCACCGCCGTCGTCTTGGAGTTCACCATGCCGATTGCAGCCTCATCCGCAATAATCGCGCTGATGACTTCTTCGGGCGTATCGCCGGGGATGGCTATCATATCAAGACCCACCGAGCACACCGCGGTCATGGCCTCGAGCTTTTCGAGCGTGAGCACACCGCTAATCGCCGCGTCGATCATACCTGCATCCTCCGAAACGGGGATGAACGCGCCCGAAAGCCCGCCCACATGGGACGATGCCATTACGCCGCCCTTTTTCACCGCGTCATTGAGCAGGGCAAGTGCCGCTGTGGTGCCGCAGCATCCGCACTGCTCAAGCCCCATCTCCTCTAAGATGTGCGCAACCGAATCGCCGACCGCAGGGGTGGGCGCAAGCGAGAGGTCCACAATACCAAACGGCATATCAAGACGCCTAGACGCCTCGTAGGCAACAAGCTGCCCCATACGAGTAATCTTAAACGCCGTCTTCTTTACAATATCCGCAACGGCGGTGATATCAAGGCTTTTGTCTGCCTTAGCAAGAGCGCAGCGAACCACACCGGGACCCGAAACACCGACGTTAATCACGCAGTCCGGCTCGCCGACGCCGTGAAAAGCACCCGCCATAAAAGGGTTATCCTCCGGCGCGTTACAGAACACAACCAGCTTGGTCGCGCCCACGCACTGACGGTCTGCAGTCAGCTCGGCGCTCTGTTTTACTATACTCCCCATCAGCTTGACGGCATCCATGTTAATGCCGCTTTTGGTCGAGCCGATGTTAACCGACGAGCACACGCGGCTGGTTTGCCTCAGCGCCTCGGGGATGGATAAAATCAGCTCCATATCGCCCGCCGAAAAGCCCTTGTGAACCAACGCCGAATAGCCGCCAATCAGGTTGACGCCGCACTCCTTGGCGGCGCGCTCGAGTGTCAGCGCATACTTTACGGGGTCGCCCTTGCTGCTTGCCAGCAGCATCGAGATAGGGGTTACCGCAATGCGCTTGTTGATTACGGGTATGCCGTACTCCTTCTCAATATCATCGCCTGTTTTTACAAGGTGTTGTGCCTTTTTGGTTATCTTGTCATAAACCTTTTCACACGCACGGTCGATGTCGCTGTCGCAGCATTCCAGAAGCGAAATGCCCATTGTAATGGTGCGGATATCAAGGTTTTCATCCTGTATCATGCTAATGGTCTCAAGTATATCGCTTACATTAATCATCAGTGTCTATCCTCCCAGCTCACCCTTATCCCAAACACAGACGGGTGAAATCCCTTTTCCCATTTTATCGGCTAGATGCGGTGCATGGAATTGAAGATGTCCTCGTGCATGCAGTGGATGCTAAGACCCATCTCTTTTCCCTGTTCACCCAAACGGTCGGAAAACTCCGAAAACCCGATGGTAAGCTTTGAGATATCCACCATCATAATCATTGCAAACATATCCTGCAGTACCGACTGTGTAACGTCAGAAACATTGACGTTGCACTCGGCGCAAACCGTGCTGATCTTTGCCAGAATACCTACCATATCTTTTCCGATTACCGTAATTACCGCACGCATTTTCATTCCTCCATCACTATTGTGCTTGCTTTGTTTTTGAACACAGGGCAGCCTTTTTTAAGCCCATGCTACCTGTTAATTATCTATCATAGCATAATAAAACTTAGAATGAAACAGCCGGAGTAATTTTTTACATCCTGTACGAAACCTCTCGTTTTTTCACCGAAAAAAGCAGACAATAGTATTGTAACGGCGCAATTTATATTATATAATTGATAAGTTGTCCTTTGTAAATCTCGCTGTGTTTATATCTATTCTGGTCGTTTGATTAATTGGTCAAATAATGCGCGATACGTATTGACAAACCGCGCGTAAACCCCTATAATATATCCCGTGGCGTTATGGGCTGCCGTATACGGCGGCGTTTTTTGTCGGCATTGTTTTTACCGTGTTATCTGTCCGCGTATCATATGTTGGGGGGCTGGTTTTTTATGCTGATTGGACTTCGGCAGCTTTTCGACAATGAGAACGAACGCATTGAGCTAAACCGCGATTTTGATTTTTCCGAGGTATTGCTTTGGGGCAGGTGTCCCTTTGCATCACCCGTTCACGTCTCTGGCGAGATTGTAAGCCGGACAGGCATTGTTACACTGAGCTATACTGCGACCTACTCACTCGCGGCAGACTGCGACCGCTGTCTGGAGCATTTTGAGCGAGTAGAAAAGCAAAGCTTTTCCCATGTGCTGGTGCTCAGCCTAAACGGTGAGGACACCGATGAGTTTGTGGTGCTTAAGGATGCGACGCTTGACCTTACGGAGCTTGTTACATCCGACTTGGTGCTGACCATTCCCGTCAAGCTGCTGTGCAGCGACGACTGCAACGGTCTGTGCCAGATGTGCGGGGCAAACAAAAACCATACCGCTTGTTCCTGTCAAACCAAATCAATTGACCCGCGCCTGGCAGCGCTCGAACAACTGCTTGATTAAGCGAACCGGTTTATGCCGGCTTATCCATAAGTTTTAAGGTATAAGGAGGTGCACGGCATGGCTGTACCAAAGAGGAGAGTATCCAAAGCAAGACGCGACAAACGCCGCTCCAGCGTATGGAAGCTTCCGCTTCCCGCATTCTGCAAATGCACACAGTGTGGTGAGTTGAAGCTACCTCATAGGGTTTGCCTCAACTGCGGTTATTACAAGGGCAAAGAAATTCTTAAAAAAGAAGCATAGTGCTTAACCGCGATAGAGAAGGGAGACCTTCTCTATTTTGTTATAGCGAATTCGCTTTGATACTGTCCGAATAAAACCAAAAAAGCTTGCATTTATGGCTTTTGCCAAGGTTTTTTCGAAGACACGTAGACACTATAAGTTAATTTGGTATAGCGCCCGTTTTATTATTTGGGGAAAAGGGAGAACGTGTATGCCGGTACTCATCAGCGGGGTAGAAGAGCTGTCCTACGCGCATCGTGCGGGGCTGCAGGTTGGTGATACGCTGCTAACCATCAATCAAAACGCCATTAACGATGTGCTCGATTACCGGTTCTATATGGCAGACCGCGTGCTGAAGATAGAGTATCTGCGCGGCGGCATCGTATATGAAACAGCCGTTAAAAAAGGCGAGTACGAGGAGCTGGGGCTTGCGTTTGACACCTTTTTAATGGACAACCAGCGTTCCTGCAAAAACAAATGCATCTTCTGCTTTGTGGATCAGCTGCCCAAGGGGCTGCGCGAAACGCTCTATTTTAAGGATGACGATTCGCGCATGTCCTTCTTGCTCGGCAACTACATCACCCTCACCAACATGACGGACGAAGATGTAGCCCGCATCGTCAAGATGAAGATCAGCCCCATCAATGTGTCGGTACACACCACAAATCCCGAGCTGCGGGTGCTGATGATGAAAAACAAGCATTCTGGCGACAGCCTGCGCCACCTTAAAACGCTCGCAGACGCGGGCGTTCGTATCAACGCCCAGCTTGTGCTATGCCCGGGGGTGAATGACGGGGCGCAGCTAAAGCGCAGCCTTAGCGACCTTGCGCAGCTTTACCCCGCCCTCGAGAGCGTGGCGCTGGTGCCGGTGGGCGTAACCAAATACCGCGACGGGCTGTATCCAATCACACCCTATACGCAGCAAGGCGCCCGCGAAACCATCCGCATCGCGCACGAGTTTGCCGACGCATTCTATGAGCAAAACAAAACCCGACTGGTGTATCCCGCCGACGAGTTTTTTATCAAGGCAAGGCTTCCGATTCCCGACGACCGATACTACGGCGACTTTGACCAGCTGGACAACGGCGTAGGAATGGTCGCCCTGATGCGCGAGGAATTCTATGCGGCGCTTGAGGAGCTTGCGCCCAGTGACACCGCACGCAAAGTGACGGTGGCGACGGGTGTCGACGCGCAGCCTTTTCTCGTCGAACTGGTTGACGCGCTCAAAGAAAAATGGCATAATCTAACCTGTAATGTGGTCGCAATCCGCAACGACTTTTTCGGCGAGACCATTACCGTGGCGGGGCTTGTCACGGGCGCAGACCTGATTGCGCAGCTGACGGGCAAGGACCTTGGCGACGAGCTTCTTATCCCCGATGTGATGCTGCGCTATGAAAAGGACATGTTTTTAGACAGCGTAACCGTAACCCAGGCAGAGGACGCGCTGGGCGTTTCCATTGCCTGCATTCCCTGCGGCGGCGAGCATTTTTTGAATGCGGTATGCGCAATTCCGTATCAGGTATGAAACCCCGGTTTTGTGCCAAGATAAAACAAAACCGTAACAAACCGTTGCGGTACATCTTTACAGCCGGTTCTATGTCCCTTGTTTGGGCATACGACCCCGAAGAAAGGACAAGTTCCAAATATGTCTAAACCAATTATTGCAGTGGTGGGGCGCCCCAATGTGGGTAAATCCACGCTGTTTAACAAGATTATAGGTCAGCGTCTTTCCATAGTGGAGGATACCCCCGGGGTAACGCGCGACCGCATCTATGCCGAGTTTGAATGGCGCGGCAAAACCTGCATGCTCGCCGACACCGGCGGCATCGAGCCGTTTACCGACGACGTAATCCTGTCACAGATGCGCAGGCAGGCTAACCTTGCCATCGAAAGCGCGGATGTGATTATTCTGGTTACCGATGTGCGCTCGGGCGTAACAGCAACCGACGCGGAGGTAGCCTCCATGCTGCTGAAAAGCGGCAAACCCATTGTGCTGTGCGTAAACAAATGCGACGCACTGGGAAACCCGCCTGCCGACTTCTACGAGTTTTACAACCTCGGATTGGGCGAACCCTTTGCCGTATCCTCGGTGCACGGGCATGGCACGGGTGACCTGCTGGACGAGGTGTTTGATAAGCTCGGCGATTTTGACGACAGCGATTACAGTGAGGACTATATCAAGGTGGCAGTCATCGGCAAGCCAAACGTTGGTAAGTCGTCGCTCATTAACCGCATAGCGGGGCAGGAGCGTGTCATTGTGTCGGATATCCCGGGCACAACCCGCGACGCGGTGGATACGGTTATTGAAAATGAGAACGGTCGCTTTGTGTTTATCGACACTGCGGGCATTCGGCGCAAGGCACGGGTGGATGAGGCGATTGAAAAGTACAGCGTGCTGCGCTCTTACATGGCGGTAGACCGCGCGGATGTCTGCGTGGTGGTCATAGACGCGCTCGAAGGCTTTACCGAGCAGGACTCCAAGGTGGCGGGCTACGCGCACGAGCAGGGCAAGGCGAGCATTATCGCGGTGAACAAATGGGACGCGGTGGAGAAAAACGGACGCACCATGGACGAGTACACCAAGAACCTTACCGACGATTTTAGCTTTATGTCGTATGTGCCGTTTGTTTTTATCTCTGCCAAAACCGGCCAGCGGGTGGATAAGCTGTATGATATGATTCGTACGGTGTACGAAAAGAACTCGATGCGCATCTCCACCGGAAAGCTCAACGAGGTTCTTTCCTACGCAACCGCAAGGGTTCAGCCGCCGTCTGATAAAGGCAAGCGTCTCAAGATCTTCTACATCACACAGGCCAGCGCTAAGCCGCCGACGTTTGTGTGCTTTGTAAACCGTGCAGACCTGTTCCATTTTTCCTACCAACGCTATCTTGAAAATCAGATACGCGAAACCTTTGGTCTTACCGGCACGCCGGTGCGCATGGTTGTTCGCGAACGCGGAGACGGCAAGGGGTAACGTTTACCGATAACAGTAAAAACGATTTACAAGGGATAATTATGACGTAACCCGGTTTCATTTAGAGTTTTACAGCGAAAGGGAATGATAGTTTATATGTCTACAGTGTTGTATATCGTTTTAACGGCGGCAATCTCTTATCTTCTTGGCAGCATCAGCTTTGCGGTTATCGTTTCTCGTGCGCTTGCAAAAAAGGACGTACGCGATTATGGCAGCGGCAACGCGGGGCTTACCAATGTCATTCGCAATTTTGGTAAGCTGCCGGGAATCTTAACACTGGTCGGTGACTTCTCCAAAGGGGTCGTTTCGGTTATTCTGGGCAGACTCATCTTTGCGTACATCGCACATCTCGAGCCACAGTACGGTGCATGCATTGCGGGCTTGTTTGTCATCATCGGTCATATCTTCCCCCTTTACTTCGGTTTTAAGGGCGGCAAGGGCGTGCTGACTACGGCGGGGATTGCGTTAATGATTGACCCACGTGTGTTTGTCATTGTCATTTCGCTGTTTATTATCCTGTTTCTTATTACCCGCATTGTTTCGATTGCGTCTATCATTGCGGCGATTTCGTACCCCATTACCACCTATGTGGTCAATGCGTTGTCCGGTCGTCCCGACCCTGTCGACACGATTTTAACCGCCTGCATCGCGGTGATACTGATCTATATGCACCGCGCGAACATAAAGCGTTTACTAAACGGCACAGAGCCGAAGTTTGAGCGCAAGAAAAAGGATTAAACCGCACTGCGCGGACGGGAGGCGTTTCTTTTGAAGATTGCCGTGCTTGGCGCGGGAGGCTTTGGCATTGCCCTTGCTGTTATGACGACAAAACACGGTCATGATGTTACGTTATGGTCGGCGTTTGATAACGAGATAGCGCTGCTCACGGAAAAACGTGCGAACGAGCGGCTGT
>JAEZQD010000099.1 GCA_023413185.1 Bacillota bacterium
CAGATTCGAGCCGATAAACCCCGCACCGCCGGTAACCAGTATAGTTTTCAACATCAGTTCCGCCTTCCGTTTAAAACAAAAGCTCCGCAATACAGTGGTTCGAGAATAAAAACCCCCGCGGCGTTAATCGAATGCCCGTTGCATCGGCAATACAAAGCCCCTGACGGATGAGTGGCTGTGCCTTTTTGGTAAGCGCCGCTTCGTTAAGTTCTTCGGGATAACGCTTACGCGCGTCCGAGAACACCAGTCCGTCCGATAGGCGCAGGCGCAGCATCAGGTATTCTTCGAGGTCGCCGCCCTCGTCAATCTGCTCTGCCTGCCCCCCCGCAAGGTAGCGGGCGAGGTTGTTTGGGTACGCAAGCCGCTTGCCGCCCAAAAACGAATGTGCCGCGGGACCTAGGCCCAGGTATTCGCGGCTGTCCCAGTACAGCAGGTTGTGGCGGCACACCATACCATCCCGCGCGAAGTTTGAGATTTCGTACTGGGTGTAGCCGTGCCCTGCAAGCGTTTGTACCGCATGCAGGTACAGTGCGGCGGTTATATCCTCGTCGGGCAGGGCGAGCGACTGCCGCGCGGCGTAAAAGGGCGTGCCCTCCTCCACCTTTAGTAGGTACGCCGAGATGTGTTGTACTGAAAGACCCGCCAGAAAGCGGACGGATTCGGTCAGGCTGTCTGTTGTCTGGTGCGCGATGCCCAGCATCAGGTCGGCGCTGATGTTTGTAAACCCCGCCTGCCGCGCCCAACGTATCGCATCCCCTGCCTGTGCCGCCGTATGCGAGCGGGTGAGCGCCAAAAGCTCTGCATCCACGGCGCTCTGCACCCCGAACGAGACGCGGTTAAACCCCGCGCGACGTAGGGCGCAAAGGGTGTCGTAGTTGGTGTGGTTGGGGTTTGCCTCAAGCGTAATCTCCGCGTCCGTCAGCCCAAACAGGCTACAGCAACGTTCCAGTAGCCTGCTCAGCCTATCCGCCCCAAACAGGATGGGCGTGCCGCCGCCCAGATACAGCGTGTCCGCCTGTCTGCCGCCCAGCGTTTTAGACCAGTGCGCGAGATCCTTACACACCGCTGCGAGGTATGCGTCCATGCGCGCGTCATCGGCGGGCACCGAGTAAAAATCGCAGTACCCGCATTTTCTTGCGCAAAACGGGATGTGGATATACAGCCCAAACGGCGCGCGGCTCATGATGGGTCGCCCCCTGTCGTAACGGGTGTTTTTCCACGGCGGAACAAGCGGCAAAAAAACGCCTTGATGCCGTCCAGCACGCCGCCGGTGACAATGGCGCACGCAAGGTGGGCGTAGTACCAGCGCACCGAAAACTCCCCCAAGATGGTGGCGGCCGGCACAATCCTGCCCGCGTTTAACCACTCCCTCGCCCAGTCTGTACGGGATAGCGGTGAAAGCACGGGGTGAAGGCTGATGAGCACAATACTTTTGGAGTCCCCGCCGCTGTAGTGGTTGTAGATTGTGTATATACTCAGCAGCACAAGCCAGAAGGTAAATGAAAGGACAAGGGTCTTACCAATACGTTTTAACATGGCGGTCTCCTATTGTAAACTCGGCATCTTGCCGGTGCGAAACGCCTCAATCATCTCGGCGGTCAGGCTGACGGTGGAAGGCGGCGGCTCGATCTCGTCGCGGGTCTGCCACTCTGCCTCCGAAAGCTCGGTTTCGTCGAGCGTTATGGTGTCGTCGCCGTCAAGCTCGGCAAAAAAGCCGACCAGCAGCGACTGTGAGTATCCCCAAGGCTGGCTTTTGTAGTAACGCAGGTTTTTTACCCGGATGCCCGTCTCCTCCAGTACCTCGCGGCTTACCGTTTCCTCCAGCGTCTCGCCAATCTCCGCAAAGCCTGCAACCAGTGCCCAGCGGCGGTATACGCTGTGGGCATAGCGGGTAAGCAGCAGGCGGTCGCCGTTTGTTACCGCCACAATCACGGCGGGGGAAAGGGTGGGGAACTCGGTCTTTGCACAATTTGGGCAAACCAGCGCGCGCTCGTCGTCCTTGTGCACCATCGCCGTGGCGCACCGCCCGCAGTAGGCGTGGTCACAGTACCAGCGGTACAGGTGGCTGCCGGTAATGCCGCAAAACGCAAGCCACTCGGGCAAAACAGACCGAAACAGGTTGACCTCACCCCACGTAAACCGCCCCGTCTGCTCGGGTGGCGGGTCGGTAAGCAGGTAAACCCCTCTGCCGTCTAGCTCGAACAGGTAGATGAGGGAGAGGGAAGCAGTATCACAAAACAGCTCGCTCAAGGCAGGGAACATCCCCTCGCCGCCTTCGGGGTCAAACAGTGCCTTGTCTTGCTGGTAGCACAGCACAAGGTCGTCGGGTCCCGCAGGTCTTGGGCGATAGCTGTTGTCAAAGATATGTGGATGGATGTCCTGTATCATATGTTCAAAAATCCTTTCGATGCGCGGTTGTAGGGTTTGCCACCAGTATAGCACTTTTTGCGCTAGCAGACTAGAGCGGGTAAATCGACCGTTGGGTTGGGTTGATAAGGTGTGGGAAGCCGGAAGTTTATAATGTGTAGGGGATGCCGCGGACGCGCAATGCGCGCCCCTACGTCCATGCCCAATGTCGATAGGTTGGTGATGCGATGTGTAGGGGACGGCGTCCTCGACGTCCCGTGGCGGCGCTGTGATAAAATGCGGACGCGCAATGTGCGCCCCTACCAAAGCGGTTAGCCGTAACGGTGGGGTATAGTCTCATGCAGACGGTATGGCATAGAGTATTTTGGAGTGTTTCGGGTCTCGGCGATACATCAACAATGCCGTAGGGGCGACCATCGGTCGTCCGTGAATTGGTAAGGAGCGGCAAGCCAGAGGTTAACAATTTGTAGGGGACGCCGCAAACGCCGCCCCCTACAAATCGCCAATACAAAAAGGACAGCGGTCTTTCATGACCCCTGCCCTTAATGGATGATTATTATGTGGTTAAACCTTGCGTATCGGCAGCCGCAGTACTGTCTTGCGGCGTTCGGGCGCGACCTTTCGCGGGTCGCCCAGGTAGATCTCGTGGTGGCGGCGCTTGGTGCCGTCCGCAAGTGTACCTCCCACATCGCCTGCAAGCCCCTGCTCGCGGATGAAACGCTCCATCACGGCAAGGCTGGCGGGCTCGTCGTCGAAGGTGCCGATGTGCATCATCTGTACGCACAGCCCCTCGCAAAAATCGGCAAGGCGTGCCGTTGTGCAGTCAAGCTGGGGCTTTTTTGCGGCTACCGTTTCACACGCTGCCGCATACACCTCGTCGGTCACAAACTCGGGCTGGCGTATCATCGACGTCCAGCAGTATCGCTCCTTGGCTGAAAAGTCAATGTCAGTCCCGTCATTTAGCCACCACAGACCCTCAAGTGGCGGCACGGTGTAGTCCACGTACCCCGAGGGCTTGTCCTTGCTCATCTTTATGGTGTAGGTCAGCGCGTACAACAGCTCCAATGCCTTTTGGTACTCACCCTCGGGGTCGTTTGGGTTACCGCACCCATCCACCATAATAAAACGCATGGATGGCACGGTTACTACCACGGGATTTGCGGGCGGCAGGTACAGGGCGCGCTCGGTCTTTTTGTAGTCCAGCTTTTGCGTCATATTACCAATTCCTCCTTCACTTGCTATGCCTGCTTCCAGCGTTTTAGGGTGGGGAACCACGTGAGCATCTGCGCCCTTGCCGCGTCAGCGTCGGTGTAGATGCCCTCTTTCATGCCATAATCCACGCAGAAGTCAATCATCTGCTCCATGGTCATCTCGTCCTTGAACCCGCCGTTTTCATAGCAGTACACGCAGTACTCGGGGTTTTTGCTGCCGTCCTTGTTGGTGCCAAGCTCCTCGTCCTTTGTTAGCGGCATGCTGCAGCTTTGGCAAAACGGTCCTTGATAGTTCGTATCCATTTCGTACACTCCTTTTGTTATTTTGAACTGACTCTAGCAAAAGTATAGCAGGGTAAATATGAAAGGGCGTGTCATATTAAAAATTGCATAGATGAAATTTTGCAAAAAAACGAGGGGAAGATAACTCTCCCCTCGCTTAGATAGTTTGCACGTATGTATTGTTAAGCGCCCTCGATGAGCGGGGCAAACAGCGTCAGTACCTCGTCGAGATCCTCTTTTACAGCATAGCTGGGTAGGGCGGGGTCGGGAGGCAGCATATCGGGCACAACCACAACGGGGATGCCCGCCGCGTTTGCCGCGCGCACGCCGTTGTACGAGTCCTCTACCACAACGGTGTTGTGTACGGTGCCGCCGAGCTTACTCATCGCATTCAAAAAGATTTCGGGGTCGGGCTTGGGGTTTACGACCTCGTCGCCGCACACCGTGTAGTCAAAGTAGCCCGTTAACTGTGCGGTTTGCAGCATCACCTCTACGGTGGAACGGCGGGTGGAGGTTGCTAGGGCGATGCGCACGCCCTGCTGCTTTAAATAAGAAAGCAGGTTATGTACGCCCTTTTTTAGCGGGATGCGCCCGCCCTGCATCTGGGTGACGATGTGGGCGCGGATATCTACCCGCAGCGCGTCGTAATCAAACTCGCCAAACAGCTTAAGAAACGTCTCTCGCGACGCCTTTTCGGAGGTGCCCACTGTGGTGAGAAAATGCTCGTGGGTAGGGGTAAAGCCGTACTTTGGGGCATGAAGGATAAGCCCCTCCTCATACATGCGCTCGCTGTCAAACAATACGCCGTCCATGTCAAAGATTACGTGTTTTAAGACCATTGCCCGTACCATGCCTTTCAAAATGATTGTTACGTCTATGGGGCTTTCGCGTCTGTCATATAGCTTTTGTATACCGGCCACATGCCGGTGTTGTCGGTAAGGTGGGGGGGCAGCTGCTGAATCTCGTGCCCGGGGTACTGGTTTGCCTCGATGAAAACGGGTCCCTGCTCGCACACCGCTACGTCCCACGCGGTGTAGCGGATGGCGGGCACCTCGTGCGCCGCCTCCTTAACCATGGCGAGTACGCGGTCGAACATCGGCACCACAACGCCCACAATCGGTGCGCCCGTAATCGGGTGGTGGGTGTGGCTTACGCCGTTTTTGTCGTGCGCTGGGCGGATAATCTCGCCCGTTTCGGGGTCGAGCAGCGCCGCCATGCCGCCGCTTGAGATGTTATCCACCACACCGCCCGCGCCGATGCGGATTAAGCAGCGGGTAATGTCCACCCCGCCGTCCTTACGCAGCACCGTGACGATGCGCAGGGTGTTTACCGAGCCGGGGTAGATGCCCGACAGCACGGGATGCTGCACCACGTACTCCTCGCAAAGCGTCTGCTTATTCTTTATCAAGTCGGCATACAGGGCGGTGTAATCGGTGTTTTCGTCAAGCAACACGCAGTCCACACCCGTGCCGCCGTCGCCGTCCACCGGCTTTACGATAATACGGTCTTTTCCGATGCAGAAATCTGCAAACTGCTGTACATCGGCGCGGGTTAGGTCAATCCACTCCCTGCCCAGATACGTAGAAAAGCGGGTAAGAAACGTGGGCTTGTCCTCCAGCCAGTGCCACTGTGCGCGGTCGTTGAGCGCGCGCACCAGCCGATTGCTTCGCCCGCGCGTTAAAAAGGTGTCGCGCTGCCTGCCGCTTAGGCGGTAAAACTCAAGCACCGTGTAATCCATATACCCCGCGCCGTAGCGCGCGCCGCAGTACAGCATATCGATTAGAATAAACAGGGTGGGTGTTTTGGTTTTTGCGTGTATCAAGCGCGCCTTTGCAAGCATCGCCTTATAGTTGAGCCGACCAATGAGCCGCAGCAGATAACGAAATCGGTGTAGCAAATACAGGACCTCTTTTCGTAACGAGTATAGGGTAGAGAAAACCGTTTGTTATGCAAACGCCAAGGCGGATGCATGGGCTGAGAACATCACAGCTCCCGCCCGTTTTGCACAAACGCCTTTAACAGGGCAATGCCCGTCTTTGCGTCCTTGATTCTGCCGTCGAGCACCATATCTACCGCCTCGCGAAGGGGCAGGGTGCACACGTCCAAGAATTCGTCCTCGTCCAGACTTTGCCCCACATGGGTAAGACCCGTAGCGAGATACAGGTAGATGACTTCGTTTAGATACCCGGGTGACGGGTACAGCTCGCCCAACGAGGTATAATTCTCGGCGGTAAGCCCCGTTTCCTCAGTAAGCTCCCGCTTGCCGCATTCCAGCGGGTCCTCGCCGGCCGAGCGTTTGCCCGCGGGCAGCTCAAGCAGCTCCTCCATATACGGGTAACGAAACTGGCGCACCAGCGTGACGTTGCCGTTATCGTCCAGCGGCAGCACGCACACCCCGCCGGGATGCTCCACCACCTCGCGGGTGGCGGTCTTTTGGTTTTCAAGCTCCACCGTATCCACACGCAGAGAGAGGATCTTGCCGCAAAATACACAGCGTTGGTCGAGCGTCTTTTCATAATGCGCCATCGTGTTCGGTTCTCCTTTTATATAATCACAGGGTAATCCTTTGGATGGGTCGACTATATTGTACACCATCCCAAACCGTGGTGTAAAGGTATCGCAGATTGGTTATGCGGCAGATAGTACCCGAATATACTATACAATCAATAAAACGCAAGCTATGACGATTTATGCAGACAATACGATGGGGGCATACAGATGGACAGATTTTACAAGGGCACACCCGACTTTGCAGCCTTAACGCGCAGGCTGGCAGCCATCTGCACAGAGTGCATCCCCGCCGAGCTGTTTTGCGCGGGCAAAAGCGTTCTGGGGCGCGAGCTGTGGGCGGTGGGCTTTGGTCAGCGCAGGGGTTCGGTGGTGTTTGCGGGCGGCTTTCACGCGCAGGAGTGGATTACCGTCTTGCTGCTCACCCGCTTTTTGGAGGAGCTTGCAGAGGCGGTTACAAGGCGAAAAGCCCTGTGCGGCATCCATCCCCATCAGGCGCTGCGCGGCAGCGGGGTGATTATTCTGCCCTGCGCAAACCCCGACGGGCTGGAGCTTGTGGCAAACGGCATAAAAAGCGCGGGGATGTATAAAGCCACGGTGCAGGAGATATCAGGCGGCGACCTGAAGGGCTGGAACGCAAACGTGCGCGGGGTGGACATTAACCACAACTTTGACGCGGGCTTTGCCCTGTGCAAGCGCATGGAGCGCGATAACGGCATCACCGCCCCCGCAAGGCGGCAGTATGGCGGCACCCACCCCGAAAGCGAGCCGGAGACGAGAGCACTGTGCAACCTGTGCCGGATGTACCGCCCCGCGCGGCTGGTGGCGTTCCACAGCCAGGGGGAGGAGATCTACTACGACTACGGCAAAAACACCCCGCCCGAGTCGCGCGCCGTGGCGGAGCATTGGTCGGGTCTGTGCGGGTATACGGTGTGCTCGCCCACCGGTATGGCGTCGCACGGCGGGTTTAAGGATTGGTTTATTCAGGAGTTCTACGCCCAAGGCTTTACCATAGAGGTGGGTATGGGGGAAAACCCCCTGCCCGCAAGCGACCTGCCCGACATCTACGCAAAGCTCAAGGCAATGCTGATGAATGGGTTGTTCGGCTGCGAAAACCCCGCCGATATTGGCGTATTTGGTTGACGGCGCATAAAAAAGGACTATAATTGTAAAAGACAGGGATACAGAAAATGATAGGGGAGGCAAACCGATGTTTGATGTGACGGCTTTGGGCGAGCTGATTATGGACTTTACGCCCGCGGGTATTTCGGAGTTCGGCAGCCCCTTATTTGAGCAAAACCCCGGCGGTGCGCCCGCAAACGTGGCGGCATGCGTCACAAGGCTGGGCGGCAGTGCCGCGTATATCGGCAAGGTGGGGCAGGATGCGTTTGGCAGAGGGCTTAAGGGGCACCTCGCTTCGAAGGGTGTGGATGTGAGCGGGGTAAAGGAAACCAGGTTTTACCCAACCGCGCTTGCGTTTGTGCTGCCAGACCAAAACGGCGGCACGGTACAATCCTTTTACCACAGCAGCACCGCCGACGTTCGCCTGACAGCGAGCGAGGTGGATCTGTCGCTGATTAACAACGCCCGCGCCTTTTGCTTCGGCTCGGTGAGCATGACCGACGAGCCCGCCTGCACCGCCACCATGACGGCGGCCGCACACGCAAAGCAGATGGGCAGGCTGGTGTGCTACGACCCAAACCTGCGGCTTTCGTTGTGGGAGAGCGAGCGGGTAGCCCGCGACTGCATCCTGCGCGGCATGCAGTTTGCGCAGCTGCTCAAGCTTTCCAAAACCGAGTTTGATTTTGTGACGGGCAGCCTGACGCTGGAGCAGGGCTGCCGCAGCCTGCTGCGAGAGTATAACCTTACCGCCGTGGTTGTAACGCTGGGCAACAAAGGCGCGTACTGCGCTACCCTGTCGCACGAGGTGCATGTGCCCGCCTACGACATCGCGGTGCTCGACACCACAGGCGCGGGCGACGCGTTTGTGGGCGGCTTGTTGTACCGCATCCTGCGGTTTGAAAAGCCCCTTGACCGCCTGACGCTTGCCGAGATGATGGTGTGCCTTGATTTTGCCACCGCCGTCGGCTCGATGACCACCACGATGCGCGGTGCGATGAACGCCCTGCCCACCATCGAGCAGGTGTACGAGTGCATGCGCAACACACCGAAGATGGTTTAATTTTTACAACAAATGCACTTTATTGACAAAATTAGTCGGCGGTTTTATAATTAGGTGAATGGTTTTCATTATATATTTTTAAATCTCTTAGGGGTACGATATGAGTATGGACGTTAATAGACATCCTGTTTTGTTTTCGACAGCAACGTTATTGGCGTTCAAAATATCCAAAGAGTACTATAATGACAGACATTTTGTTTGGTGTACGACCAGTTTTGATGATTTTAATCAACCCGGTTCTTCCAACCCGAGAACAATATGTAATAAGTATTTGGACCAGGCTTTAAAAGGGGATAAGCACGGAAACGAAATTATTAGAAATAAAGCAAACATACTTAAGGGAGCCAGAATAAAGTGTAATGAAGGAATTATAACAGAAGAACAACGAGAAAAGATTATGGCTACCGTTACCGATGCACCATTTGAAGCGTTCATGCCGGTTGTTTACTTAGTAAAGACGCAGATTGTAATTGACAAACTTCAGATAGTACCAGATACGAGAAAAGCAAATGATACATCGAAAGAATATATTGTTAACGACTTACAGCCTAGCGAATTTACTATAATCAGTTTTTATGATATACTAAATGGAGTAGTAGCGTTTAGAACTGAGAGAGCGGGTGATTAATCGTGGAGAAGCTGCATATTGACAAGGGATGCCAATTGCCAAATCAAAAAACAAAAGCAAAAAGGTTAATTGACTTTAATAAGTTGAGTTACGATCAACTACTTGATGTAGCAAATGCGGTTGAGATGGGCATGCGGGGGTTTAACAATGTTAATGTGGTTGACCCCAAATCACGCGCTGTAGCTCAAAAAGTTCTTCTGTTATATAAAAACCCAGATACAATTGGAAGATCAAATTTGCTTTTGCAGGAATTAAATCGTGAGATCATTAAGAAAAACGCACAAATCAGCAAGGGGCAAAACGGTACAAAATTATATAATGACCTTATGAATAACCGATAAGAAGTAATACCCACCCGCCGAACCGCTCGGCGGGTATTTTTATGCCCAATAACGGGAATATTTTATGCACGGCGCGTCAAAACTACCCAGTAAGAATGGCGCGGGGGTATTTACCCCGAACCCATGGCTTTTGTGTCGGTCACCCTACCTTATGATATAGCAGCCCGCCATTATACGGCGCTGCGAGAAAGGATATGGTTTACCCATGTTTCATCTGACCCCAAGCGAATACTCCCAGCTGGTGAAGCGCGCGGAGCGCCCGTCTACCACCGTGCGCGACTGCGTGGTGGCTTTTCTATGCGGCGGCGCGGTGTGCGTCATCGGCGAGGCACTTATTACGCTGTACCACCAAAACCCCAACGTCACGCAGGAGATGGCAGGCACGCTGACCTCGATTACCCTTATCTTTGCCGCCTCGCTGCTTACCGGGCTGCATGTGTTTGACGACATAGCAAAGTTTGCCG
>JAEZQD010000114.1 GCA_023413185.1 Bacillota bacterium
TCGTCAAAAAAACTGGGCAAACAAGTAAGCTTGCTTATTATACCATACCATGCGCGCAAAATAACCGATAAAATATTAACAGTTGTTTTTAGCATAATTTCCATCAAACATACAGTGCACGCAAACTGGAGTTTTTGTGCAAAACAAGATAGAGATATTTTGGAACAAAAAGTTCGGCGGCTTATGTGTAAGCCGCCGAACTCAGGTAAAAGGCAATTTACAAAACCTTTGTTACCACAACAAAACGCTGCTTTGCGCCGGTATTTAGGTAACGAGAGCAGGTGAAGAAGGTCACCAGCTTTTCACCCGGCGAAACCGAGACCCCCGAGGAGAACAGGCTGCGCGCCTTCGCACTAGCCGCGAGCGAGACAGGGTCGCCGTTGTAGATGCAGGCGTTGTCGGTGTAGATATTCGGCACATAGAACGCCGCGATAACCGCAAGGGTAATATCCTCACCCGGAACAGAAAGCGTAATATAGGGGTTTTGCGACGCAAATGCGGGGGAGGTGTAGGAAAGCAGCTGGTCCATGCGCCCCGAACTGGTTACATTGCCGATAAACGGATACGCGCCGGTACAGTTGCCCCAGTTATGACCAGTAATTACCGTGTTGCCCTGCATCGCGGCTTTAGAAGACAACGTGCCGGTGTGAACCCAGATTGCGCCAGGCATTTTTCCGTACGCACCGCTTTGCTGCTTAAACTCATACGAGGTACCGCGCATAACGGGGTAGTTGATGTTGGTTCCGGGAATGCGCAAAAACCCAATGGTATCCGGGTTTGTCGCCTTCCAGCTTGCCAAATTCTGTTGTCCGTTGCCTGAAACTACGGGGGCACCGTAAGTGATTGCCGTACGGGAGCCGCCTGTGCCGGACTGCGCCGCCTTCGCACGCGCTTCGATGAGTTCCTGCTCCGCCTTTAACTGCGCTTCGGTCATGGCGATGCCCTCGGCAAGCTCAAGAGCCGGCAGGGTAAGGCGGGCGTTCTTGGATAGGATAAAATCGTTCTGTTTAAAAACGGGTAAGGGCAGCGTATCGGCGACGTTATAGCGACAAACCCCGCCGGCACCCTTGGCGGACAGTGAACCCCACAGGGCGCTGTCGCACAGAATACCTGCTATCAGCAAGAAGCTAAGCACCGCGCAAAGCCGCACGGGCGCGGTCCAAAGAGTTGCAAGCTTTTTGATTTTATTCACAGTCAGTTCCTCCCGGAAAGTAGTTTATCGCACAGCCCATTGTGGGCGCAATGACAATTCGTGCAAACATATAAATTATAACACAAAGAAGCATCATTCTTCAATTAAAAACCGATAGAATATGGAAATGTTTTTTTGCCGCCTCACGAAGGAAATCTGAAAGTGTTATAGATTACTGAGAAAATTTACGGAAAGATGCAAAACATCCCGTCCGCAGTTGCGGACGGGATGTAATAAGTTTAGGTTTACAGCTTGTGGGTCTTCATAGTCCATTTGGGGTCGAGGTTGCCGGTGTTTTTGGTTACCTTAACGGCATCCTTATCGGTCTCACCGTCGCGCAACTCACGTGCAATTACGGCAAAACGCTGAATGTTAAAGCCGTCACCCTGCGTTACGCTTTTGGGATACTTGCGCGAGCAGGTAATTAAAGTGATGATGTTATCGTCGGTGCTAACAGCAGTGTCGTACTTATACAGCGTGCGAGCCTGCGCATCATCAAGCAGCTTTTTGTACATATCGTCATCGGGGTTTGGTGCAATGTAGTTGGAGCAGAAGGCGTTAAAGTACACGATGCTGAACACCTTGTAAACCTTGGTTTTGTCGCCCGTGCTCAGGTAGATGTAGGGATTTTGCTTGGCAAAGTTCTCATCGGTGTAGGATTTGAGCTGTGCAAACATCACGTCGTAATCCTTTTCGTTTCCGATGCGAAACGGCTCTACGATGTTGGTCCAGTTATGACCGTACAGCAGCATGTTGCGAGAAACTTCGCTGGTGTTCGGAGCGCTTACCTTTGCATCGTAGTAGATTGCACCGACATACGCCTTTGAACCGCCCAACAGTGAGGCAACCGCCTTGTCCATCTTGGTAGGGTCTAGCGCGCTCTTTTGTCCGTCGATGTCCTTGGTCTCATACTTAAAGTTATCCTCTAAAGACTGGAGCACAGGATAGTCGATGTTGGTGTTGGGAATCGAGAGCCAGGATACGGTTTCGGGATTGGTGGTCTTAGCCGCATCGAGTTTTTTAATCACTTCATCGCTGGTTTTTTCGGGCTCAGCTTCTGATGCGGCGGGTAAGGGCTGAGAAGAAGAAGAAGAAACGTCTGGCTCCTCCTCCACTGGGTCGTTGCCGCCGCAGGCAGCAAGAGAAAACAGCATCATGGCGCAAAGCATCAGTGCGACTATGTGCTTACCATACTTTTTAATCATCATATTTTGATATACCTCCATTTAAATAAATCTACTAACATAACAAGTGTCATAAACACTTTCAATTACTGCGCTAAGGAAAAACTTTTACCACAATTGCAGTTATTTAACCGGAAAAGTGCCCCTGTGCGCCGCTAAAGTCAATAATATAATAATGGCGGGTAAAAAGCAACTACAAATTAAGCGGTTTGGCAGCAAGTTTTCAAAATATTTACATATATAAATTGCATTAAATACCAATAAAAAGGAGAAGTGAAAAACCCCGGTCTTAAAAAGACCGGGGTTTTTCGGGGATAGAGACATACATAGCATGGGAAAAGGATGAAGTAGTAGTAATCATAATTATGGACAACACAGTTATAATAGCACATCAAATCAGGAAATTCAACACTATTTATATAAAATGTTGAAAGATATTATTAAAATAAACAATCAAATCAGTTAGAACATGCAGACGCAGGGTGTTTTCTCTCGGGTTTGCTGCCGGACAACCCTTTGCTGCCTGTCCCGACAATCATGCATTTGGCATCGTCTACGCGAATTGTGTGGCCGCATAGGGGCAAACATCAATACCGCAACAGTAACACAAAAACCAACAGGCTGCCTTGTCCATATAAACGAAGCACTGGACCAAAAAGGAACAAACAGGTCTTCTCGCTTTGGCGGCATGCAGGAATTGACTTGTGCTGTTCTTGAACGGGTTGTCGGGTCATATAATCTAGTACAAACCGTCAAAAAACCACGGTATCAAGATAAGGGGGATGGGCACTGGATTATGTTTATTATGTCTATGAAACTCGAGAAACGTAAAATGCTCATGATAGGCGTAGTCGTTGTCGGGCTAGTGCTACTGGGCGTTGGGTTGTGGAGCATTTTTTCCGACAAAGGGGGAGAAAACAAAAAATCGAACAAGGGCGGCTATGACGCCTCGAACAACGCACAGCGTGTCACCTTTTTAGAAAACTTCGGGTGGGATGTAAGCGACGAGCCAATTGAGGTGTGCGAGATTATTCTGCCAGAGAACTTTGATGAGGTGTACAAACGCTACAACGAGCTGCAAAAAACGCAGGGGCTTAATCTTGAAAAATACAAAGGTCGCCGTGCAAAACGCTGGACGTATACCGTACTCAACTATCCGTCGGACGATGAGGTTCACGCCAATGTCATCGTATGTGATAACAAGATCATTGCTGGTGATATCTGCTCGGTTGCGTTGGGCGGATTCATTCACGGTTTTTCTGCCGATGAGATAGGCGCCTTCTCCGAACAGGGGCTGCTGGCGTCCGACCTGCCCACCGAGCTAAACGGCATCGAGAAAAGAGACCCCAGACTCAGCGGACAGGAAGAATCCGAAGAGCCGCAGAACGATGAGAATCAGGGCAATACCGGCGAAGCCGAGGGCGATGAGATTAAGGATAGCACAGACAATAAGGATACCACAGAGAACAAAGATACCGCAGAAATGATCGATGAAGTAGAGCAGCAGACAAGAGCGGAGATTGAAAACGCGCTGGAGATGCTGATTCAGGCGGCAGAGGATAAAGAAGGCTGAGTACATACAGAGGAATAAACGGCTTTCGGTTTCTTCTGTACAAGGTGCTCTCGTTGTAAACAATGCTCGGGGTACAAAAGGTGGTGCTGTGCAAGCCTTGGTAAAACCGCACTTGCCTAGTGAACAGACCGATGGTTTTCGTTATTAAAAATATCCTGTTACAAAACAGTCCCTATTTCGCCCGTGAGTGTGCTATACTATACAATAATATAATATAGTTTGCGGGGAGGTGCTGTTATGCCGATGCAGCGGTTAGACAAGTTGATAGCGGGACAGTGCAACCTGTCCCGAACCGATGCAAAAAAGCTGATCGTGTCGGGTAGGGTAACGGTGAATGACGCGGTTGTGCGCGAGCCGGAGCACAAAGCAAACCCCGACACGGACCGGCTTGCGGTAAACAATGCACTGCTTAAATACAAGCAGTCGATCTACCTTATGTTAAACAAACCCGCGGGGGTGGTAAGCGCAACCCGCGACGCAAGACAAAAAACGGTGCTTGACCTTGTTCCCGCGCCCCTTGCGCGCAAGGGGCTGTTTCCTGCCGGAAGGTTGGACAAGGATACCGTAGGCTTTGTTCTGCTTACCGACGACGGGGCGCTTGCACACCGAATGCTTTCACCCAAAAACCATGTGCCCAAAACCTATCTTTGCGCACTGGACGTGTTGCCCGATGAGGAGGGTCTTTTGCGGCTTACACAGGGCATAGACCTTGGCGACACGACGTGCCGTCCGGCGCGAGTGCGCACGGTACAAACCGAGCGGCCCAACTCCATGGAGATTGTTATAACCGAAGGGATGTATCATCAAATTAAGCGAATGTTTGCCGCTGTGGGATGTCAGGTGGTCTACTTAAAGCGGACTGCCATCGGCGCGCTGCCCCTGGATGAAGATCTGCGCGAAGGGGAGTGCAAAGAAATATTCCACAAAGATGTTGAGAAACTTTTGACACGAGAAGCTTAATAAAGTATTGAAAACATAAGAAAAAAACAATTATTAGTTAATTTTCATAAACGGTGAAAATTAAGTTTGGATATTAAGCAACTGTTCAGACACCCCCTTTTTTGCTATAGTAAGTATTGTAAGCATAGGGTATATTCAGTATACTTCTAATATAAAACAGGAGGTCCATTATGGCTAGTGTTACTCTTAAGAGCATCTACAAAAGATATCCCGGTGGGGTTACCGCGGTTTCCGACTTCAATCTCGATATTCATGACAAGGAGTTTGTAATCCTTGTTGGTCCTTCCGGCTGCGGTAAGTCTACAACCCTGCGTATGATTGCAGGTCTTGAAGAGATCTCAGACGGCGAGCTGTACATTGGCGACAGATTGGTAAATGATGTTGCCCCTAAGGATCGCGATATTGCGATGGTGTTCCAGAACTACGCGCTCTATCCCCATATGACAGTATATGAGAACATGGCGTTCGGCTTAAAGCTTAGAAAAACCCCGAAGGATGAGATTAAGCGTCGCGTTGACGAGGCTGCTCGCATCCTTGATATTGAGCATCTGCTCGACAGAAAGCCCAAGGCTCTTTCCGGCGGTCAGCGTCAGCGTGTTGCACTGGGACGCGCTATCGTTCGTGAGCCGAAGGTATTCCTGCTTGACGAGCCGCTCTCCAACCTCGACGCAAAGCTGCGTGCACAGATGAGAACCGAGCTTTCCAAGCTCCACATCCGTTTGGGCACAACCTTTATCTACGTTACACATGACCAGACCGAGGCTATGACGATGGGTGACCGCATTGTTGTTATGAAGGACGGCTTCATCCAGCAGGTTGACACCCCGCAGAACCTGTACGATAGACCTGTTAACATGTTTGTTGCAGGCTTCATGGGATCTCCTCAGATGAACTTTATCGATGCAACACTCGTTTCCAAGGATGGCAAGTTTGCGGTAGAGTTCGGCACCGAAGAGAGCAAGTATGTTGTTGAGGTTCCCGATTCTAAGGCGAAGCCCAAGAATTTCTCCGAGTACGTGGGTAAAGAGGTTGTTCTGGGCATCCGTCCCGAGAACATCCACGACGAAGAGATGTTCCTTTCCGCTGCTAAAACCGGCGTAATCGAGTGCAACGTTGAGGTGACCGAGTTAATGGGCGCCGAGACCTACCTGTACCTCAACTGCATCGGCAACAACCTGATTGCCAGAGTTTCTCCGCGCTGCACCGCAAGAACCGGCGACGTAATCAAGGTTGCTATCGACATCAACAAGATGCACCTGTTTGACAAAGAGACCGAGGAGTGCATCCTGAGCTAATTTAGTCGTACCAGTATCAAAGAGGCGTAACGTTTGTTATGCCTCTTTTTTTCGCAAAAACCGCCAACCCAAACTACGCGTTAGCCTTGGCTTTGGGCAGCCGCGTCTATCAGCACCAAAACAAGCGAGGAATGGGCGATGTCCGCTGTGTTGTCGTTGTTTATAAGCTCAATCACCTGCCCGGGTTTTTGATGAAGGCAGAGCACCGTCAATGCGCTGAGCGTCATCTCCACGCCAATTTGGTACGAGCTTTGGGCGGATGCGCTGCCGCCCGCTACGATGTCCCCGTTTACCTTAACCTCGAGAGCGGCCGTTGTGCCAAACTGCGGCGAGACACAAGCCGTATACCATAACAAAGCAAGGCATTCGTTGTGGATGTTCAGCACCACCTCGCTTTTGTTTTGCAGCAACGCTTCGTCAAACGTAGAGGAGAAATGGTCAAACAAAACCGGAAACCCTCTCTTCACCTCGCTTTGTGCACCGGTTTGCAGGCAGTGAACAATACCACTTACGGTAAAAAAACCGCATTTTGTAAAGGCGGTAAGGTCGGGCGGTATTGGTTTGTGTGTGCGTTCGAACAGGTAGTTCTTTGCGCTAGGATCGGAATGTGTATGCTTATCCACCGCGTTCCCTCCAGCATCATGATTACTTGTTATCAGGCAAATTGCCGCCTTGTTGGGGCGGTATAGCCGTGCTGCACTGCACCTAGAGTAAGCACCTGGCGTTTTATTGCCCCCTATAACGAGTGTATGCACCAAACTGCCGTGTTTTTACCGAAACCGCGATGTGATGCAAAAATAAAAGCCCGAAAATAAATACCCCCGCTTTATAAAGCGGGGGCATTGGGTTAAAAATTGCTATTTTACGTACTGCGCAAGCTCTGTATCCACATTCTTAATGTGGTTAAGCAGCCATCCCGATAACATCGTGTTCATCTTCGCTACCGAAACAATGGTAGGACCATGCTGCGCGATATCGTTTTTCAGGCTCTTTACCTGTGCGATAAACTCATCGTGTATTTTCTTGTGCTCGGCGCACTTTGGATACGATGAGTTCTTTTGCAGCACTTCCTCGTCAGAAAAATGCTTTACCACGTAGTTTTCCAAAAATTCTGCGGTCTTTACAACCTCCTGCCGTCCCTTACCCACCGAGCAGGCCGAGTACAACGCATCCATCGCGTCAAACAGGGTCTTGTGTTGTTCGTCGATCAGGGTTACTCCGATTTTGTAGCTGTCATTCCATGTCGGCATAGTCGTTTTTCCTTTCACGTCATCCCAATATTGTCGCAGTGCGGCTTTTATTATAAAAGTTCGAGCCGGTCTAGTGGCTGCGTACTTTGGTTACGCTGTGGGTGTTGCGGCACGAAGGGTTAGGTGTTTTGCTGTTTTACCCGATCCAGTAGCGCACGAATGCGGTTGGAGGGGTTAAGCAGCTCGCTGATAGACTGATCGTAGTTTAGGTGGTCAATAAGCAGGGCAAGGTATTTTGCCATGTCAACCTCCGCATACCAAGGACGGCTTCTCAGCTCCTCGGTGCGGTATACAAGGTTTGAGGAGAACACCTTATCAATTAGCCCATCAGCATACGCCTTATCAAAGTTTGCAAGCCCTTCACAGAACAGTCCGAACGAAACGCAAACGAAGATTCTGCCCGCCTTCTTCTCTTTGAGCTGGCAGGCGATCTCGAGCACCGAATCGCCGGAGGAGATCATATCGTCGACGATAATAAGATCCTTGCCCTCGACGTTGGAGCCTAAGAATTCGTGGGCTACTATGGGGTTGCGACCCTGCACGATGGTGGCGTAGTCACGACGCTTATAGAACATACCAAGCTCTACGCCCAGGATGGAGGAATAATAGATACACCGTGCCATTCCGCCCTCATCGGGGGAGATGACCATCAGCTTGTCTTTATCAAAGCGGATGTCGGGCACCTGCTTGACAATCGCCTTTAGAAACTGATAGGTGGGCTGAATGTTATCAAAGCCATTGAGCGGTATGGCGTTGTGCACACGCGCGTCGTGTGCGTCAAAGGTCAGGATGTTGTCCACACCCATGTTTGTAAGCTCCTGCAGCATCAAAGCGCAGTCAAGCGATTCCCGCGAGCTGCGACGGTGCTGTCTGCCCTCGTAGAGCATGGGCATAATCACCGTAATGCGTCTTGCCTTACCGCCCGAAGCGGCAATAATGCGTTTTAAATCCTGGTAGTGGTCATCGGGGCTCATCGGTACGCTTTGTCCGTACATGGTGTACTGCACACCGTAGTTGAACACATCGCACAGGATGAAAAGGTCATGTCCGCGAATGGATTGCTTGATAAGCCCCTTCGCTTCTCCGGTACCAAATCTCGGGCAGGTTGCTTTAATCTTAAAGCTGTCGAGCAGATAGCCGGGCACCTCGATTTCGGGGTTCAGCTCATTGTGTCGCTCAAGTCTCCATTTGGTAAGATAGCTGTCTACCCTGTCGGTCATCTCCTCATAGCCTCTCATTCCTACAATGCCGAGGGTGCCAACCGGGATCTTAACCACCTTACAATCGTGACTGTCGATATAGTCCATTCACCATTAACCTCCCAGACGCTTTTCATATTATATTGTATGTCTCATGCGGGCAAATTCAAGTTGTTTGCCTACTCAAATTTTACACAGGTTTCACACGCTTGTCAACAAACAACAAAGCGCAGCCGGCATACCCAGCAAATGGGTGGACGCCGGTTGCGCTCTACTGTCTGTATCAACCTATCTTTTGACGACGAAGCAGGCTTTCCGCCTCGTCTTTTGGAATTGCACGGCTGTAAAAAAAGCCCTGCACCTTGTCGCAGCCAATCTGCTTTATCAGCTCAAGCTGGCTTGCGGTCTCTACGCCCTCTGCCACAACACATAGGTTTAAGCAGTGTGCAAGGTTTACAACAAGCTTCACAATCTCGTAATCCTTGGGGTCGCTTGCAACGTGGTCAATAAACTTTTTATCAATCTTTAACGTGCTAATCCACAGCTGGCGAAGCTGGTTGAGCGAGGAATAGCCCGAACCGAAATCGTCGAGCGCAAGGTCAAGCCCCAACGCCTCCATGTTCTTTATTACGTCCATATTGCTGCCGACGTATTCCACAAGCTGTGTTTCCGTCACCTCAAGCTCAATGCAGTCGGAGGTAAGGCTTAAGTTTTCGAGAATCTCGCGTACCTCGTCGGCAAACGACTGACGCTGCAGCTGCACAAGCGAAAGGTTAATCGCCATCTTACCAAACTGGTAGCCCTTGGCTCTAAACTCCGCCGCGGTCCTACACGCCTCTTCAAACACCCACCTGCCAAGCTCGTGGATATGCCCCGACTCCTCGGCAGCGGGGATAAACTCGGCGGGGGATACGTTGCCAACCAGGCTTGAGTTTAAACGCAGCAATGCCTCAAAGCCGACGATACTGCCGGTATAAGGGTTGTAAAGCGGCTGATAATGCACCTGGAACTCGTTGTGCTCCAAGCCATGGCGTATGGCACGACCGACGGTCTCGTGACGCAGGATACGCTCAAACATCGAGTAATGAAAGATTGTGGTGGTGTCCTTACCCTTGGCCTTCGCATGCTGCATGGCAATGTCGGCATAGCGCAGCAGCGCCTTGTCGCTTTGCGCATGCTCGGGATACATCGAGATACCGAGACTTGCGGATATGCATAGCGTCAGCTTGCCAATCTGCATGGGCGCCTTGATGGCATCCTGGAGCCGGCGGGAGAACTCTACCGCCTCCTCGGTGTCTGCGCAGGGCAGGTAGATGGCAAACTCGTCGTTGCTCAGGCGCACCGCAAGCCCTTTGTTATGCGTGCGCTGTAACAGGATGCAGGCAACCTTCGTAATCACCTTGTCACCCACAAAGTGGTCGAGAGTGTCGTTGATGGCCTTTAGGTTGTCAAGGTCTAAAACAATGACGGCGGCGTTCTTTACCAGTCCTGTGCGAATATCGTTTTGCAGGCGGCGAGAAAGGGTGTGCTTCGTCGCCATGCCGGTTAGTTCATCAAATACAACCGGGGTCGTATCATAGCTGTTTTCGTTTTCTTCTAAGTCGAGCACACTGCCAATGACGCGCAGCAAGGTACCGTCCTCTGCACGAAGTGCTTTGCCCTGCGCGCGCACGGTTTTTACGGCGCCAAGCGGGGTGATGATGCAAAGCCTAACTGCAAAGTCGGTCTCTTTGGGGTCGTTTATTAGATTGTCGACAATCTGCCGGCATAAGGGAAGATACTCGGGCAGCACATTGCGTGAAAAAAAGCCCTCCATCGAATGTGCACAGTTGCTAATCGAAAGCATGCTGCAAAGCCTATGAGAGGATATCACCACATCGGTTTGAATATCCCACTCGAACAGACCTTCAATTAACATATCCAGCAGTGCGGAGTATTCCCTAAAGTATTTGTCTGTGAAGCGTCGGTTTGGCAGAGAGTTGTCGCAGCGAAAATAGCGCTCCCAAACTGACAGGTAGTTGCCGCAATCGGCAAGCTGTTGCTCGTCGTGCATCCCGTGTACGTACCTTTCGATGATTTCTGAAAATGATGAAAGAAATCAGTGATTCGCCCCATTCTAAAGGGAATGTAATCGTTATCACTCTGTGTACACATTTTAGCATATTTTTCTTGTGTTTTGGCAACTATTTAATATTTTTATATACTTGACCAAAAATTATATCATAAATTCTCATTTATTATTCATTGCATTTTACTAGACAATACAATAGGTGCAGATTGCCCGATGTATATTTCCGCGAACTGGAATAAAGCGGTTTGACGAAATAATTGAAACAGCAGTGTCGTTAGAAGGAATCCCGTCAAAGCCAAAACCGCAAAGACGCCGAGTTTTGCCTTTTGATTAAGGGTAATATGAACTCGGATTAAAGAGATTTTAATCAGATTAAAAGCAACAAAAAAGGCAGTATCCGTCCGTTTGCATAGTGTAATCGCTCAAAAGAGCGGTTTACGACCGATTGCGACCCGATATCTGCGTATATTACGCAATATTTCTCTGTTTTGCTGTTTCACTATTGAATTTAAGGTGCAATATGATATAATAATAAGCATGCACGGGCTTTGCATGGTCATTGTGGCAGAGCGCGGCATCGGCGTTTTGATTTTATCAGTCACTGCCCAATTCCCACCGCATTCCGCGGCGCGGTGTAACGGCAAATCAGCAAGGCGTGGAGGTGACACTGTGAATCCCGACCCCGGTAATCCCAAAAGTTGCGAAAACTCAACACATGGGCGGCTCAGCAGTGCACACAGCCTGTTTGCCGCCGTTATTAATGCGTGCTCCCGGGCATAGTAACCGGCTGCCGCACGTTAGGGAGTGATGATTTTGATTACATACCTCAAAACAGAAGATAACCGTCTGGTTACCCTGCAGGGGCTGCAGGACGGCTGCTGGGTGAGTGTAGTAAGCCCAACCGAACAGGAGATTCTCTACCTTGTTGAAACCTTAGGGCTTGACATGGGCTTTGTGCGCAGCTCACTGGATGAAGAGGAGACCTCGCGCATTGAAAGTGAGGGCGACCAAACCCTTGTAATTGTTGACGTTCCGGTAGCCGAAAAGCAGACCGAAAACACCATGCTGTATTCCACCATGCCAATCGGCGTTATCATCACCGATAAGGCGGTGTACACTATCTCGCTCAAAGACAACGCAGTTCTCACCGAGATTGCGGGCAATATGGTAAAGAACGTACAAACCCACCTGCGCACCAGGTTCTTTTTAACCCTGATGCTGCGCATCTCGGTGCGTTACCTGCAATACCTCAAACAGATTGACAAGATTTCAAACCTGATGGAGCTGCAGCTGCTGAAGTCGCTCAAAAACAAAGAGCTGATTCAGCTGCTCGGGCTTGAAAAATCGCTGGTATACTTCTCAACCTCGCTTAAGGCAAACGACCTGACGCTAGAAAAGATTCTGCGCGGGCGTTTTATTAAGCTGTATGAGGAGGACAAAGAGCTTCTTGAGGACGTACTCATCGAGATTAAGCAGGCGATTGAGATGAGCGGCATCTATTCGGGCGTATTGTCCGGCATGATGGACGCGTACGCCTCGGTTATCTCCAACAACCTCAACATCGTCATGAAGGTGCTCACCTCCATTACCATTGTTATGTCTATCCCCACCATCATTTCGGGTATCTATGGCATGAATGTGAGCAACCTGCCGCTGCCAAACTTCTGGTTCCCCGTGGGGCTTTCGCTCTTTGCAATGCTTGTCATCGGCTTTATCCTCAAGAAGAAGAACCTGTTTTAAGCAGTTTGACCCCGCCGCATCCCGCCGATGCTTAGGCGGGGTCTTGTTTTGGCACTAAAACAAACGAAAAAGGTGTGAACGGTACGATGAACGAAAATAAGATGTATCACATAGCCCTGTCTCCCGCCGACGGCGCGAAATATGCCATTCTACCGGGGGATCCGGGCAGGGTGGAGAAGATTGCCCGGTCTCTGACCAACCCCGTATTTGTTGCGAGCAATCGCGAATACACCACCTATGCGGGCACCATAGAGGGCGAGCGGGTGCTTGTAACCTCCACGGGCATCGGCGGACCGAGCGCCGCCATTGCGATCGAGGAGCTTTATATGACCGGTGTGCGCACCTTTTTGCGGGTGGGCACCTGCGGCGGCATGCAGACCCAGGTGCTGGCGGGGGACGCCATAGCCGTTACCGCCGCCGTTCGGATGGAGGGAACCTCAAAGGAATATCTGCCGCCCGAATACCCCGCCGTGGCGGACTTCTCGGTGACAACTGCCTTGGTTACTGCGGCGCACAAGCTGGGCGTTCGGGTGCACACCGGCGTTGCCCAGAGCAAGGATTCGTTTTACGGGCAGCACGCGCCAAGCCGTATGCCGGTGGGCAGCGAGTTGTTGTATAAATGGAACGCGTGGAAGGCGGCGGGCTGCCTTGCGTCGGAGATGGAATGCGCCGCGCTGTTTTCGGTTGCATCTTCGCTGGGAGCGCGGGCGGGTGCCGTTTTGCATTGCGTCTGGAATCAGGAGCGCGCGGAGCAGGGGCTGCCGGGCGCGGAGAGCCACGACACACAGCAGGCGATTGCGATTGCGGTTGATGCGCTGCGCCTGCTGATTGCGCAAGATAAAGCAAATATTACACCATCAGAAAAATGAAAACGATGTTGAAGAATATGGGCATAATCTCAATAGAACTAATTGAAAAAGGTTGGTCGGCCGATAAAAAGTATTGCATCACCGTCGATAACGGAGATAAGCTTTTTCTGCGTATTTCACCGCTAGAGCAATATGACAGCAAAAAACAAGATTTTGAATATATGAAGCAGATTGCAGCTCTCGGTTTACCAATCTGTGAGCCTGTTGAGCTTGGTATCTGTGATGAGGGCGTTTATTTCGTTCAAAGCTGGATTGACGGTGTTGATGCCAAAGAAATAATTGGATGTCTGTCTGACACAGAGCAGTATGGTTACGGCTTTGAAGCAGGGCGAATATTAAAGAAAATTCATTCATTATCCGCACCTGAAAACTTGGAAGATTGGGAAACCACATACAACAAAAAACTTAACAGAAAAATTAAAAGTTATCTTGACTGTAATTTGAAATATGAAAATGGTCAGTTGTTTGTTGATTTCATTAACGAAAACCGACAGCTTTTAAAAGACAGACCGCAGGTGTATCTGCACGGCGATTACCATATCGGCAATATGATGATCGGCAAGGACAAGCAGCTTTACATCATTGACTTTGACCGTAATGATTTTGGTGATTCCTTTGAGGATATGAAAGCAATTACCTGGGATGTTGAAGTGAGCCCTCTTTTTGCCAGTGGCAGAATTAACGGCTATTTTGACGATAAAGTCCCCAATGATTTTTGGCGGTTGCTTGCTTCGTATATCAGTTGCGGTACGTTATCATCCTTGCCGTGGGCAATTCCTTTCGGGCAGGGGGAAATTGATACAATGAGAAAGCTTGCCGCGGGTGTTCTCTATTGGTATGACAGCATGAAAAATCCTGTTCCAAACTGGTATTTATAGGGGTTTTGTCTTCGGCTCATTGATCGCATACTATTTATTATAAAAAGTGCCGGTAATTTGAAACATCCAAATTCGCAGGCGGTTTTGCCATGGTGTTCAAATGGACTGATGAAATGTGTATGTACACAAAGTATTCGCGCAAGAAAAAAGGGAGCTTCGTCGTGAAGCCCCCTTTTACTTATAGTAAGGTATCTTTTACGGTTAACCGAAATGCTCCTGTAAAAACGAGAGCACCGCGCCCGAAAACGCTTCGTCCTGTATCGGGTCTTCGTACAGATCATCATACACGATAAAGTGGTAATCCCCCTCGCGCACATAGGTCTGCACCGGCTCGTTCGTCTTAGCCATAATACGCTCGAAGTTAACGTACGGCACCTGCGAGTCGGCTGTGGAATGCATCAGCAGCGCGGGGCGGCCGTTTAGCTTTTGTATTTCATTCAGTGGGTTAATGCGCGTCATCTCACCGCCGTAGCTAAGCAGGCAGTACAGATGAACAAACGGCTTTTGGATGGCGGCAAATGCCTTCGGCATGCCCATTAGCTCCATCGAGTCGCAGAACATATCGGGCAGCGAGGAATACGCCGAGGCACTGATTAAGCCGTCCAGTTCGGGCACTTCGCCCATCGCGTTGATGGCGGTGGCACCGCCCATCGAGGTTCCCCACACCACCGTAGGCAGGTCGCCGTACTGCTCGGTCAGGTAGGTAACACCCGCTTTCACGTCAAGGTATTCGCTCATGCCAAACTGCACCTCGTCGCCTTCGCTCTCGCCGTGGGCGCGCATCTCAATCAGCAGCGAGCCGTAGCCGTTGTCGCGCAGCATCTTTGCGTAGCCGAAAAAGCCGGTGACCGACGGGTTTTGAATGCCCGAAAGCAGGATGACGGTCGCTTTTGGGTTTTCGGGCACAACCGTCCATGCCGCAATGTTCAGCCCGTCCTCTGTTTGCAGCGTAATGCGGGAGGCCTCCACCCCGAACTGCTCGGGCTCATAGAAGCTCATGCGGGTGGGACGCTCTGTCAGGTCGCCCATGACAAGGGGAGGGATGGCGACAAATAAGGCGATGGTCAGCACGAGTATTGTCACAACGACTATGATAATAACGCGTTTGAATACCCTGCCCTTTTTTGTTGTTTTGTCAGCTGTTACAGACGGCATTTGTGTTTCTCCTGTCAGTTAATAAATAAAGTGAATTAAGCCAAAGCCCTTGCGGATAAACCGCGGGGTGCAGTGCCCCTATCAGGGAGGATAACCGGTTTGCACGACCCCGCATTATTTCGCGGACGCGGTATCAGTCTTCACGAGGGTGCGCTCAGCGGGGGAGAGGTCAAACAGCTCCATGATAACGTCGTCGATGCGCTCGCACAGCACGCTGCGCAGACGGGGGCAGTCCACCTTAAGCACCTCGTCAACCAGCGAGCAGACCAGCGCACACGACCTTTCATCCGGTATGGGGATGGGGATGGACTCGATGTGGCTGCGCAGCACCTTGACCGACTGAAACTTGTTGGAGAAGTAGAAGTGCGCAACCAGACTGTTGAGTACGGCGAGTATGTACTTAATTGGGATATTTTCAAAGCGGGGGATGAGGATGTTGCAGCTGTTAAGGGAAAGCGTCTGCTTGTCGTCGTACGCAAAGCACGGCGAGGAGGATACGAACTTATACAGCAGCTTCTCGGGCGCGCGGTAAAACCGCTCGGGCGCGACCTGCTGAAACCGCTCGGGCGCAAACTTTAAAAAGGTCTCTGGCTTGCGGTAGGTGTAAGCAAGCAGGTCGGTGCCGCGCAGAACCGGCTCCATCTCGCGGTATCGGCGGTCCTTCACAAACGTATTGTTGTCGCCCGTTACTATGCCAAGGGCAAAATCCGCGTTGCCCTCCAGTCGGGCAGCGTGTTCAAATACCTCCAGCTTGACAACAAGGTCGTTCTTTTCATCGCTTACGCTGAAGTTAAACACACTCGAGTGTGCAAGCCGCGCGGGGGACAAATAGTAATGCTCCCCGCCGTTTTCCACCTCGATGGGCGAGCGGGGCAAAACGGCATCGTCCCCGTGTTTTTGAAGGGTTACGGTAATGGTAGGCGCATACACCTTGTCAAAGATGTTGCGCCAGTACTTCACCCGCAGAATATCGCAGTGCCGCGCGACAAGCCCGCGCAGCCGGTCGTGCGCCATGACGTTTAAAAAAGACTGCGGCAGCACATAGCAAACCGCCCCGCCCGTCTTGCAGGTGTGTATCGCCTTTAGCAAAAACACCGCAAACGATTCAATATGTACCGACTCGGAGTTTGCAAACCGTTCCCGCAGCCGCTCCTTGTATGCGTCGTCGTACGCGCTGCCCCACGGCGGGTTTGAGATAACAAGGTCAAACATCTCGTCCGCAAAATCAAACAGGCTGTCGGTCACCTTTAGGTTTTGGTACAGCACCGCAGGGTTTGCAAGGCGTGCGGCAAGCGTTAGATTTACCCGCGCAAGGCAGATGCTCACGGGGTCGATGTCCGCAGCAAACAGGTGGTTTTTTATCAGGGTTTCCCCGTCGGTGTCTGTATGCCGGTGCATGAGGATATGAAAGATATTCATTAAAAAGTTGCCCGTACCGCAGCAGGGGTCAAGGATTCGTTTGCCCGACAGCATGCCGTTAGCATCCAGATAGAAGGCGCAGTCCTCGGCAATGCGCTTGGGGGTGTAATATACCCCCTCGGTTTTTCGCTTTGCAATGCTGCTGATGGACATATACAAAAGCCCCAGAAAGTCCTCGTTATCGATGTAGCGTATCGGCTCACACAGTGCGGCAAGCGCGTCCTTTATCCGTTGCTCGTCAGGCAATGTAACCAGCATATCGTCTATCAGGCAGCGATACGCGCCCAGCAGCTCCCTGTCTTTTAAGTACGAGAACAAAAGCACGTCGCCCGTGCAGGAAAGTAGCCCCCTGCTGGCAAGTAGTTTGAGCGAGTATTCGGCGAGTATCACGCGCATCAGCTCGTCGCCGCCGCCTAAGGTGTCGACACACGCGATAATGCGTTTGGCGGCGTCGGTGTACTCCTTTTGCGCCACATAGCCCGCGGGCACCACGTTGCCGGTGTGCTTTGTCTTGTTGCGCCGACGCGTTAAACGGTCGCTTTCGCCGCTTTGTATGCTCTGCACAAGGCGGAGCACGTCGGCTTTATCAAAGCACAGCTTACGCGGGCCCGATTTTACAGGCCTTAGCTTGCCGCTCTTTACCCAGTTACGCGCCGTCGCCTGGGAGATTAAAAGCACCGAGCACAATTCTTCTATGGTAAGTACGTCTTTGTTGGCGAGCCGGGTTTTGTCCATTGGGTCTAATCCTCCGCGCTTCTAATCAGGGTCTATTTGTTTCTTACCGCCGACGTTCCCTGCTCGCGCAGGTAGGTGGACTCCAGATCGGCGAGATGCAGCTTGACGGCAAGGGGATATTTTTCGTACGCATGGCTTACGCCAAAGCTTCCGCCCCGCGCCGCCTCGTCAAATCCGCCCATGTGCCAGCGCACGGCGATGGCCTCGGCGGGCTTTAAGCGCAAAAACCGCTCGATTAAAAACACCGACTTCTCCCCGTGCCCGAACGGAAACGCGTCCTCAATCGAGTAGTAGGAGACCTGCTCCCACTGCCCCTTTTCGTTCTTGGCGTTGCGAAAGGCGGTTTTGTAAAACTGCGTCTTGCACAGGTCGTGCAGCAACCCGCAGATGGCAAAGCTTTCGTGGTTGTCGGTATCGGCGTCAAAATGCTTCTCCATCAGCACCTGGTACACGCTGACACTGTGCTGAACAAGCCCTGCCTCGCATGCGCAGTGGTACTTGGTGCTTGCGGGTGCGGTGAAGAAATCGGTGGTCTCAAGCCATTTCAGCAGCTCGTCCGCGCCGTCGCGATGAATGTTTTTGGTGTAGATATCAACAAACTGTTCTTTATAAGTCATGGAAATTCTCCTTAATATATATATATGTAACTCTACTCGCCGTAAGCGTAAGCCAAACAAAGGCTAACCGCCCACCGAGAAGGGGGCATAACACCTGATTGTGATTGGCCATCGCCGTAAGGCGGGACGTTACAATAAATGGTATAACAAACGCTACGCGTTTATTATACCATATCAAGCACTTCGACGCTACTAAACGCCTCACAATCTTTGCCAAGTCGGGCGAAAAACATCCCGTACAATACCGAGTGTAACCCCTTACAGAGCGACAATAAAACAGGCGGCGGCTGTGACTTACAAGTCAAAGCCGTCGCCTGTGATTTTACATGAGAGCTTGCCAAAGGTGCGTATCCCCAATGTGGTCGCGAATGGGGGAGTGGCAAACTCCTTTACATCGGGCAATTCGGTATCCCCACTAGGGGCATCGGGGAAACCGGGTGGCAGCGTATCATCGTTCTTTAAGTAGGTCGCGAATCTCGGTCAAGAGCACCGCTTCGTCCGAACGCTTGGGCTCGGGCGGGGGAGCGGGCTTTTCCGCCTCCTTCTTGCGACGTAGGCGGTTGAGCAGCTTCACCATTAGAAATACCACGAGTGAGATCAGCAGAAAATCGATAATTGTCTGCGCAAACGCACCGTAGCGAAGGCTAACCTCTGCCTCGGTGCCGATGGTGTCGGGGAAGGTGTACATGATCTGTGTAAAGTTAATCCCCTTTATCAGGTAACCGATTAGCGGGGTGACGAGATCCTGCACGAGGGAGTTGACAATCTTCGTAAACGCGCTGCCTACGATAATGCCGACAGCCATATCCACAACGTTGCCGCGGGAGATAAACTCCTTAAACTCACCTGCAATCTTACCCTGTTTCTTGATGCTTTCTTTTACCTTACCGATATCCACCTGGGGTCTAGTAGCCATGACGGTTCTCTCCTTTTTGCCTTAACTTAGTTGTTTGTTTATTTCTTTTACCATCTCAAGTGTGCGTGGCGCGGGCTTGGAACGTAAGATCTCAACCCGCATTCCCCCCGGCTGCGCGCTTTCGCTCAGGTAGATGTTCCACAGCAGCGGAAAGCCTGCCTCCTGCGGCATCAAGCTCAGCAGCGGCGTAATCACGTCGTCTAATTCTAACAGCTCGTCGCCCGGGGAAAGCAGAACGCTGATCATCGCAGGCCACGCGTGCCGCTCCATCTCAAGGGCGTTTACATCTCGTTCAAACGCCTGGGGGTCAATCTCCTCGTACCGCAGCGAGTGGTGTACCACCGTGCGAGTCGGGTCGAATGTGGTGCGCAGCTCTGCGGTGTCAAGCTCCAGCAGGCGGGGGCTAACCAGCATATGCGACACCAAATCCATCAGCGCAAACACCCCTGTTTCGGCATCCTCGCTGCCAAGAGAAAAAATACAGCTGCATTTGTGTTTGATAGCTTTTATAAGCTCCGGCGGCGCGGGGTTACCAATCACCACAAACACCTCCTCTGCCTTGCAGCGGTCAAGCACGCGGGTAAGCAGTACAAGGTCGGCAAGACCGCTGCCGTCCGCAACCAAGCACAAGAAGGAGGGCGGTGTGTAGCGGTCAATCTCTTCCTCGCTGAGGATGATGGGGTAACCCTCTCCAATATAAGAGGCGGCATATTCGCCCACCCCTAAAAAAATCAGGACCTGCGGGTCACAGCTTGCGTGTAAAAAATTCATGAGTACGACCAATCCCTTCCGCAATCCTTCGCAAACAGGCGACACAACGTGTGCTTGTCTGGCAATAACCGAGTCTGCCGCAATGCAGCAATCGGTTGCATCAACTCTATTATGCACAGGCACCGGGGAGTTGTCCAGTCCAAACCAGTGGCAGGTAACATTTAGCCTATGGTTTATTCATAATATACGCCTAGAACTTCGCACGGTGACCCGATATAATTGCTACTGAGATTAAAGCATACACACAGAAGACGCTACTGTACCATATGCAAACATAGCAGTAATAAGGTATGAGGATGAGTATTGATGAACAGTATTGTAACATTCCAGGATGTGCGCAAAAGCTACCGCATGGGGGAGGTTGTCATCCATGCGGCGGATGGCATTAACCTGACCATAGACCGCGGGGAATTCGCGATTATTGTTGGACCCAGCGGCGCGGGCAAAACCACCGTGCTCAATATGCTCGGCGGCATGGACACCTGCGATTCGGGCAAGATTATCGTAGACGGCGAGGACATTGCGGCGTACAGCCCCAAACGGCTGATTGCCTATCGCCGGCATGACATTGGCTTTGTGTTTCAGTTTTACAATCTGGTTCAGAATCTAACGGCGCTTGAGAACGTAGAGCTTGCCGCGCAGATCTGTAAAGACCCCATTCCCGCAGAGGAGGTTCTGCGAGAGGTGGGGCTTTTTGAGCGTCAAAACAACTTTCCCGCTCAGCTTTCGGGCGGTGAGCAGCAGCGTGTTGCCATAGCGCGCGCCCTTGCAAAGCGCCCTAAGCTGTTGCTGTGCGACGAGCCTACCGGCGCGCTGGACTACAACACCGGCAAAACCATACTAAAGCTGCTGCAGGATACCTGCAAAAACCTCGGTATCACGGTGGTGGTCATCACGCACAATCAGGCAATTACCCCCATGGCGGACCGCATTATTAAGGTGAAGAACAGCCGTGTGCAGGAGATGGTGCAAAACAGCGACCCCATAGCGGTGGAAAGGATTGAATGGTAGCGATGAAAAAAGTCCTGGTCACCTCCGCCCTGCGGGAGATTCGTAAAACGTTCAGCCGCTTTCTTTCCATCTTATTAATCGTAGCACTCGGCACGGGGTTCTTTGCGGGGGTTAAGGCAACCACGCCGGATATGCTGTTGACCATTGATCGGTATTTTGACGACTACCGCCTTGCCGACCTGCGGGTGGTGTCCACCATGGGTCTTAACGAGGACGATATCGAGAGCCTGCGCAGTGCGCAGGGAGTACAGGCGGTTATGCCCTCGTACACCGCCGATGTGCTAACCTATAGCGAGAGCAAGCAGCTTGTGCTTCGGCTGCATTCGTTGCCCCTTGCCGCAGAGGAGGACTCCCTTAACCGCCTGACGCTGGTTGATGGCAGAATGCCCGTGCAATCGGGCGAGTGCCTTGCCGAGAAGCGCCCTTCCGATGTCGTTGGGTATCAAATCGGAGACGTCATCACCGTGGAGACAGACGGCGAAGACCCGATAGAGGATATGCTGTCGGTCACGCAGTTTACCGTGGTGGGGCTGGTCTCATCCCCTTATTATATCTCGTTTGAGCGGGGAACCAGCTCGGTGGGAAGCGGCTCTGTCGACCGCTATCTGTATATCCCCGAGCGGGATTTCAGCTATACGGTATACACCGATGCGTTTGTTGCGCTGGACGGCGCACGTGAAGCGAAAAGCTACCAAGAGCCGTACAACGAAATCGTTGACGCAAAGGCGGAGGAGCTGAAAACGGTTGCCGCCCTGCGGGAGCGGGAACGGTACGAGGAGATAGTCGCCGAGGTGACGCAGGAGCTTGACAAGGGCAGGCGGGAGCTTGCCGACGCAAAACAAGAGGCGGACCAAAAGCTGGCCGACGCGCGCAGCGAGCTTGACGATGCCCGCAAAAAGCTTGACGACGGACGCAGGGAATACTACGACGGGCTCGAAGCCTTTCAAACCGAGATAGCCGACGCGCAGAAGAAGCTGGACGACGGAGAAAAGGAGCTTGCCGAGGGCTGGCAAGAGTATCGTGAGGGGCTAACAACCTACGAGCGGGAAAGCGCGTCCGCCCACGAAAAGCTCGCTGCCGCCAATGCGCAGATTGCGGCAGGGCTTGCTCAGTACGAGCAGGGGCTTGCCCAGTATGAGCAGGCGGTACAGACCCATGCGGCACTTTCGGGTGCGTTTGCAACCGTGCAAAACCCCGAGTCTGGTTTAGAGCAGCGTCAGACGGCGCTTGCGACCATATCGGGCATTGCCGCCGCGCTTAGCGAGAGCGAGGATACCGCACCACTTGCGCAGGTGCTCGCCGCCTATGTCGCCGCCCCCGAAAACCCGGTGAACATCTATGCCACGCAGGCGGCACTCGATGCCTTTGCCGGTACGCTTACACAGAACAAGAAGAAGCTTGACGACGCAAAGGCGAAACTGGCTAAGGCAAGCAGAGAGGTGTCCGCCGGCTATGCGGCGCTTGCCGCTGCAAGCACACAGCTGGAAAACGCAAGGCAGCAGCTTGAAGACGGGCAAAAAGCACTGGACGAGGGCAGGGAGGAGCTTAAGGCGGAGAAGGCAAAGGGTGAGCAAAAGCTTGCCGACGCTGCACGGGAGCTCCGAGACGCAGAGCGCAAGCTTGCAAGCGGCGAGCTCGAGTATGAGGACGCAAAGAATACCGCCCAGCGCGAGTTAGCCGACGCGCAGGCGGAGATTGACGACGCGCAGAAAAAGCTAGACGACCTTTCGCCGCCCGAGTGGTATATCTTAACGAGGGACAGCATTCCCGGCAACGCGGCATACTACGACGATGCCAACCGAATCGACGCCATTGCGCGGGTATTTCCGCTGTTCTTCCTTCTCGTGGCGGCGCTGGTGTGCCTTACGACCATGACGCGCATGGTGGAGGAGCAGCGAACCGAGCTTGGCACCGTTAAGGCGCTTGGCTACAGCAAGGGCGCGGCGGCATTCAAGTTCTTGTTCTACTGCGGGCTTGCAAGCCTGTTAGGGAGCGCGGCAGGGCTTGCAATCGGGTTTAAGGTGTTCCCGTTTGTCATCGGCTCGGCGTACGGCATTCTGTATCAAATCCCCCCGATACAGACCCCGTTCCATTGGAGCTATGCCATCCCCACGGCATTGGTGGCGGTGCTGGGAACCATGGCTGCGGCCCTGGTTGCGTGCTACAAGGAGCTTGCCGAACAGCCCGCCGCGCTGATGCGCCCCAAGGCGCCAAAGCCGGGCAAGCGGGTGTTGCTCGAGCGCATCACCCCCATATGGCGTCGTCTTGGGTTTACGCAGAAGGTCACCGTGCGTAACCTTTTGCGGTATAAGCGCAGGATGCTGATGACGGTGGTCGGCATTGCGGGCTGCACCGCACTGATGGTGGCAGGCTTTGGCTTGAAGGACTCGATCTCATCCATCGGCACTAAGCAGTACGGTGACATCTTCCTGTACCACGGTATGGTGCTGCTGGACCAGGATAAGGGGCAAGACCAAAAAGACCGGCTTGGCAAAACGGTCGCCGAACAAAAGAACATCATCGGAGCACTGGGCGCGCGGCAGGAGACGGTCACTGCGCTGTCCGGCAGCGGCGGGCGTGAGTTTGATGCGGTGCTGTTTGTGCCAAAGACCACCGAACGCATCGACGATTATGCGGTGCTGCGCACACGGGTGGGCAAAGAGCCAATCTCGCTGGATGCAGACGGCGCGGTGATAACTGAAAAGCTCGCGGAGCTGCTTGATTTACAGGCGGGTGACACCATCACGCTGCGGGATGCAGACAACCGCCCCTACGACATCCGAGTGGCGGCTGTGACTGAAAACTATCTGTTCCATTACATCTATCTGTCTCACGAACAGTACGAGCGGGTATTTGAAACACCCTTTGAGCCAAACACGCTGTTTTTGCGTCTGGCCGATACCTCGGACGACGCGCAGGATGCGCTATCGCGCGCGCTGATTTCAAACGACTATGTGGTTTCGGTATCCTACAACTCCTCGGCGGAACAAAGCTTTTTCGACACACTCTCGAGCCTGGATTACGTGGTGCTGGTATTGATTATATCGGCAGGTCTGCTTGCGTTTGTGGTGCTGTACAATCTGACCAACATCAACGTAACCGAGCGCATCCGCGAGATCGCCACCATCAAGGTGCTGGGCTTCTACGACGCCGAGGTATCCGCGTACGTTTACAGGGAGAATGTGTTGCTTTGCCTTATCGGCATCGCGTTTGGTCTGTTTGGCGGCGTCTTTTTGCATGCCTTTGTTGTACAGCAGGGAGAGATAGACGCGGTGATGTTCGGACGCCAGATTGGGCTGCATAGCTTTGCGATGAGCGCACTGCTCACGGCGCTGTTCGCACTGCTGGTTAACCTGTCGCTGCATTTTCGATTAAAACACATCAGCATGGTGGAATCGCTTAAGTCGGTGGAATAAGCAGAATCGAATATCGCAACAGCCCGCGGATGAGGTGCCGATTGGTCCTCACTCTGCGGGCTGTTTTCGTTTATGTGGTTTATCGGGGGAGCCAATTCGGTGTTGGGCTTGATGGGGATTACCGTAATACGCCGGTGTACTGTTTGAGCAGGGCGCTGTGTGTTTTATGGTCTGGCATTACCTCCGAAACCAGGCTGTAGAATGCGCGGGAATGGTTGGGGTACACGAGGTGCGCCAGTTCGTGTGCCACAACGTACCGCACGCAGGCAGGCGGTGTGCAGATTAGACGGTGGCTCAGAAGGATGACGCCCGTTTTGGGATGGCAGCTGCCCCAGCGCGCGGTCATCCGCCGTGGGCGAAGCTGCGCAGGGGAGAGCTGATAGCGGGCAAACGCGCCCAGCAGCTCGCTGCCCATCACGGAAAATATCCGGATGCTGTACGAAAACAGCCACTCGTCCACCGCTTTTTTTAGCGCATCGGCATCATCCGGATTAGGCAGTATCATGTGCAGTTTGCCGTCACGCAGCAAAGCATCCCGCCTGTTGCCTTGTTCGGTACAGACCCTAGTACCCTCGCCGAGCAAAAGCACGCTGCTTCCGTCAAAGAAGGGAAGACTTTCTCTGCGTGCAACCCGTTCTTTCGCGTGCAAAATCCAGTCTGCCTTGCTGTGCACAAACGCGTCGATTGCCGTTTGGGGTGTGCCCGGCGGCGCGGATACCCATACCTCGCCGTCATCACCGACGTGAAGATTGATGTTTTTTACGCGCTTGCGCACCGTTCGGTAGGTACAATTGTCCGCATCCTTGTTTGCTTGCATCGTTGTGCCCTTTCGATTTACAGAAATTCTCTTCATTTATGACCGAATCAATTACAGCAACAATGCCTCGTGCTTTACGAATCCTATCTTACGCAGTATTGGTTATGGCTTCTTTATACTTGCTCCATCATACAAGCCGCTGACTGTCCGGGTCAATACGGGTGTGCAAAAATAAATATATAATATAAAAAACTGTGCACTTTTTACGTAAATTAGCCTCAAAATCGAAAACGGTTTCGAAAATTGACGCATGAACCGTCGACAAGCTACGAGAGGTTGACATATTCAGGCAAAACACATAAGATGTGGGTTTAGCTATAACATATGTGTAATAATTGCGCAACAATTCGGTTGATTTGTTACAAAAACAATGTACAATATAGACAATCTCACGGTTTAATGTGTTGAACTCAAATCCCACACTTGCCGAAAAATGGTTACAAATTTGACGCAAAAAGGGCGATGCGTTCGAAACAAACTACGAAATCTGGTTTCGTAAGTTATTTATAAAAACGCAAGGAATGGCATAAACATCACCCTGTAATCGATTTCGCGAAAATATATGTGTATTATTTATAGTTTTTATAAAAACGGTCTTGCTTTTATTCATCTATTGATATATAATGTGAATGCGAAAACGTTTTTAGTTGCGTTATCCAGTAAACTGTATAGGGGCACACACAAGAATGGTTACGATCAGAGATATCTCCGCAGCATGCGGCGTTTCGGTTGCTACGGTGAGCAAAGCGCTCAATGGCTACAGCGATGTCAG
>JAEZQD010000125.1 GCA_023413185.1 Bacillota bacterium
GTTATTTGTTGGCGGCTATCCAAGCATCAAGCTGTGCCTGCTTCTCTGCAATTACCGTATTGATACCCGCATCCTCGAGTGCTTTTACAAACTGGGGGATGGCTTCGTCCGGCGAAACACTGCCGCAAACAAGCCCGGGGTAATACTGGTTAATTACATTGGAGATAGCGGTGAGCTCGTTGACTACCTTAGCGGCATCGAAGTTGAAGCCGTAGAAGGGCGATCTCTCTGCGGTATTGTTCATCTCAAGCGCAGCGTTCTTGTCCTCATACTGCTCTTCGCTGGTCATTACCCACTGCAGACGCTCAGAACCGATAACGCCGGAACACAGATATGCGGTATAGGGTACGGTGTTTGCATCCAAGCCCTCAGGGAACGCCACCACGTGATCGCTCACCTTGACATAGTCGGTGCCTTCAATACCAAACAAAATGGTGTTAACTACAAACTCATCGGTGTAGATAATGTCAAGCAGCTTAACTGCCGCTTCGGGCACCTTGCTGGTAGAGGAAACGCACATGGAAAGTCCGCTTGTTTTGGTATCCACATAAGCGGGTGCAATCCACTTGGCGCCGAAGGCCTCTGTTCCAACCAGCATGTTAAACACGCTGTCGTCGCTTTCTGACTTAATGCCGGAATAAGATGCCCAGCTGCTGAACATACGACCTGCCGCAGCATACTCGGCGGCAACGGTGGTGGAGGTAGCCATATCCTGAGGAACGTAGCCAGCGAGATACCAATCGCGCATAAGCTGGCAGTATTCTTTGAAGATGTCGGTGTTGAAGAAGTTTACAACTGTGCTGTCGTCGCCTACGGCTACAGCGGCATAGTTGGATTCGCCAAGGCGATCAACCTTCTTCTCGCCCGCCCACAGAAGAGAAACGTAGGAGTCCTGCATGTTGGTGGGGGCAAAGGGGTACACATCGGGGTACAGCTCTTTGACCTTAGCGTAGACCTTTGTAAGGTCGCGCACCGAGTTGATATCATTGATACTGTAGCCGGTTGCCGCCAGCATTTCCTTGTTGTAAGAAAGGGTGGGGGTAATTACAACCGCTTTGTTAATCGGTACACCGTACACGCCGCCCTTTTGTGTCACAACGCCGAACGCGTCTTCACCGAAATCGCGGCTAAGCGCTTCGGTCAGACCCTTGCCGTACTGCTCAAGCTGGGTGCTGATATCCATGCACATGTTCTGTGCGATGTAGGTCTGCAGATCCAGCGGAATGAACAGATCCATCTGGGTGCCGCTCTGCATCGCCAGCTTAATCTTGTTGTCGTAATCTGCCGGGCTGAACAGGCGAAGGTCCAGCTTCACGTTGGAATCGGGATAGGTTTTTGCGATGTGCTCGTTAATCGCATCGGACACTCTGGAATAATCATCGGGGATGTTGTTGAAGGTTATAAGATACATAACGACGGTTTCCACATCCGCTGTCGGGGTGGATGGCGTGTTGGCATCAGTACTGCTGCTGGGTGCGGGGGTTGCACACGCGGACAGCGCGGATAAACACAGAACCAGAGCCAGTAACAATGATAAAATCTTTAACTTTTTCATAGTAGTCCTCCTTCATTCTGTTCCCGCCGTTTTGCGGGAATCTGCTAACCTTATTATAAAAGAAGGATTACCCCACGTGCTTTTGATTATCAGCAGTGAGTTTTCTATTTGCCGTGATTGTTGCCTCTATTATTAAAAACCGGTCAAACCTACTTGTCCGCAGTAATTTTACAGCCGTTTTTTATACTGACTGGGTGAAAGACCTGTGCTTTTTTTAAACAGTGTGGAGAAATACGAAAAGTTATCAAACCCCACAGCACCCGCAATTTCGCTGATGTTCATCTCTCCCTCTGTCAGCAGCTGCTTTGCTTTGTGGATTTTTCGTTCATTGACATAATCCTTCAAAAAATAGCCGGTTTCCGCTTTAAACAGCTTCGCTACATAATCGGGGGAAAGATATACATGCCGCGCAATGTCCTCTCGACCGAGCTCCGAAGCCGAGTTTTCTTCCACAAAACGTTTTATCTTTTCCACAATGGTTTCGCTTTTACGCGCCTGCGCGATGGTCTCCACCGTTTTTTGAGTGGCAAAGCTTGCCCACTTGAGTAAGTCAAACAGAGAATTCTCGCAGGTGCGCTCCAACTGCTTTGCGCCTTCCTCTAAGAACAGCTCATGCGCAAGGATGTTTTCTTTGTATAGGCAAGAAAAGATAACCTGCATATAGTCCTGATGCGCGCTGTGCAGCGTTTGAGCCGAGAGCAGCCCGCTGCCGCTTGCCTTTTCGAGTGTTTTGCGCAGCTCATTCACCGCGTCTATGGCGTTACCCTGCGCAAGCAGCTCCTGCACACGCTCCACATCCAGCGCATCGGGGGTGCCAAGCACCGCAACCTGCTCTGTCTGTGTGACTACCGCGATGCTCCTTACAACGTTGTTTTCGTCAGTCTCCTCCCACACACGACGCTGCGCAGAAAGCTCATTGATTGCACATTCCGGTCCGACATACACGATGGCGCCACACTGCAGATAGCTCTGGTACGCCTTTGAAAGGCTCTCGCACCGCGTAAGGATGTGCTCACCTTTATAGTCTACCGCCGCGGCGATATAGATGCGGCCGTTGTGGCTGTAATCGAACACCCTGGGGTCGTTGGGGGCTTCAAACAAAATATCGCTCGCAATGTTGCCCGCCGCATAGCGAAAGGTCGGCAGATCCCAATGCTGCTCTGCTACCTGCGCCTCCATGACCGAGCACAATACCAGCCGGTATGTCCCATCCAGGTTGATGTTTGCCTTGCGATGCTCTTCGTAGGTTCTGCTGTTTTGAATGGTTACCATTGCATCGGAAAACAGCAATTCGCGCCACAGGGCATTTTCTACAAGCGTACGGTTATCCAGCCACAGTTCGCCAAGCGCGCTGCGCCTCTTTAACTCCCGACGATACAGAATCTTTTCCACCACCTGGGTGAGCGCGTTCTGTAGAACGGCAATATCCAGCGGTTTTGTAATGTAGGCATCTGCCTTAAATTGCAGTGCTTTGGTTGCGTAGCCAAAATCGGCATGGCAGGTAAGAAAGATGAACTCAATCTCGTAGCCCTGTTCCCTCACCCACTCAATAAGCTGAATGCCGGAATACTTGGGCATTTCAATATCGCAGATTACGATATCAATCTCGTGCTGCTCGATTAAGCTTTTGGCAGCCACCACATTATAAGCAACATAAACAAACTGCAGCTGCAGCGGCATTTTATTAAGCGAGACCGAAATGGCCTGCGTCGTTGGAATATCATCATCCACAATCAAAATATTCATCATTTTGACCATACCTTTCCGGCGCAATACGCCGCGGGAGGCACAAAACGCCATGTATAATAGCGGTGCCGCTCTGCCGCACAGGAGAACGTGCGGCTGTTGTTGGGCCGTGTTATCATTTATCGCTTAAGTGTTCCGATTTAGCGGACAGCGGGATGTATATGTCTATCTGCGCACCGCCCTGCTCATTGTTAGAAAGCCCAAGCAGACCCTCCCGCCCGTAGGTAAGCGCCAGAGTTTTTGATATATTGGCAATCCCGACACTCTCCATGTCCTGATATGAGCCTTGCAGCAGGGAATCGGGAAAACCGCAGCCGGTGTCCTCAATCGTAATCAGCGCAAACGGTTCATCGTCCTTTTGTATCCTTCGAGCGCGAATAAACACCGATATACCGGTTTCTCCGTCAAATGCATGCTTGAAGATGTTTTCGACAAAGGTTTGAAACAGCAGTTTTTGCACGGGTATATCTGCGACATCCGGTTCAACCGAATGATAATAAAAGATGCGTTTGGGATGGCGAATCTGCTGCAGCTTTAAGAAATCCACGGCATGCTGCACCTCGCTTGCTATGGTCGCCTGATTTAGGTTATCTGTAAACAGATAGCGCAGATACGCGCTGAGCGCCGCAACAAACTGCTGAATCTGCTCGTTCTTACCGTTCATGGACAGGCTGGAAATGGTGGTGATTGCATTGAGGTAAAAATGCGGTCGCAGCTGCATCTGCAGGTATTTGAGCTGCGCGTTCTTGCGTTCCAACGTTTCTTCATAGGTTTGAATCTTCAGGTCCTTAATCTCCTGTGTCATACTGTTAAAGGAGCCGATGAGCGTGGCGAACTCCCGTGCCTCCGTCTCATCAATCGGGATTTGATAGTCAATGTTGCCGCTCTCGATCTGCTCGGTGGCAGCCGTCAGCTTTTTTACCGAGCGCACAATCTTTCGGTTTAGATACCGACTTGACGCAACAACCGTAAGCAGTGCCGGTACCCCCATGAATATTAGGATAAACTGCATCGTTTGAACGCCCCTGTAAATATCCTTTCGCGCAATGGCGCACGAAAGCCGCAGTCCATAGCCGGGCAGCGTCTCTGTAAACACGGCGTGCTCGGCAGAGACATTCGACACCAGCTCCTTACTGTTTTCGATGTTAAGTCCAAGCGGAAAATCGGCTTTGTTTTCGGAGGCAAGTACCGCTCCGACCTCATCGGTAAGCATATAAACCGAGCGGTTCTCCCCCATTTCGCCGGGCTGCGCCAGAAATTTGTCGAGCGCGACCAACACCCCGATATCAGCATGACCGATGCTGTAGTTTTGCAATAGGAAGTACGACTCTGCCATCTGCACAATGTGCCAGGTGCCTAACGCCGCATCGTTTTCCAGCGGCGTGTCGCTGCGAAAGTACTCCTCTATCGCGAACTTTTGCGGCCAAGCTATCCCACTGTTATAGCGAAACAGGTAGATGTTTTCTTCCTTGTAGGCAAAATACAAGCAGGAGATATCGGTGTTGCCGGCGGCCTTTTTTGTAAGGATATCCGCCATGTCCATGGATGAGATGTATTTTTTAAAGTCACCGCTGCCCTGAAATGCGTTTACCTTACCGAGGTTATCTAAAGCCAGCTCGTTGAGGGTGGCTGTGGCGGAAGAAAACACTGCGCGTATTTGCTGAATGCGAACGCTCATAACACGGCGCTGCTGCTCCTCCACATTCTCTGTCGCGATGCGGTAGGAATAGATGTTGTAGTACAGCAGCAAAAGAATCATGACCGCCAGAATAGTGGCAATCACGGCGCTGATTTTAAAAACAATGGAATCGGTGCGGCGAAAAACCCGGCGCAATAGTTGCATCTTGTCCTCCTGCTGTATTAGATGTATTGATCTCTTCACATAAGTATATCCGTTCACGGTTCATCTGTAAACCACCGCCGACCCGCATTGTTACCAATGCCGATTTACCAACTATAGTATCCCACTTCTACTATATATAAACACAGGCAACGCGACTTTCAAAACCGCGTTGACTTGTTCTGTTCCGTGGACATTGTTGCAAAGCATCCCGCAAATAGTCCTCTCGGCTGTCGGGTGAACGCCAGCTTGCCGCACCCTCTGGCGGTGGATATTAGACAGCTACACTCGCCGCCGTACTGCAAAAGAAGGCCTTCACCCTTTGGGGCGAGAGCCTTCTTTCATATAATCATTTACCGTATTGATTGCGCAAAGCAAAAGACATTACCGGGGTCGTAACTACATTTTACGCGGCGAAGCCTTGAGATATTCTCCCCGTAATACTCACTCCCATAGTCCGTGATGCAGCTGTAGGGGAAATTGACAAAGGAGCCTTCGGTTATGCTTTTGAGGAAGCCGTACCTTTCATAAACCCATTGCCTGTTCTCAGATGCGAATCGGTCGTCCTCCCACACGGACTGTAATGCCATGATATAGGCTGCGTGTCTGTAATAAAACGCGGTGTCTCGTGGGGCGACGTCCCGAACCTTTCCGCCCAAGGCATAGAGGCTCACTGCGGCATTCACCGCACCTTGAGCCCTACGGTCGATGAGCTCTACAATATTGCGTATCTCAAGCATACTGTACTGCCTGAATGCAAACCCGCTGGCATTTTGGAACTTCTCGGAAGACGGGTACGATTGTTCTATAATTTGAATCGCCTGCAGAAAGGTCATCTCCTCCAGCGATACCGTACCGCCCGGTATTTCCGTAAAGGGCTGCAATATCTGCTGTGCCTCGGCAATCGTGCCATAGAATATTCCGGTGCCGTAAATGCCCCTGCCCTCAATGCTTAAATCGTAGAGACCCGCTCTGAGGGTAATGCGCTCGTCGAGATCGATCAACCACCGCTGCCACGTATCAATGAACTGCTCCATCTCGGAGTTTGCGGCATCAGGGTAATCAAGCTCCACCAGTGTTACAATGCCGGTTTTGGGCGGCAGTCGAAACGTCAGCTCGGTCACAACACCAAAGTTGCCGCCTCCCCCACCCCTGCAAGCCCAAAAAAGGTCGGGGTTAACCCGCCCGCTTGCCTTTAAGACCCTCCCCGCGCAGTCTGCAATCTCAATTTCCTCCAGGCTGTCGCATCCCAAGCCCAGATAACGGCAGGAAAGACCCCACCCGCCGCCCAGCGTAAAACCGCTGACCGCCACCGTAGGGCAAAGCCCTCCCAGAAACGGGTAGCCCCTTGAAGATACCGTACTGTATATCTGCTCATTGAGTACCCCAGGCTGCATACGTACCAGCCCATTCTGTTCGTCAAGCTCTATTGCGTCCATCTCGCTTACGTCGATAACGAGCACGCAGTCTCCGTTTGAGTAGCCTTCGTAGTTATGCCCCCCACTGCGTATGCGCAACGGAATGCCGTTTCTTCTTGACCAAATGATGGCGCTTTTTACATCGTTTTCATTGGTGCAGTAGTTAATCACCGACGGGTACTTTTGAATCGCCCGGTTCCACCCCTGCCTGTATTGGTTATATAAAGGGTCGCACGGCATGACAACTCGCCCGCTTAACCCATGAAAATAAGCTGTATTCACATAAAACGCTCCTCGAATTTATTACACATTCGTTTTCTTGTGCTGAAATAGCAGCAAAGACTCCCCGCGTCATACTTTCAGCAGCTCATTCGCTTATTGATTTGTTTCTTTACGGCTCAAAAACAGCCACCGATTCAAAAACAACATATTCCCCTTTTGCGGGGGGTGCGCTTAACAGGAGCAAGCCCTTGCGAACCGTATAGGTTGCAGCAGGCTGCAAAACCGCATTGACGTAAAGGTTATAGTAGCTTACTGCGTGCGGGTCAGGTAACCCGCTGCTTTCATATTCCGTCAATCGGTCGCCGTCTGTGTACGCTGTGCTTACGCCGTCCGCGACGGTAATATAATACCGATGTGCGGCGCTAAGCGTTCGGTTACAATCATCGAGCAGCTTGATATAGGAAACGACAATCGGCTCGCCTTGATTTGGAACGTCGTTGGTTAACAGTTCCAGTGCATCTTTGCTTAAGCGGTAGTTGTTGTACGGTTGCACCATACCGTTGATAAACAGATTGTGAATTGTCACCTCGTCCGAACACACCAACCCCTGCCCGCCGTATTCGGGCAGCGCGTCTGCGCCGGTATACACCCGGCTTTTTCCGTCCGATACGGCGCAAAACTGGGTCACCTGCGCTTTAACAGGCGATGGCCGGCAATAGGTTGTTATGCAGGTACAAAAGGACGTGCGATAGACTGCGTCTTCTTGGCAGCCCTCAGGGCTGTTTTCATACACCGCTGTTTTGATATACACCCGAATTTTGATGTATGACGCATAGTGCCCGCCACCTTTGTGCCGAAAGATGGGCACTGCGCTGCACCCGAAGCAGGTGGTAACAAAGGAAAAATCGTCAGTGCTCGACGCACTATGCATACAATTCAGCCCGGAAAACGGCACGGTGATGCTTGTGCCTGCTCGTCGGTTATATACGGTGACAAACCCTTTTACAAGAATTGCCGAAGCAATGTCGGTTTTGAGCCTTCCCATATTGCTAATATACCGGCTTTGGGCGTAGTTGCCGCCCGCAGACAGATTGATATACTCCATTGCGCCGGGTTTACTAAGGTCCATAACACTGCCGTTTTCATCTGAAAGGAACCACCCAAAACAGGGATATTTTGATTGCTGCATAATAACAATCCTTTTTACAAAGCAAGTACTCTGGTTGATGGGTAACGTCTTAAGGACATCCTGCGTACATCATCATAGCATCAACGGCAGCTCCGAACAGGGGCTGCCGTTTTGATACAACCCTGGAAGAAAGCGAAGGGCTTCGCTTTCTTTGCAACCAGTACCGTACGTTTAAAATGAAAAACCAGTGTTACCGCTTTGCTAGGAAATCACTGGTGCGGTGGTAATCGGCGCAAAGTTTGTGACCGTTAACACAATCAGCTCGTTTTCGTCAATCGTAGTAGCGCCTGTAAACGTAATAACCACTTCGTCCGCCGACAGGGTGGCTAATACGCCCGCCTCCTGCACAGCGCCGTTTATCATAAGTTGAGCATATCCATTATTGCTTGTCACGGTGGTAAGTCCGCCTACCGCTACAGGGTCACCGTCATCGTCAGTCCAATCTTCATCGTCAATGGTAAACGATGTGCCGGATAACCCGCCGCTTGGTACGATATGAAAGAAATTCTTTACCGTGGGGTAGGCGGTGGTGGTTGGCTGCGAAGCCGTCATCGCGATAGCGATTTTTAGCAAGGATAATGACATGTTCGCATCTCACTTTCTTTTTTCAAAGTGCCGGAGTAGTATGTTGTCCGTGCTATGGAATCCGGCTTTTCGTCACTACCATAGTATGAAAAAGCCAAGGTGTAAGTGCGTAAATTCAACCTGTTTCGACATTCGCCTGCCGGTTTGCAGGTGGAATTCCCAAAGATTCTTTGCTACAATAAGAGAGATTTCGCAACGGCTCGCATATTTGTTTGTGATGTAATAACAGCCGTGTGCTTGGCAAGCAAAGTCAAGAAACGAGTTTCTACCTGCTGTATACTCATAGAAGGAGAGGGGGGCAGACACGTGCATGATCTCGAAGCCGCAAAGGCGGTGCATCGGATGCAGGAATACATTGCGGGGCATATGAACGACCGAATAACACTCAGGCAACTGGGCACAGCGGCGGGGTACTCACCCTGGCATGCCGCAAAGCTGTTTAAGGATGCAACACAGCTTGCGCCGTTTGAGTACATTCGCAGCCTGCGCTTGACGGGGGCAGCCTTGATGCTTCGGGACGGGAAGGGTAAGGTGCTTGATGTGGCGCTGGATTTTGTTTTTGACTCGCACGAGGGATTTACCCGAGCGTTTACTAAGGCGTTTGGCATCTCCCCCAAGCGGTACAGCAAGGATACGCCGCCCATTAAGCTGTTTTTACCGCAAAGTGCGCTGAACCTCTACCAAATTTACAACAAAGGAGCTGTTGGTGTGAGCGAGAATCGGGGTACAAAATCCATCTTTGTTCAGGTGGTGGAACGTCCTGCGCGTAAGGTGCTTTTAAAACGCGGCAACCAGGCAGGCGAGTATTTTGCCTACTGCGAGGAGGTGGGCTGCGACGTTTGGTCTGTGCTATCCAGTGTAAAAGAGGCGCTGTACGAGCCGATTGGCATGTGGCTGCCCGACCATCTGATTACCAAGGGAACCTCTCGATATGTTCAGGGGGTTGAGGTAGGGCTTGATTACAGCAATATCGTCCCAGACGGGTATGAACTGGTGGAACTGCCGCCCTGTACCATGATGGTTTTTCAGGGCGAGCCGTATAAGGACTCGGCATTTATGGAGGCAGTCGGCGAGGTGGAGAAGCACATCGACCGCTTTGACCCGACGCTGTATGGCTACAAATGGGCACCCGAGCACGCGCCGCGTTTTCAACTGGCGCCTATGGGGTACCGCGGTTATATTGAGGCAAGACCGGTTGCTCCCACTCAATGACGCAGCGTAAAAGAGACTGAAACAACAAATGGGTCTGCACCATACTCGGGTGCAGACCCACTTTTATACCGATTTCTTCTTGATTGTTTTTTCGGCTTCCTTGAGCGTCTTTTGTATTGTCGTGCCGTGACATCGGCAGATCCGTTTGAGACCAAACAGCACCTGAGGGTCCTTTGTGATAACGTTTATTCCGTAGTTGCAGGATAGTGTTGCGCGAAAGCCGAGTTTCTTAAGGATATCGTCGGTTTTATCGCTTGCCTTTCCGTAGGGGTACGCAAATGCATTAGGCAGCTGCCCCGTTTGGGTTAGCAGCAGTTCCTGCAGCTTAATCACATCCTCGGCTAGCAGCAGTTGATAATCATCCAGTGATTCGTTTGGGTCCTGCATGCAACCCGTTCTTCCTTTACCCATGCTGTGCAGATTGTAGGTGTGGTTTTGCACCTCTACACAGCCCGATTCGGTCATCTCCCTGAGCTGCTCCCATGTGACGTGCGCATAGTCTATGCTTTTGCTTGGATGCTTGGAGAACTCCTCGGTGTCCTTGCCGATGATTGACAAGACCATGCACATCCCGTACTGCTTTATAAGCGGATACGCGAACAGATAGGTGTTTAGGTAGCCATCGTCAAACGATAGGATAATCGGGTTTTCGGGTAGCGGCACATTGTGGTACACATAATCAATTAGCTGGGTGACGGTAATGGCGTTGTAGCCATTTTGTTGCAGGTATTGCAGGTCCGACTCAAACTCGTATAAACTGATCGCATCCTTGCCGTGCTTGCTGTACTTTACCTCGTGGTACATGATAACAGGCAGGTAAACCGGCTCGTTCTCCGCCTTATCCGCCGCTACGGCTTCGGGTGCGTATACCAAAACCATGACCAAAGCAAGAACAACCACAAGGGTAACAGCGACAGCAAAAAGCGTTGTTTTGTGAATCGATATATACACGCTGTACCCCCATACCGCAAGCGGTTATTAATAGGTTTATCGCTATCAATTATATTCCGTTTTTTAGCTCCTATTCCCCCGCATTTTGGCGACATAAAAAACGCCCTGAACAAGCAGAGCGTTTATTGCTTACAGCACTATAGAAATTCTTTAAGCTGTTGAATGTTATTCTCCTCAAATCGCAGCAGTCGTTCCATGAGCTGCGTAATATCCTTGTCGGCATGATGATACTTTTTTAGGTTTTTCACCGCGTTAATCACGCCCATATTGCTGCCCACCATGAGCATCTCGGAGATATGGGTGGCGGATTTATCGGTGAGCGTCTGCATGTTTATCATCAGGTAGGTCTTTATCTTATCAAGCGAGCTGATTCCCTTTTCGTCACAATCGTTTTCATGCAGCTTTGCCTTTGCGGCGTGCAGAATCTCCTTGTATTCCTTAAGCTGAGATTCCAGATGCCGTTGGAACTCATCGTCTTCGACAATACCGATAATCTGGTCGATGGTGTCTACTCCCATTTGAGAGTTTTGATAGATAAAATTAAGCAGTTCTGAATTTCCGTTCATGTTCTCACGCTCCTTCGGGATTATTATATCCGCAAAGGACAAGGTTAACCGCAGCAAATATGCGCTTGCAAGAAGGGGAACCGGCGTTGTTTATGCTACAGCTTAATTTTGTACCGCTGATATGATATAATGGTGTTACGATACGCGACATATTGTGGCGGAGAGCAATCTCGCACAAAAGTCGCAGCTCAAGAACAACCCGAAAGCGAGGCACGACAAATGCCCTATTCTGCGGAAGAACTACATGAGGCGCACCGTGCGCTGCTTTCCACCCTTCACAAGTGCGAGAAGGTTGACGCCGCAAAGCTTGCAAAACCACAGCAGACACTGCTGGCACGCAGAATTGCCGCATTGAAAATCGCGCTGGAACTTATAGAAAAGGAGCAGTAACAATGCAGGTAGGAACCATTGACGAATACATTGCGCAGTACGACGGTGAGGTAAAGGTAATACTGGATCAGACCCGTGCTACCATCCATGCCGCCGCGCCGGAGGCCGTAGAGAAGATCTCGTGGCAGATGCCTACCTTTTGGCAAACGGTTAACCTCATCCATTTTGCCGCAAACAAAAGCCATCTGGGCATCTATCCGGGCGGCGAGGCGATAGCCGTATTTTCCGAAAAACTCAAGGATTACAAAACTAGCAAGGGCGCCGTTCAGTTTCCGTATCATCAACCCATTCCCTATGAGCTGATTGCGGAGATTGTTAAGTGGAGGCTGGGACAGCTATGAGCCTTGGGCTGGAACAAGGTATGGTTCGTTTGCTTGCTCATAATTGCGAATGGGACGCGGCTGCCAAAGAAGCAATAGCACAGTTGAAGCTGGTTATAGGCAATGTCGCTGTTGATATACAACACGTCGGCAGCACGTCGATTCAAGCAATCGCCGCTAAGCCGATTATTGACATCGCCGTTGCCGTTTGCGATTTTGAGGATGTACTGGAGCGTACTGCACGAATGGAGCGCGCAGGTTTTTTGTTTCGCAAACAAGAGCATGGGGCGCAGCTGCTTTTTGCTTGCGGTGACTATACCATACCGAACGGGATAGTAACGCACTTTATCCATGTCGTAAAGCACAAAAGTGCACAATGGAATAACTATCTGCGTTTTCGTGACTATCTAAACGCACGACCCACCGTCGCAAAGGAGTATGAAGCGTTAAAGATCCGTCTTGCCGCGCAATATCCGATAGACCCCGGTCGTGAAAACTACCTTGCAGGAAAACACAATTTTATTCAGCACACATTGAGAAAGGCGCAGGTTTGGGCGTTTCTTGGCAAGACTGTAACCATCACAATCGACCGCCCGATTGGCAGCGCACACCCAAAGCATCCGAATATCCTTTATCCCATTAACTACGGCTATATCGCCGGCGAGCTTGCACCCGATAACGAGGAACTGGATGTGTACGTCCTGGGTGTGGATAAGCCCCTTGAACAGGTTCGCGGGCAGATTATAGCAATAGTGCACCGCAATAACGATGTTGAGGACAAGCTGGTTGCTGCTGCGCACGGCGCCTGTTTTACCGCAGATGAAATCGCAGCTTCTGTACGGTTTCAAGAGCAGTTTTACGACAGTGACATTGAGTTAATGTGACAGCCTTGCTAACGATAAGGTTGCGCTTATAATCTGCAGCACAAGGAGAAATAACGTGAACTATGTATGGATTTACCTTGCTGTTATCAGCCTGATTTCCTTTATTCTTACCCTGCACGATAAGCGCGCGGCAAAAAGGCGCGCTTGGCGCGTAAAGGAACAAACCCTGCTGTTTGTTGCTGCCCTCGGCGGCTCGGTCGCCATGCTGCTGACAATGCTCGCCACTCGGCACAAGACAAAGCATGCCAAATTCATGGCGGGTCTTCCGGTAATGATACTGCTTCAGGTTGCCGCCGTGGTCGCGGTTACGTGGTGGATGACACAGGCTTGACAGATGCCAGCGACTACCCTGCTGTTTATACCCCAGACCCAATCGGGCTGTGAACGGTTTGCATGCTAGGTTAACTAAACGCCCGCCTTTTTTGAAGCAAGAATACCATACGATATCATGCAGATTATGTTTATTTGAGAAGACCTAAAGCAAATTGATTTTTAGTAATTCCATATAAATAACTGTCCTGAAAACCCATTCTGCAGTAATAGTATTCACTTGCAAACCCCTCAAATTTCATGCCGACTTTCTCCAACACCCTGCCTGAAGCCTTGTTGTTTACCGAATGCGAAGCTTCAATCCTGTTAATGCCGACCTCTTGAAACATAAACATCAACACCGCGTTTACGGCTTCTGTTGCGTAGCCTTTAGACCAAAAATCTCTTGCAATGCAATAGCCCAGTACAGCTTTTTGGTCAAAGTCATTCACACCCACGATGCTTACACAACCAATCAGCTCGCCGTTTACTTCCATTCCCCATTGATAGGTGGTCTCTAATTCATAATTATATACCGCTTTAATATATCCACAGCTATAACCGCTGTTCGGGTGTGGATCCCACCGCTCGTATTTGCACACCTCCGGGT
>JAEZQD010000127.1 GCA_023413185.1 Bacillota bacterium
TGGAGGCGACCAAAAACGGGTTGCTGACGCCGGTGCTCTGTGGCTCGGGGCTTACCCTTGCGGGCGTTGACATGCTGCTTGACGCGATTACCACGCTGCTGCCCTGCGCAAAAAGCAAGGCGGGCGAGACGGCAAAGGATGCGTCGGGCAAAGAGGTTGCGGTTAACTGCGACGAAACTGCCCCCCTTGCCATGTTCATATTCAAGACGGTAGCCGACCCGTTTGTGGGCAAGCTGTCTTACTTTAAGGTTATATCGGGCAAGCTGACGAGCGACGCAGCCCTCGTCAATGCAAGAACAGGAAACCCCGAGCGCTTAGGCAAGCTTATCTTTGTCAAGGGCAAAAAGCAGGAGGATGCGCAGGCGGTGTTTGCGGGTGATATCGGGGCGGTGTCCAAGCTGTCCGAGACGATTACGGGCGACACCCTGTGTGACCCCAAGCGGGTTATCAGTTTTGCGCCGGTGGTGTTCCCCGCGCCCTGCATGAGCATGGCGGTTACCGTTAAGGCAAAGGGCGACGAGGGCAAGATTGCCCAGGGCTTTCAGCGACTGATGGAGGAGGACCCCTCCCTGGGCTTTGCGCTTAATACCGAGACGCACCAGCAGGTTCTTTCGGGTCTGGGAGAACAGCACCTGGACGTCATGGTATCCAAGCTCAAAAGCAAGTTCGGCGTGGACGTACTGCTTGAAAAGCCGCGCGTTCCCTACCGTGAGACCATCCGCAAGAAGGTTAAGGTTCAGGGACGGCACAAGAAGCAGTCGGGCGGACACGGTCAGTTCGGCGATGTTTGGATAGAGTTTGAGCCCTGCGACAGCGAGGATATGGAGTTTGAGGAGAAGGTGTTCGGCGGCTCGGTGCCGAGGAACTTCTTCCCCGCGGTCGAGAAGGGTCTGCGCGACAGTATTAAAAAGGGCGTGCTTGCCGGGTACCCCGTGGTGGGTCTGCGGGCAAGGCTGGTAGACGGCTCGTACCACCCGGTGGATTCCTCCGAAATGTCGTTTAAGATGGCGGCTTCCATCGCGTACAAGACGGGTCTGCCGCAGGCGTCCCCCGTGCTGCTCGAACCCATCGGCAGCGCAAAGATCACGGTGCCCGACTCAAACACCGGCGACGTCATCAGCGAGATGAACAAGCGCCGCGGGCGGGTACTGGGCATGAACCCCACCGAGGACGGACAGCAGGTGGTAGAGGCAGAGGTGCCGGTGAGCGAGATGAGCGACTTCACCACCGTTCTGCGCTCGATGACACAGGGACGCGGAAGCTTCTCTCTTACCTTTGCGCGCTACGAGCAGCTGCCCGCTCAGCTGGAGGCGGCGGTGATCGAAGAGGCAAAGCACCTGCGCGAGGAAGAAGAAAAATAGGCTGCGGTAACGGTTTATCAAATGCAATTCAGCGCCGCTTCCCAGTGGGAGGCGGCGCTTTTGTATGTGAACAGCGATTGTTCCGGTTGAAGTCTTAAAACGGGTGTGCTACAATACTATAAGCAAAGACAGGCGATTAAGCAGACGACAATTGTTTTATAGAAGGGTTTGATTATTGTGGATGTGACCTCAAATGTGATGAACGTAATGATGGGTGTTATGGCTGCGGCGATAGGTGTCGGCGGGTTATTTGGGCTTGCGGTTTATATCATGCGAGCGGTAGCCTTTTATACCATAGCCAAAAACAGAGGATACAACAGACCTTGGCTTGCGTGGATTCCCGTTGCAAGCGACTACTTAACGGGTGCGGTTGCCGACGATATCAATTACCGCAACGGCAAAGGCACCAAGCTGCGCGTATGGCTTTTGGTTGCAAGCATCGTCGCAAAGGTCGGCGCATCGGTTTACAGCGTGTTCCAGTTGTCTTACTCCATTAACATGATGCGCAACATATTCGGTTCTATGGGGAACATGGACGGCTACACGCAGTTCTTTAACCAAAGCACCGAGTTATCCCTTATCCTGTCCCTCGTGTCACTCTTGTTCAGCGCGCTGACCATCGGGTATGCGGTTTTTTACTATATTGCCATGTACCGTGTCTTTATGGATTATGTGCCGAACAATGCGGTGCTGTTTTTGGTGCTCTCGATTCTGTTTAACATTGTCGAGCCGTTTTTGGTATTAAGCATCCGCAACAAGCCCGCCATCTCAATCTACGGCGCACAGAATCCCCAGTGGCGTCCCGCGCACCCTGCGCAGCCCTATTACACCCCGCCCGTTGCCGGCGGTCAGGGCTATGCTGCGCCGCCTCAGCCGGATGCACAGCCGCCCCGACAGGACGAAACCGACCAGTAAATACACCTTAATTATTTCCCTCTACCAATTTTATGGTGGAGGGAAATTGTGAAATGAAAGATTCGACCTATTATCTTTCATAGTACTTAACATTTGACCTTATGGTAAATTATTGATATCATTGTTGCATATTGATCTGTAATTTGGAATGTAGAAGATTGGGGATGCAAATGGAAGTATTTCAAATAAATAAGGAAAGAGATTACTTCCCAACGAAAGGTTGGAAATACTCAACTCCAGAACAACAAGGAATGAATTCCAGATTTCTTGCTGATGCAATTAGATATATTGATAACTATTTTAAGAACTACTTTGGTTTTGTTGTCATAAAAAATGGGTATTTGATATTTGAATCGCATAATCAAAATCCATATGAAGAAAAAAGCTCTCAACTGTTAAAAGCTTGTTTTTCATTGCTTACAAAAGTTTTAAAAAGACCAGGCGATACGTTCAAAGATAAACATTCTGATTTGTTTAATTTAAGGTCAGCTACTAAAAGTATCATGTCGATTCTTGTGGGAATTGCTGTAGATAAAGGGTATATAAAAAGTATTGAAGATAGAGTACTTGATTATTTACCTCTAAGCTACAATCAAATTACAGATGAACGTAAAAAAAATCTAAAAATAATCCATTTACTAACAATGAAATCTGGAGTACCTTCGATTGAAACGGGAATTAATGCCTCGAAAATGATACTTAGTAATGGTGATTGGGTTAAATTCATTTTAAATTTGCCTTTAGAATGTGATCCAGGAGAAAAATTTGTTTATAATTCAGCCAATACCCACCTGTTATCTGCAATAATAACAACTGCGACAAATATGAGTACTTTAGATTTTGCAAAAAAATTTCTCTTTGAACCATTAGGCATCAAAGGTGTATACTGGGAAAAGGATAGTAAAGGGTTCAACTTTGGCGGTGGTAATTTATTCATGTCCCAATACGACCTTGCCAAAATTGGTTATTTATTACTAAATAACGGAGTTTGGGATAATAATAGGGTTATATCAAAGCAATGGGTAGAGCAGTCTTTGAAAAGCTATTATGAGTGGAGTTATGGATTTCACTATGGGTACTTATGGTATTTAAAAAATGAGAAAAATGAAAAAACAGGTGAAGAATATATAGCATACTCTGCTTCAGGGGCAGGGGGACAAAAAATATTTGTAGTTCCAGATTTAGATATTGTTATTGTAACTACTTCAAGAACAAGTTTGATAAAAGATATTAGTTATATACTAAATGATGTAATTGGTAAATTTATTTTGCCATCTATGGATTCAACAAGCAATTGACCTACATTCTTTTTTTAACCTATATAATAATTATTGGGTGATATAGATGATAGAAAAAGAACTATTAAACAAGCTTTTAGACCTTACAAAGATTGATATAACCGATGTAAAAAAATTAATGAGCATGATATGTTAATATATATTGAAAAGAAAACTCTTCCAAAATGTTGTAGTTTGATAATGTAATAAAAGCAATAAATGAAGGATTACTGTAGGTTATCCTTGATTTATCATACTGGTAAATAATAGCTCCACCGCAAAGTTGGAAGAGCCGTTTAATATTGTTTCATCGGGCGGGCACGAAGGTGCCCGCCCGTTTTGCTGTGAAAAAGAAAGCATTGACAGCACCGGGTATTATAAGTATAATAACTGTATTAGTACAAACAGTACACACAATACAGTTTGAGCGTCTGACGGAAATTTCTTACCAAATGGCCTTGTGCGTTACAAGGCCGGAAAGGGTGTGGTCACAGCGATGAAGATATCCATAGACTTTACAAGCCGCAAACCCATCTACGAGCAGCTTAAGGAGAATATCCTGCGCCTTGCAATACTCGAGGTGATGGAACCAAACGAGCAGCTGCCGTCGGTACGTACACTGGCAAAGGAGCTTGCCATCAATCCCAACACCGTGCAAAAGGCGTATCAGGAGCTCGAGCGCGACGGGGTGGTGTATTCCGTACCCGGACGGGGCAGCTTTGTGGCACAGGGCGTTGCAAAAAACGTCACGCTGCGTACCGAGATAAAAGAACGGCTGCGCAGCGCGTGTATTGCATGCAGGATGGTAAATATTAATAAAGATGAGGTCACACAGCTTGTTGACCGGGTATATGGGGAGGCGAACGTGTGAAACGGTTTGTGAAGACCATAAGCAACCTGTCTTTACCCGTAAGGCTTCGGTACAATGACACGATAGGCTTTATATCCTTGCACATAAAGCCGGAAAGGCATGGTGATATAGTATGATAGCAGTAAACGAGGTAACCAAGCTGTTTGACGAAACCAAGGCGTTGGGGAGCGTGACGCTCGCCATAGAGGGCGGCGGCGTTTACGGTCTAATCGGCTCGAACGGCTCGGGTAAAAGTACCCTGCTGCGTATTATCGCGGGGGTATACCGCGCGGACGGGGGAACCGTTACGATACAGGGAGAGCCCACCTTTGAAAACGCGGCGCTGAAGGATAAAATCTTCTTTGTCAGCGACGAGCCATACTTTTTTTCCCAGTCCACCATTGAATCGATGGCGGATTTCTACCGTAATTTTTACTCGAGCTGGGATGAAGAAACCTACAAGCGCCTGTGCGGCATATTCCCGCTTAACACCAAAAAGCGCATTCACAGCTTCTCAAAGGGCATGAAGCGTCAGGCGTCGCTGCTGCTTGCCCTGAGTGCCAGCCCCGACTTTTTGCTGCTGGATGAGGCGTTTGACGGGCTGGACCCCGTCATGCGCGCACTGCTCAAACGCATCATCGCCGAAAAATCGGCGGATACGGGGCTTACCACCGTCATCACCTCCCACAACCTGCGTGAGCTCGAGGATCTGTGCACCAAGATTGGTCTGATGCACTATGGGCGACTGGTGATTGAGCGCGATTACGACACCCTAAAGGACACCATGCACAAGGCACAGATTGCGTTTGCCGAGGAGATCCCCGACGACGCGTTTAAAGATCTGGGCGCGCTCAAGGTAGAGACGAGCGGGCGTGTGGCAACCTTGGTGCTGCGCGGAAACCGCGAGGAGATCGAGGCGCGCCTTAATGCGCTCCAGCCCCTGTTTGCAGAGCTTCTTCCGCTTACACTGGAGGAGATATTCTTGTATGAAATGGAGGGAACGGGCTATGACTTCAGCCAGCTTATCGACTAACAGCCGTGCGAGAAGCCTGTATCTTCACACGCTAAAATCCAGCATCGGGCTGATGGTCGCATTCTTTCTGCTTTTGTTCTTATCGGGACCGCTGCCGTTTGTCATCCAGAGCCTAAACCGTTTGGCGCGGCAAAGGACCGAAGCGGTGGACTTGATGTTCTCAAGCTACGAAACCGATATATACAGCGCGGGCAACTTCGCGTTATTCTTATTCGTCGCCCTTGTCGGCGCGCTCGTGGTAGGGCTGATAGTCAGCTCGTATATGCACAACCGTCAGGCGGTGGATATGTTCGGTGCGCTGCCCATCAAACGCGAGCGGCTACTGCTGAGCAAGCTGCTGGGCGGGCTGACCGTTGTGCTCATCCCGTACCTGATTAACGTCGCCATCCTGTTTGCGGCGCAGGGCATTTTACAAGCGTACGACAACAGCTTTTTGCTGTGGACGGTAGACCTAACCTCCTTTTTTGTGTACGCCGCGGCGGTTCTGTGCATCACGGTGTTCTGCGCGGTAAACACCGGGACGGTGTTTGACACCGCAATGTTTACGCTGACGCTGTGCGGCGCGCCGAGCATCGTGCTGCTGCTCAATAGAATCTTTCTTTCAATGTCATTGATAGGGTATTCATCTACCTCGATGCTCGACGATTTAATCCTTAACCTGTCGCCCGTTATCGCGCCGTTTGTCAAGCTAATGAGCGGGGGAAGTGTATTGGATGGAAAATACACCATAATCAGCCTTGTAATCTGGCCGATTGCGACGGCGCTCATCGCCTTTTTCGCGCTTGTACTGTATAGGCGGCGCGACAACGAGGTTGCAGGAACCTCCCGTTCCGGCGGAGCGATACAGCTTATCACAAAGCTGTTGGGAGCTGACATTGCGGGCATCTTGATTGCGCTGTTGTTCTCGCAAACCCTTGCAAACAACTGGATTACTGCCACACTGGGCTTTTTGCTGGGCGCGTTTGTGGCATACTTTATCATCGAGGCAATCCTCGCGCGCGGGTTTAAGACGTTTGGCAGAATGCTTTTGCAGTTTGCGTGCGTCGCCGCGGCTATTCTGGTGTACACCGGCGTGTTATACACCGGCGGGCTTGGGTATTCTAAGCGCGTGCCCGATCTTTCAAAGGTCGAACGTGTTACCATCAGCTATGGCGGCGCGGGAGACAACATATATTTAAAATACATCCCCATGACCAGTGACATGGATGACTATTACAACAGAAGCTACGCCGATTCAGAGGTGATTGCGCAGGTGCTCAAGGTGCACGAAGCGATTACACTGGGAGCGGGCTTTAAGGAAATCAACGCCCCAGACTATGACGCGGCGTCGCTGTCCCAAAAAGGATTGCTCAATAACTCATCCAATATTACCTATACGCTGAAAAACGGCAAGACGGTTACACGCGCCTTCTCCAAAACCCCGATAGAGGCAAGGGAGCAGCTGTACGCGCTTGACGGCATCGCCGAGTTTAGGGCAAAAAACAGCCCGTTTGCCTATCTCAGGGCACAGGATATCGCATCGATATCCCGTACCGACATGACCCTTACGTCTATACAAGCCGCAACTTCACTGACGCAGGCGCAGGCGCAGGCGCTGCTGAGTGCACTGCAGGAGGATGTCGTCAATACAACCCAAGAACAGCTGCTGTCTCCGCCAGAGCGCGAGCTGTTTACCCTACAGATGAATCTGCGCTACCTTGACCCAAATGTGAGTGTCGCAATACCCGAAGGCACGGGCACGAGCTATGTGGAGGATGTGGTTACGCAACGCATCTATCCCTGGAACACCAACATGCTTGAAGTGCTGCGCGATATCGGCTGGCAGATTGATGCCGCGCCCGACACAAGCGGCATAACCGGTGCGTACCTTGTCTCCTATGGTACTTCCGGCTCATGGATGAGCTATGGCTCATATACCACCGAACAACTGGGCGGTGTGATAAGTGCAAGCGATTATGGTGTTTCGGTACAGGAACTTTTCTTTGAGGCGCAATACAGTAAGAACGATGACGATGCCAGGTATTACAAGGAATACGCCGTGGAAACTGAGGGTTCACCGCTGAATGACGAGATGGTTGCGTTTTTAAACGGGTATCGAATCACCGACGCCGCCCAGATCGCACAGCTCGAGCGGGCGAGCGTATCCCGATACAATGCAAAAGCGGGTGAAAAGTTCTACATTGTGGCGTTTGAAAACGCGTATGGGGCAGATGACATAGGCAATATGGCACAGACATTGTCGGTGTATCTCATCCCCGAATCTGGCGCACCCGAGTTTATACGGTCGCTAAAGGCAATAATGTAACGCTTTTTTGGCGGCACAACGGCAAAATAGAAATCGAGGTGCGATTTAGATAAAATCACACCTCGATTTTTGTGAGTTTAGACTGTAACATTTTTGCCATCAAAACAGTTTATATAAGTGGGGACAAGTTTTATAGTCAATAAACTTGAAAACAGTCCCTGTTTTCAAGCGGCAGGTACTTCCCGCCGCACGCCGGATGGCGTGTTTATTGACTATAGACTCCACAAACCGCCCACATTTGTGGGCGCCGCACGGTTTTTCGTGCGGTTCAAAACGGTTTCGTTTTGAAGTTTGCTGAGTATA
>JAEZQD010000138.1 GCA_023413185.1 Bacillota bacterium
ATTGAGGGCACCACCGCCGTGTTCCCGAACAACCTAGAGGAGACGCTTTACCTGTTCGGCGAGCAGGGCACCGTCAAGGCGGGGGGCAAGTCGGTCAACCGCATCGAGGCATGGCGGTTTGGCGACGCACGCGACGACGAAAACGAGGTGTGCGCCCTGTTCTGCGAAGACCCGCCCAACGTGTACGGCTTTGGGCACATGCCGCTGTACGCGGATGTGCTGCGCGCCATACAAACCCGCACCGCACCCGCCATTGACGGCGAGGCGGGGCGCAGGGCGCTGGAGCTCGTACTCGCGGTATACCTTTCGGCGGCGCGGGGAACGCCCGTTCAGCTGCCGCTACAGGAATGTGCCAGCGAGGATTTCACCGGCCGCTTTGACCCCAAGCCCTCGGTACGCATGACAAATATCCCGCTGTAGTAGAAAAAAGAGAACAAATGAAATGTTTCATTTAACCATGACTTTGCGCGCCTTTAATCCGCAAAGGCTATGGCTTTTGTTACAAAACAAACAACAGATTGTACTTCCGCTTCTGTATCCTGCCTTGCACACCCAAAAAGGGCGTAGACCGAAGTCTACGCCCTTTTTGGGTGTTGATAGCGAGCATCTTACAAAGAGGGATGCTCATTGAAATCGCAGGTTTGCGAGAAGCTAGTGTGTTTAGTAGCTCTTGGTGACCGACTTGCTGAAGTTTTCTACCAGACTGGTGCCGATATAGGCGTAATAGGTGGTGTACAGGCGATAGGTGCGCCCGCTGCTCACCGAGTAGGTCTCGTACTGTGAGGCGTAGTTTGTGCCTTCGTTTGTTGTAAAGGTAGTCAGGGTGGTCCAGCTGCCGTTTTGATAATACTGAAGGCTTGAGACAATCTTAACCTTGGTGATGGAGGATATCGCACTCATGCTGGCAGAGCAGGTCGCGGCACCGCCCGAGATGATCAGGTTTTGGTTTGTGCTGCCGATATAGACGTTCATTGGGGCAATAATTCCGTCAGACAGGGTGAGGAGAGGGGCGTTCACGGCAAAGACGGAAACGGACAGAAGACAGATCAAGAGCAGCAAGGTAAATCCTCTTTTTAGTACAGCGTTCATTTAACACAAATCCTCCTTAAAAACTGCCTCACTATTAATAACGTTTGAAAGGGCGATTTTGTGACAGCTTTTTCGCAATTTTTTAAAAAATTATTCTAAACGACAATTTTCAGCTATTTTCACCACATCCTCCATGCTTAACGTGCCCGTGATATTAAGCGCAAAGCGAGACGAGGTGTCCACCATCAAAAGGTTTATACCCGTATCCTTGCTGGCGATAATCGTGTTCAAGCCTTGTATCTGGGTTTCGGTCATCTGCGCATTTTCTGTGTCGAGAGAAATGTTCATCCCCGATTCATATGTGTGCAGCGACACAATGAACATACCCCCGCTTGCATCGCGATACACCCGCATCAGCAACACCGGGTTTTGCTGGGTGTCCGCCAGTGTATAGCCCTCGGGTATATACTCCAGCACATAATCGGTAGGGGTCACGGCATACTCGGTGGGGCTGTCCGGGTCGGCGCGCAGGTAATAGTCGGTCATCTCCTGATACACCCGTTTTGCAAACGAAATAATCGGCGCGCGAACAGCCTGCACGCTCATCGCCGCGGCAATGAGCATCAGTATAGCGACAAGCGGCACCAATATACGCAGCCGCAGACTAGCACCGGTTGGTGTAGTCTTTCCCGCCACGCGGTTTTGCAGCTCTTTTCTGCGGGCGCAGTACCCGCGTGAAAAACGGTGCTTTGGCAGAGCGGTATACTCGTCCAGAAAGGCGGACAACATCGCTTCGTTCTCTCTTGCGGCATCAAGGAGCGCTGCTTTTAGCGTATGACTGGTCGGCATCGGGATTCATCTCCTCCAGTAGTTTAATCACCGCCTTTTTGGCGCGGCTCATCCGTTGGCGCGCGGCACCCGGAGAGAGGCTTAAAATATCCGCTATCTCATCACCCGAGCAGCCGTGCAGATACCGCAGCGTAAAGATATCAACGTGATCGGGGTTAAGCTGTTTAAGACCCTCGGTAATATGCTCGAGAAACTCGTTGTCTATGACCTTGTCCAGCGGCAGCTCACGGGTGTCCTCCGGCTCCGACGACAGAAAATCCTCATACACCTCGCGATGCTCCGCTCGACTGCGGTACAGATCGATCGCTGCGTTCTTAACTATAATAACGGTTAAGGCCCTCGTTTTGTGACAGGTCACGTCTAAAATTTTCGGGAGATACCGCAAAAGTTTCAAAAATGCGTTATGTACGGCGTCCTCGGCAAGGTACTGGTCGCGCACAATGTTGTAGGCGATGTGGTACATTGCGCTCTCGTAATGGCGGTAAAGTGCCGCAAACGTATCCTTTTCACTTTCCGTATCGAGTAAAGACAGGTAAAAGGCAAGCATGACAGTCTCTCCAATCTTTTAATAGCGGCAAGGGATAACCATTTTGGAAATACAGGGCTGCACGATCAACAAATTATCGGTAACAACCGCCCGAAACGATGCGGTTGCAGGGCTAAAGCTAACGATAGTATCATACCATAATTTACTGCCAAATCGGGTAAAATGGAGGGGAAAAGGGTAAAAAAAGTGCCGAATAAACAAAACAGGGGGGAACGAACCGTCCGTTCGCTCCCCCCTCCATGTATCCTTGTTGTTTGGTTACTCCGGCAGTACGCCGTTTTCCATATCTGCGATAATACCGATGCGGCGGGCATGGCGTCCGCCTTCAAACTGCGCCCTGACAAACTCTTCGGCAATCATCTTGGCAAGCTCGGTGCCCACTACGCGTGCGCCAAGCGATAGAATGTTTGCGTCGTTGTGCATCCTTGCAAGACGAGCGGTGTAGGGCTCGCTGCAGTTGACGGCACGAATGCCCTTTACCTTGTTTGCCGCCATCGAGATGCCCGCGCCCGTGCCGCAGATAATAATGCCGAGATCGCACTCGTTTGCGGCAACCGCCCTTGCGGTACGATAGCCCGCCACGGGGTAATCCGGGCAAAAGCCGTAATCCACCGTTTCAAAGCCGAGGCTTGAGATGTGCTCCATCAGCGCGTTTTTTAAATCGGTTGCGGTGTGGTCGCACGAAAACCCTATCTTCATCTTTGTTCCATCCCTTAGCCAGTATAGTATAGGTAATCCGTTTTTGGTACAGCATAACGATAGCACGATTTAACCAAAAACGCAAGCCGCCGTCCGTGTAATTTGTATGTCCGCGCGCAGTGGACATTGATTGACGGCGCGGGGTAAATGGGGTATCATTATTGTGGGGAAGCAGTGGTGTGTCGGTGCGATAATACGCGCCATCCTGCTGTTCGTTTGCCCGTTTGCATCGCGGCACCGTCCGGCTTTGCAGGCTTCGGCGCAGGATGTGCCGACAGACGCTTTTGTGCGGTGAAGGACGGCGGCGTACCGGCCGACCGACTTGCGGCAGAGACAGAAAACGCGCGGGGCGGTTGTTGCGGTTACGTACCAAAGCCGCGCGCGATACTATAGAGCAAAGGATGTGCGCAAACGATGGAAACCATCATGCAGCTGATACAGGAGTACGGACTTCCCGCCGTTTTTATACTGATTACGCTGGAATACGCCTGCCTGCCCGTACCAAGCGAGATTGTACTGCCCTTTGCGGGTGCGGTCGCAGTCGGGGCGGGGGTTGGGTTCCCCGTTATTCTGCTGCTCGCGACCGCAGCCGGATTGGTGGGGTCGTTCATCTGCTACCTGATCGGGCGATACGGCGGCGTTGCTGTGATGCACAAGCTGGTAACGCGGTTCCCCAAGATGAAGCCGGGGCTTGATTACGCCCAGCGGCAGTTTGACAAGTATGCGCTGCTTTCGGTGGGGCTTGGCAGGGTGATTCCGCTGTGCAGAACCTACATCTCGTTTATTGCGGGGCTGGGGCGGCAAAACCCCGTTGCGTTTGCGCTCTCGTCACTGGCGGGCATCGTGGTATGGAACAGCGTGCTGGTGGGGGTGGGCTACTACTTCTCGGAAAACTGGCAGACGATTATTACCTACTACGAGGAATACAAGCTGATTGTAATTATCCTTGCAGGGCTTGCGCTGGTAGCGTTTGGCGGGTATAAATACTACAAGTACGCAAAGGCAAAAAAGAATAAAGAGTCCGAGCAATAACACAGTGGCTGCGTCTGTTGCTTGTGCTTATGATATACCGCACACAACCCACAAACGAGCGTATTAAAATTATAAAGGCTTTTGGCGGTGGGCGCTGCCTGCCGACCTGAGAACAGGGACTGTTTTTAAATTCATTGACTTATATTACGTCCCCCTAATGGCATTGTTTATGAAAGGGAAGGTCATTATTATGCGTAAGACCAAGATTATCTGCACGCTGGGGCCAAGCTCGAACACGGCGGATATGATTCAAAAGCTGATTCTTGCCGGCATGGATGCCGCGCGGTTTAACTTTTCGCACGGCGACCATACGTCGCACAAGATGGTGTTTGACACCCTGGTGCAGGTAAGGGGGGAGCTTAGTCGTCCTATCCCCGCCATTTTGGATACCCGCGGACCCGAGGTGCGCATTAAGACCTTTGTAAACGGCAAGGTGACGCTTGTGCCCGACCAGAGCTTTATGCTGACGGGACGGGATGTACAGGGTGACGAGACGATGGTGTCTGTCACCTACGAGGGGTTTGCAAAGGACCTGCGCGCAGGCGGGCGGGTGCTGATAGACGACGGGCTGATAGAGCTTGAGGTGGAGCGCATCTCGGGCGATGACATCCACTGCCGCGTGATAAACGGCGGTGTCATAAGCGACCGCAAGGGCATTAACGTACCGGGCACGGCGCTGAGCCTGCCGTACCTAAACGCTCGCGACCGTGCCGACATTGTGTTTGGCATACAGACCGGCTTTGATTTTATCGCGGCGTCGTTTGTGCGCTGCGCCGATGATGTGCTGCAGATTCGCCGCATCCTAGACGAGCACAACTGCCACTCGATTAACATCATCTCCAAGATAGAAAACCCGCAGGGCGTCGAGAACATCGACGACATCATTCGCGTGTCTGACGGCATTATGGTCGCGCGCGGCGACATGGGCGTCGAGATCCCGCTTGAGGATGTGCCCGTGCTGCAGAAGATGATTATTAAAAAGGTGTACAACGCGGGCAAGCAGGTGGTTACCGCCACCCAGATGCTCGACTCGATGATGAAAAACCCCCGCCCCACCCGTGCCGAGGCAACCGACGTTGCCAACGCCATCTACGACGGCACCAGTGCCATCATGCTGTCGGGCGAGACGGCGTCGGGGCTGTACCCCGTGGAGGCGGTGCGCACCATGGCGCGCATTGCCGAAAAGACCGAGAGCGACATCGACTACGTTAAGCGGTTTAAGACACAGGGCTTTAATGTGCATACCGACGTCACCAACGCCATATCCCACGCCACCTGCACCACCGCACACGACCTGGGCGCTGCAGCCATCCTGACGGTAAGCAAGTCGGGGCGCACAGTTCGCATGATATCCAAATACCGTCCCAACTGCCCGATTGTCGGCTGCACCACCTCCGACGAGGTGTGCCGTCAGATCAACCTTTCGTGGGGTGTGGTTCCGCTGCTGCTCGAGGAGCAGAACACCGCCGACAGCCTGTTTGAATACGCGGTGGATACTGCGCAGAAGGCGGGCATTGTGACCGACGGCGAGCTTGTGGTTATTACGGCGGGTGTGCCGCTTGGCATATCGGGCACCACCAACCTAATGAAGGTACAGGTGGTGGGGCATGTGTTGGTTTCGGGTAAGGGCGTAAGCACGGGCGCAAGCGTATGCGCGAACCTATGCGTATGCAGTACCGAGGAGGAGGCGCTTGCAAACTTTAAGGAGGGCGACATCCTTGTCATCCCCCAAACCTCCAACGCGCTGCTGCCCATACTCAAAAAGGCAAGCGGCATCGTAACCGAGCTGCCCGGACAGAACAGCCATGCCGCCATTGTGGGTCTTAGCCTTGACATCCCCGTGATTGTGGGGGCGCAAAACGCGACCCGTATTTTGAAATCCGGCACGGTGGTTTCCATCGACGCGACGCGCGGAATTGTATCATGCAATTAGCAGGATAAAGTATAAACTACAATATATTGCACTTATTTTACAAAATACTGCGGAAAAATTCAACAAAACGACAAATAATAATAGAATAACACAAAAATGTAAATCGGTTCTTGACCTTTCTATCCAGTCAGAGTAAAATATGACTAAAGCGTTAACAGGGTTAGCGCGACTGTTTTTAGGGAGGACATTATGATGAAAAGCAAAACAACAGCACTGATCCTTGCGATCCTTCTCGGCGGCTTTGGCGCAGA
>JAEZQD010000145.1 GCA_023413185.1 Bacillota bacterium
GCTGCACCATGGCAAAATGCGATATCTGCGGAAAAGGTGTTACTTTTGGTATAAAGGTATCTCACTCACATAGACGCTCCAACAGAACCTGGAAACCAAACATTAAGCGTGTAAAGGCTATTGTAAACGGTACTCCGTGCCACATTCACTCTTGCTCGCGCTGCCTGCGCTCAAACAAGGTAACTCGTGCCGTTTAATGGGCTACAACCCAATAATGCAATAAAAACGCTACCCGTATCCGGGTAGTTTTTTTATTGCATTTTTTAGTCTGCTAAGGATTGATACGGCTTTACCTGTGGCGGTTTTGCTCGTAATCGTTTAATACAACACCTGTGGATTCGCCTTCATACAGGTGTGAAAGCGGCAAGGATGTCTCGCTGAACACCGGAGCAAAATCGGCAAAGGAATCGGTTGCTATAACCCGATAGAACAATGCCTCGCCTAAAAAGGCACGGTTGTGGTAGGTGTTATCTTTTATAAACAGTCCGTTACCCGTATTAAGCAAAAAGCCCAGATTATTCTTGCCCATCATAGATGCCGCAAACTCCTCGGCAATCTGGCTGTTTTGTGCCCCAATGCACAGTACGCCATGCACAAAACCCATGCCCTGCAGTGTGACGACGATAGGGGTCTCTATGCCAACGCCGCTGATGCTGTAAGCATATCCGCCCTCAAACAAAAACGTGGCTCCAAGACCCTCTCCTGCCGCTGTGGCACCGTGCCGGTATGCTGCGGCAACCCAATCTGCAATTCCCATACGCTTAAGCTGCGCAATTGCGCTAATATTTTCTCCCCCGCTAAAGAATATCAGGGAGGCGCTGTCTATGAGCTCCTTTGCGTTATCGGGTGGCGCTAACGCGCCGCGCAGCAGCAGTACGTCTGTTTGGCACCCGAGCATGCCGTGGTAGAGCTGCTCAAATGAGCGGATATAGCCTGGGTCGTCGCCGCTTGCAAGGGGGATGAGCACAACGCGCGGGCGAGCCTGCCCGGTGAGTTCGACCACCTGCCGGTGCATCGATAACGCATGCGGCATATGAAAGCCGTGATTACCCAATATCGCAAGCTTACCCATTCTAACACCTTCATTCCTGCATTTCTGGCGAAGAAACGATTTCTTTACTCTAATTGTATATGGATTGTGTTAATTATGCAATAAAATATAACACACAAAACGCAGCGCATAAACAATGGGCGGCAGGAACCATACCCTGCCGCCCATTATAATGCATATCCTGATGCGTAAAGATCTATTCCTTGACAAAAGCCTTAATCCAGTTCTCAGCAATCAACGCGTGTCCTTCCGGCGTAGGGTGTACCCCATCTACGGTGTAGTATAGGGGACCGTTGCCGGTGTCTTTCATCGCGTCATCGAATAGCTGCTGAACATTAACAAGTTTTGCGTTATAGTCCTGCGCAACACGCGCCACCGCCATACGGCGGGCGTCCACATCCTCGCGCCATTCCTGTTTATCTTCGCTGTCCTCCAAAACAAAGGGTGAGAGCAGGATAAAACGGGTAAAAGAGCTTTTCTCCTTGATGCGGTCAAGCAGCTCGCGGTAGATCTCCTCATAGCGCTCGATCGGGCTGGGAAGCCCCATATCAAAGATGCGCCAGGTATCATTGATGCCGATAAAGATCGATACGATGGACGGAAAGGGATGCAACCCAAGACAGTCGCGATGAAACCGTCGTTTGAGATCGGAGATGCGGTTTCCTGACACTCCCTTGTTTAAGAATTGCAGGTTGTACTCGGGCAAACGCGCACGAAGAAGTTTTGCAACATGTGCAGGATACCCTTCGCCAAGGCTTTCGCGCACAAGATAGCTTCTGCCCGTATCGGTAATGCTGTCTCCCTGAAAAAGAACAAACTCGTTTTTATCAAACTCGTAATTCATACCGACATCCGTTCCGCCTTACGGCATTTTATACTTAATATGACCCATATAGATTGACTAGCGAATGGTAAATGCGGCGGCGTAGCTGGGGTGCCATACCACCATCTTGCCGCTTAATGGGGAGACACCCTCCCAAAAGCCTGTGGCGTCGTTCCATACCCAGTCTCCTTGAATGGTGGGGCGCAGCGATACCGGCTCGCCCTTGCCTCTATAGTAGGAAACCCATATCTTTGTGCTGCTGCCGGGATAAACGAACTGCCCCGAACGCGGTGTGCGGATAACGGGCTTGGGTACGCCAGGCTGCGTCTCGGTTGTTGCAAGTGTTGTCAGGTAGCCGCTATTGGCTCTGCGCTGCTCCTGCTGGCGCACAAAGGTGTTGTCCGCCGTAGCGTCATTCACATAACGGGCGGATGAAAGCGGCATATCGTTGCCGAGTATATGCTCTACCAAGCCAAGATAGAGCGGGTCGGTGTAAAGGTGCATTGAGTCGGTGTTTGGGTCAAGCATCAGCTGCGCACCGTACAGGACACGCAGCGCATCGAGCGAAAGGGTTAGGTTGCCCTCACCGTCTAAGCCGATGGGGGTAATCGCCTCGATCCTTGAGGAATACGGATTGTAGACGGTGACAGATTTACCCGCGGTCAAGTCGCTTACCTCAAACTTAGGCGCAAGCCCCATATCGCCGAGCTTTTCAGTATATAGTTGTTCCGAGACAACAGCAATCTGTGAAAAATCCAGTAAGCCGGGTGTGCCCTGCTCGGTCTCCTTACGCGGCAAGGAGAGGGAATGAACATCAATCATAAACCCGTCCGTACCGTTAAAATAGAGGGTGAGCGCGTCGGTCTGCACGACAGGAACGTATGGCTTGCTTCGAATCATTACCTTATCCTCAGCCAAGTCATACAACTTGTTCGCGTCAGACAACGAAGTTACTCCCCAAGCCGAGAGCGGTACCGTAAGATTATTGCTGTCGAGCACCTCGGTTGCATCGTAGGCGTTTAGAATCAGATTGTTGTATTTTACCGGCAGCGTAACCGCCGGTGTAAAGACAGACGCATCGTCAAAGGAGATCAGCACGCCGTTTTCATCGTAGAGGCTGTCCCCGTTGAGATTAAGCCAATCGTGCAGCAAGCCTCTTGTGTCATACAGCGGGCTGTCGGGGTCTTCGATGCTTGTGTTTAAGTCAGACCTGACGTATGCGACATCCTCCCCCGAAAAGATAAAGTAGCCGTTTTCATCCTCATAAAGGGTGTGACCCGTTGGAAGAATAATATTGGTGGACATCACGGTATTCTCGGTGAGATATTGCACCTGACTGTCAAAAATACGCTTGTGATTGATGGTCGCGGACTGGAGCAGCACATCGCTGAGCGTTGTGTTCTGCCCGCCAATGCTTGGGTACAGCAAAATCTCGTTGAGCTGCTGCGTGTGTTGCATCTCCTCGCTCTGAGACGATGCAGGCGTGCTGCTGGGGGTAAGCTTCTGCCCCCCCTGCAGCCTGCCGCTTAAATCCTCCGCAACACTGCAGCCTGCCAGCGCAAGCACAAACGCGGCGGCAACCAGCAGAACGCGGGCGAATATTTTATTTTTTATAAACATAGAATCCTCCGTTATTTTTGCGAGGACGCCCCCCGCAGTCGTATGTTGGGACGGAAAAGCTGCGTATCTTGAGCAAATTCACATCCCGATTCGATCTCGGCAACAATTCTATCAGTATAATCTGGATTTTGCAAGCATTGCAACGTTTTTCATGGATATTTATCAAAAAAAGTGGTAAATCCCCCGTGTAATTGCTTTGTTTACCTATTATTCTAGGTGTGGAATGCGGCTGTGACACATGTGGCACTCGTTTACTTTACCTTTAAATCATGGTAAAATATCGTCATGAAAACAAACAGATAAAGGAGGGCTTTTTATTCGCAGCAGATTTTACGAGGGGTTGCTCGGTGTATTGTTGTGCGCCCTGCTGTGTGGGTGCTCCTATCTATCCTCCGGCTTTGGCACCGAGGAGGTTGTGAACGCGAGCAAGGTGACCGGCGCAGGGTTTGTGCTGGAAGACACCGAGCTGTATATCACCGACCCCGCACTGATCGGCTCCTTTGCGGCGCTTATCAACAGTGCACGCACGGTACAGGTGGACGCCCTTAGCATTCCAACGCCCAGAGTGACGGTGACACTGGAACACGAATCCGGCGCAGCCGAGGTGCTTGGCATCTATGAATTTGCAAGTGAGTCGTCCTATTCCTACATCCTGACCGGGGATAAGGGGTATCTTGAGGTTGACCGCGCGGCGTTGTCTTCCCTGCTATCGGGGGATGATTTCAATCTGCTGTACACGCACAGGCAGTTCCCTACCGCCCTCATTCTGGCAGACGATAAACAGGGCGTGCTGATTCCCGATGCGGGCGACTGGAGCTACAAGCGGCTGGACGGACGGTATTATGAATCCCCCGCCGTGACCGCAGAGCAGGACTATAAATATGTGCTTGCCTCCCCCAACGCGCCCATCATCAAGTTCTCCAGCGAACCAGACACCGCGCAGGTGACGGTAACGCGGGACGGCAAAACACTGTTTGATGGTACACTCGCTGCACTTTCGGACTACCGTATGTCGGGCGGCGGACGATATGACTACGAAATAAACGCCGTGTGGAGCGAGGCTGCACTGACCGACTGCTTCGGCAACGCAACCTATCGCTTCTGTGTCGATTACGCTCCAAAAGCAGGCTTCACACTCAGCTCCAATACCCTTGACCCCGGTGAGGCGCTTATCATCTACGCCGATGGGCTTGCCGCGGAGGAGGAGATTACGGTTACCTCCCCCTTTAACTTTAAGCCGCAGTTCTTTGATTACGAGGGACGTCGGGTGTGTATCTTTCCTTTAAGCTACCACAACGCGCCGGGAACGTACACCTTAGAGCTCTCGTCCAAAACCGCTTATGCGAAGTATGAGATGACCATAGACGACAAGCAGTTTGAGATACAGGATCTCACGGTAGACGAGGATATTACCGACGATACGGTGGACAACAGCGACGCAAACGCCGAGTTTGACCGTACCATTGAACCACTTAAAGCCGTGCGGGATGAACAAAAGTATTTTGAGGGCAAGTTCATCCTGCCCGCATCCGGCAAGCTTACCACCGAGTTTGGCTCGATCCGCTCGATAAACGGCAGGCAGACAACCACCCGACACAGCGGTATTGACATCGCCGCTAAACGCGGCAGCTCGGTAAAGGCATCGGGTGCCGGGCGGGTGCTGTACGCCGGAAAGCTTCAGCTGACGGGCAACACGGTGCTGATAGAGCACGGCTTTGGTCTGAAAACATGGTATTACCATATGGACTCTCTGCGGGTGAAAACAGACGATATGGTAACGCAGGGGGATGTCATCGGCACCGTTGGCTCAACGGGATTTTCCACCGGTCCGCACCTGCATTTTGGCATGTCGGTGGGCGGTGTGTTTATTAACCCAAACACCGCAATTGAGAATGCCCTGATGGAGTAGTGTCGGTAAAACACCACACCACAACTAGTCATATGGGGCAAACACAACAACGTTCTGCGAGGTAATAAAATGGACGAGCTTACTTTTATGCACTTAGACAACTCGGATGAAGAATACCGGCAGCAAGCCGTGCGTCTGTTTATAAACGGATTTCGGCATGTTTTTTCATTTGCAAAGGAAGACTCGGAGCTTGAAGCGCTGTTTAGCGAGGCCTTTGATTATTCTATGATATATGTGTGCCTGTACCATAACAAGGTTGTGGGTGTGCTTGCCCTTGGCACCAACAAAAAACGTGTGTTTCGTTTTAACTTGGAAAAGTGCCGACACATATTCGGGCAACAAAAGGGTGCCATGCTGTACCGTATGCTTCGGAGTATGGGCGAAACGCCCGCGGTAATGAACGATAATGAACTATATATCGACTATCTGACCACCGACGAAACACTGCGCGGCAAGGGGATTGCTTCTGCCCTTTTGGAATTTGCGTGCCGGTTGCCCGGCTATGATGAATGCCATCTGGAGGTGCTGTCAAAAAACGTTACGGCTAAGTCGCTGTACGACAAAGTTGGGTTTGCCGTATATAAAAAGAGCTTTAATTTTTTCACTGTCATTCAGGGGCTTGGCTACCCAATAAAAATGAAAAAGCGGTCAACACATCGGATCAGCCCCGCTGTGTCGGGCTGAGAACGGCTATAGCGGCAACGGCATCCCCCTGCGTATCAAGTAACGCGTCGGGGGATGCCGTTTCTTATTGCAAAGCACAAAAACGCGCGTCCAATCTGCGATATAAACCGACCTAAAGTGTTTTCACCTCACGCATACAGCGATTAATCCGTTGCAAGGTCGGCATGGCGGGGATCGCCCCTTTTGCGGTTGTGGTCATGCTGCCTGCGGCGTTGGCAAACGCGATGATATCGTTCCACTCATCGGCCGTCATTTTCGTTAGCTGCGTCAGCGTCTTATCCGCGACGCGGTAGAGCAGTGCTCCGAGAAAGGCATCGCCCGCGCCTGTGGTATCCACGGTTTTAACGTCATAGGTGGGCAATAAGCCGCTGCCCACGGGGGTATAATAGAACGCTCCTTGGGGACCGAGGGTAATGAGCACAACGACGGCACCATGCCGCGCAAGCGCCTGCGCACCCTTGCTCAGCTCGGTTTCCTCCGTGAGCAGTGTCATCTCCTCCTGCGACACCTTGACGATGTCTGCGAGGGGCAGCGCGTTAAGAATCTCCTCTTTTGCCCTTTGTTCACCGTTCCACAGCAAGGGGCGGTAGTTCGGGTCGTAGCTGATGACTGCGCCCGCCTGTTTTGCTTTATGCGCGGCGTAAAGGGTTGCCGTTTTGCATGGCTCGTCGGTCAACGACACCGAACCGAAGTGGAATATTCGGCAACTTTTTAGCAGTGTTTCGCTTACCTCGTCCTGCGTTAGACAAACGTCTGCGCCCGGCTTGCGGTAAAAGGTAAACGAACGGTCGCCCGTTTCGCTAAGCTGCACAAACGCAAGCGTGGTGGGAACGTCGCCCGTCTCGACCAGTCCCGTCACATCAATGCCGGCATCCGACATGGTTTTTTTCAAAAACGCGCCGAACTCATCCCTGCCAACCTTGCCGATAAACGCGGTTTTTCCGCCTAGCTTTGCGTTCATGGCAAGCACGTTTGCGGGCGCGCCGCCCGGATTGCGGGCAAATAGCTGCATCCCCAGCTCGTTTTCCCCGCTGGGGGTAAAATCAATCAGGCTTTCGCCGATTGCCACTACATCAAACATCCTTCTAACTCCTTTATCCCATTCGCCTCGCACCGCATTGCTATCAACGCGTGCGATGTTGTAAAACACTGCTTTTACTGTACCTGATTCGCACAAAAATAACAATACCTTTGTACCTTGCGATGAAAACAGCTTTTTTCTTCTTGATTTTGAGCGTGGAATCATATATAATATAAAAGCTATAAGCCGGCGTGATGGAATGGCAGACGTGACGGACTCAAAATCCGTTGGTGGCAACACCGTGTGGGTTCAAGTCCCACCGCCGGCACCAAATCATGATTTTTCAAGAATTATAACACTTTGCTAAATCAAAACACACAACGGACTATCCCGATGAAAGGGGATAGTCCGTTGTGTGTTTTCTTTTATTTTTTGATATTGTATTAATTGTGGCAGTTATAAAAATGTATCACGACAAAGCTCAAAGCCTTATACATCTTGGATTTTTTGCTTGCTTAATCTATACGGCAGCACGGGTCATGCATGACCATTTTTGTATCCCCTTAGGTCTTACTGTCCTTGTTCACTGCACCCCGAAACTTTAACCATTTGGGAAGCAAAAGTTTGAAACCACCTTTGCCCCGGCGCGATAGGACTACGCTCTGAAGCAGAATAAAGAAACAAAGCAGTGCACCGGTGGTTATACTCTGCCACCATGGCTTTGAAAGCCCGGAAGCAACAACAATGGAGTTGATTGATACCAGCGTGAGTACACCGAAAAGTGTGCCGATAACATTGCCAACACCGCCGGTAAGCAGAGTGCCGCCAATAATGGACGACGCGATTGCTTTCATTTCGTACATGGTGGCATTTGAGGCGTTGCCCGCTCCGGTATGTAAAAGATAAACATAACCCGCTATTCCTGATAATAACCCGCAAAGAAGGTAGGAATAAAACTTTGTGCGTTTTACGTTTACGCCGAGCATCAAGGCGCTTTGGCTGCTACCCCCGATGGCATAAAGGTTGCGCCCGAACTTCGTCCATCTTAGAATAATAAAAACAGCCAGCACTACTACCAGCGCGATTATTACTCCAAGTTCTATCCTTGCCGGGATAAAATTACCTGCTTTGCCGTAAGAGCCAAGCCACTTCCACGGGATCTCTAACCGCATATCTTTAAGCGCCAGAAATGTCTCATGTTTGGCCGTGAGTGGATTAACGCTTACAATGGTCGTCATCCCTTTTGCAAAAAACATGCCTGCCAAGGTGATGATAAAAGGTTGAATCTCTAAATACGCTACCAGAAACCCCTGTATGAGCCCAAATGCGATTCCAATACCCAACGACAAGGCTAAGGAGCCCAGCACACTTCCGCCGTTGCCATTCAGGTAGACGACACTGGACATCGTCACCAATGCAATGATGCCGCCCACCGAAATATCGATGCCGCCTGCAATCATAACTATAGTCAGACCGCAGGATACAATAATAAGCGACGCATTGTTATTGAATATGTCGAGAAACTGCTGGGGGTTTAGAAAGCCCCCGCGCAGATTGAACATAGCCAGTATGTACATTCCGAAGAATATGCCTATCGTTATCGTTAACAGCAGATTGGTATCGGTAAGAGGTTCTTTGCGCTTGCGCTCGGTTATGCCGGCTGATAAGGTGTTGTTTTTTAACATGTCATACTTCCTCCACGACCAAAGACGCCTTTTTACTATTGAGCAGCCTGCCCAATAGCTGATTGGCGATTTTCTTCACTTTTGGCGAGCCTAAGACCACAATCGCTATGATAACAATCGCTTTATAGGCTTTTACATCGGTTGAAGAAACCTTCATGGCATAAAGTGTAATTGTCAATCCCTGAATCACATATGCGCCTATTACAGAGCCAATCATTTTAAACTTTCCACCGCCCAGCGAGTTGCCCCCAATGGCCACCGCCAGAATGGCATCCATCTCGATCCCTATCAGAATGGTTTCATGGTTTATCAATCCCAGCTTTGCTACATTGATACAGCCCGCAACGGCGACGCAGAGTGCCAACAGCACATATGCCAGCAATTTGATACGAATAGGATTGATCCCGTTTAAGTGGGCGGCTTTTTCATTGATTCCCACCACCTGCGAATAAAGACCAAGGTTTGTAAACTTTAAGACAAGGGCAAAAACAGCCGCGCATATGACTACCACAAAAATCGGAGTGGGAATCGGGATGCCTGGAATAAAGCTCCCTAAATAGGTCAACTTGTCGTTAAAGATTGTTGGAGTAGCGCCCCCATTGATCCAATAAGCTATCGATCGTCCGATAGTAAATAGAATCAGCGTCGCAATCATCGGCTGAACCTTGAATACCGCAACCAAGGTGCCATTGAATGCGCCAAAGAGCATAGCGACAACACAAGCCACCAAAAACGCACCGAGGATGCTGCCCCAGCTGATTTCACCTACTAGAAGCATTTTGACAAAAACGCTGCCCGCAATTGCCGCGGCGGCACCCACGCTGATATCCTGCCCTTTTGAGACAGCGGTAACCAGTGTCATTCCCATCGCTAAAATTGCAAGCTCAGATGCCCCGTTGAGAATGCTTAAAAGATTGCCGGACAGAACGGCATTCCCGTAAGAGTTTTCTATGAGTTCAATGGAAAAAAAACTTGGATCTCTGATTAGGTTAAAAACGATTAGCGCGAACAGGGCGAGTAACGGAATGATCAGTTGAGATCTTGAATTTTTAAGCATTAACTCTTTGAATTTATTCATTTAACCAATTCCCCCGCATCAGTATGCACCAAATCGTCTTGTCCGCCTGCGATTGTGCGCATTATATTCTCCTGCGTTACCTCACCGCCGCTTAGCTCACCTACAATATTGCGGTCCTTCATAACAATGAGCCGCGAGCAGGTGCGAACCATCTCTTCTATCTCTGACGAGATGAATGTGATGCTCATACCCTCTGCGGCAAGCTTTAACACAAGTTTTTGGATATCCACCTTTGTTCCGACATCTATGCCTCGCGTGGGTTCATCCAGTATAAGGTAACTCGGGTGCGTGAGCAGCCATCGGGCCAGTATAGCCTTTTGTTGGTTGCCACCCGAAAGAGATTTGATCGGCGTATCCGCTGACGCGGTTTTGATGCCCAGTAGCTTTATGTATTCATCGGCAAAGGCTTCCGCCTCGGTCGTGGATAACGGCCTGAAAAAGCCCTTCATGACCTGCAACGCAAGAATGATGTTGTCCCGTACCGACAAATCCGCTATGAGACCGTCGCGTTTGCGGTCTTCAGACAGATATGCGATTCCGTGATTCATCGCTTCAATGGGTCTGGTCACTCTGACGGCTTCTCCATTTATCAGAACCTTGCCGCCGGTGATCCTATCGGCACCAAAAATCGCACGAACGCTTTCGCTGCGTCCGGAACCGAGAAGACCGGCAAATCCATTGACCTCGCCCTTGTTGATTTTAAAGTCAAAAGGTTTTACTCCGGCCGCGCTGGAAAGCTCATGCGCCTCAAAGAATGGCGTACTCTTGGTATCGAGGGGTGAAAGCTCCTGCTTGTGCAGCTCGGACAGATCTTCAAGCTTCTTGCCCATCATCTTTGCAACAAGCTCAACGGGCGGCAATTCATCGACGTGATATTCGCCAACGAGTTCGCCGTTGCGCAACACCGTTATCCCGTCACACACCTCATATACCTGTTCAAGAAAATGTGTAACAAAAACGATGCCGACACCGCGGGATTTCAGACTGCGCATAAGAGAAAAGAGCTTTTCGACCTCCTGATCATCCAGAGAGGATGTCGGTTCATCCAAAATCAGAATCTTGCACTCCATATCAACGGCGCGGGCAATGGCGACCATTTGCTGTACTGCCAATGAACAGCTGGCAAGCTGTTGGGTAGCCCTTGCAGGAATGTTGAGGTTGTTAAGGATCTCGCCGGCTTTTTTCTCCATGGCACGCCAATTGACAAAGCCGTGTCCGGCACGCCCGACGAACATATTCTCCGCCACGGTCAGGTTTGGGCAAAGCATAATCTCCTGATAAACTGTGCTTATACCTAAACTCTGCGCTTCACGTGGCGCCCTGATCGTTATTTCTTTGTCCATGCCTGCTATGTTAATCTGACCGGCATCCTTATGATAAACCCCGGTTAGAACTTTGATCAAGGTTGACTTTCCGGCACCGTTTTCGCCCATAAGGGCGCGTATTTCACCTTTGCGGAGCGTGAAATCTACATTATGTAATGCCCGCACACCCGGAAAAGCTTTGCATATTTTCCGCATGGATAAGACGTAGTCGTCGTGCATCAAACATTCCACCTTTATATGTTAGTGTGTTTCCTGTTATTACGCGTCTTACTAAAAAGCACGGGGTGCGGGTTTGCGGATATCATCCACATACCCGCACCCCGTGAATGGGGTATTGTCCCCGGGGTATTTATATATAGTCAATAAACTTGAAAACAGTCCCTGTTTTCAAGCGGCAGGTACTTCCCACCGCACGCCTGATGGCGTGTTTGTTGACTATAGACTCCACAAACCGCCCACATTTGTGGGCGACGCACGGTTTTTCGTGCGGTTCAAAACGGTTTCGTTTTGAAGTTTGCTGAGTATAGCTCTGATTATTACTCGCCGAGACCGTAGGTATCGATGTCAGCCTGGGTAAGTGTCTTGGCATCAAAGCCCTTTTCTTCCGAAATTACTTTCTTCTGAGTAGCGCCATTTTTAATCATGTTATCAATTACAGACGCCTGGAAGGGGCTGCACTGACCGTCATAGTTCCACTTGCCTGCAAGCAGTTCCCTAAGCGCCCATCTGTTGCAGTCAAAGCCCATGATTACAACGTCACCATCAACGCCATGGGTAATGCCAGCTTCATCAAGAGCGGCGACAGCGCCCTTAGCCATACCGTCGTTCTCGGCATAGATAACGTTGAACTTTTCACCGGAATTGATAACGGATTCAACGATTTTCTTGGCTTCGGCCTCGTCCCATGTTGCGGTCTGCTGCACTATCTTTTTCATTGTTCCGGCAGCAAACTCAGCATCAAGCGCACCGGTACGACCAATCTGAGCGTCAGAGCCCATGGCGCCCTGAATGTGAACCACGTTGTATTCAGGAAGGGCTTGCGCTTTCAGCCACGCAACGGCGGTTTCGCCCTGCTTGGCCATGTCGGAAACGACAGCACTCTCATAAAGGCTTTCATCGCAGTTGATCATACGGTCAAACAAAAAGACTTTGATGCCTGCTTCTTGAGCAGACTTGAGAGTAGCATCCCAACCGTCTGTTGCGGCGGCGGAGATAAGTAAGTAATCCACACCATCAGTAATAAACTGCTGGGCTGCATTAAGCTGTTCGTCATTGTTAATGCTGTAGTAGGTTTTTGCATCATAGCCGTTTTCGGTTGTAAAAACAGTCTCGAAATCCTTAACATTCGCTTCGCGATAGCCGGATTCCGCGGGTGGGTTGTTGATGATGCCGACTTTAATCAATTCTGCCGCTTCCGGCTCAGCGGGAGCTGCCGGTTCAGCCGCTTCTGGCGTCGAAGGATTAGCAGGCGCCGGAGTCTGTCCCGCGGTGCAGGACACCATGCCAAGTGCCATCACGGCAACAAGAATAAGCGCAATAATTTTTTTCATAAAATATCCTCCTATACAATATTGGGTATTGTTTACATTGTATAAGAAATCATGTGAAAATAACATAGAATTTTTTATTTAATATGTAAGAATTCTTACGATTTTAACAATCATATTGTAGAATATCCCGCAATGCGGTTTACTGGGTGAAAATAGGGACCGCTTCTTCAAGCTGTGAAACCTTTTTGCGATCAATGGGATGTACTATGATAAGATACCATTTATTCTTTTTTGAATTCTTTCGGTGTCATATTCACATTCTTTTTAAAGACATAACTAAAGTAGTGGGTATCGTTGTACCCTACCTCATATGCGATGTCGGACGTTCTCATTTTGGTGGTCTTCATCAAGATTTTCGCCTGTTCCAGCCGGACTCTAGTCACGTAATTGATAAAGGTTTCGCCTGTTTCCTGAGAAAATATCATGCTGAAATAATTGGGCGAGACATTAACCTCTTTGGCGACCGAGTGAAGAGAGATATCGCACTTGCGATAATTCTCATGTATGTATTCCCGCGCCTTGCGGATCACGTCGCTGTACTTGGAGCTTGCTACGGTATCCCGCAACTCAATCATTTCCTCCAATATAGAGGATAATATTTTTCTGGCGTATTCAAGGTTTGTAAACGCATCCGACAGCACTCCCGTGTCTGAATACCCGGAAAGTATGCGCCTTGGGTCTCCGCCCATTTCCTCAATCAGCTTCGATACTTTATTCAAGATGTCTACAAGCATATAGTTGATGAAAACAAGCGTTTGTATTATAGCCTCGTCGAACTGCCCCAGGTACTCATCCAGCCATCCGGGAATATCTTGCTTTGAGATATAGCGCAGCTTATCGATCACGGGGGTCTCGTTTGCCTCCGTAACCGGAATTAGCCCGCTCACGCTAATGCCTTTAATATTGAGGATACTATCGCGCCCAATTCTTTGTTTCTCTTTTTCCTCTTCTATTTCTGCCGCTACCCTGTTTAGGGTTTCAAACAGCTTTGCGGATGTGACAGGCTTTACCAGATACTCCTCGACACCGATTGTGATAGCCTGCCTTGCGTACTCGAACTCGTCGTGACCACTGAGAATGATAATCTTGACCCAGGGCATGGTTTTCCTTGTTCGCCTTGCAAGCTCTATGCCATCCATAAAGGGCATTTTAACGTCAGTAATCAGGATGTCCGGAATGATGTCCTGCATAAGTGAAAGAGCCATTTCGCCGTCCGGCGCTTCGCCCGCCAAAGCGAATCCGGAGGTTTCCCAGTTCATGTTGTTTCGTAATCCGGCGCGCATTGCGGCTTCATCGTCGACAAAAAAGACCTTATACATAGAATGCCCCTCCCATAGATGAGTAAGGAATATCACAATATATCCAACATAAAGCTGACTTCCGTGCCTTTTCCGTATTCGGACTGTATTTCAAGGCCTTGTGCAAGATCGTAATAAAGCTTGAGGCGCCTGTTCACGTTAAACAGGCCGTACCCTTTTTCACCGCCTGTGTACAGGTTGTGTTTCACCTCGGCAAGCCTATCCTGTGTCATTCCAATCCCGTTGTCGGCGACCGTAAAGCGGACTTTCCCGTCCACTTTTTTCACAGAAACAGTAATCTTCCCCCGCTCCCTGGTGTTTTTTATCCCATGGTAAAGTGAATTCTCGACGAGTGGCTGAAGCAGAAGCTTTAAGATGACTTGGTTGCTGAACCCTTCATCGACATCAATTTCATAGGTCAAAACGTCGCTGTAACGCATCTGCTGGATAGTCAGATAGCTCTTGATATGTTCCACCTCGTTTGAAATCGGAACAAAGTCGACGCCCTTGCTTAAGGAGGTTCTGAAAAAAGAGGAAAGGGATGAGACCAGGGTAATGACAGAAGCCGTGTCGTCGGCCTCTGCAGACCATATGATTGCATCGAGCGTATTGTACAGGAAGTGCGGCGTGATCTGTTGCTGCAAAAGCTTATACTCCAGCATCTGTCGCTGCTTCTGTTCCTCTACGCTTTTTTGAATAATGTTTAAAAACATAGCCGCGCTTGCCAGTATGGTGGTCGCCGTCAGCAGAATGTTGAAGAGAAAGCCGGCATAGCTTTGACGGTACATTTTTTCGTTGAGCGCCGAAACCTCCATGGCCTGCTTGGACGAGAACTCCTGCAACAGGTCATTTATGCCCGCGACGCATACCCGAATCTCTTCAAGAAGCTGCTCATTTTCCGCGACGGGGTATTTTGCATTGATCTGCGTCCTGAGCCTGATTAAATAGTTTTCCAGGGTGTTCAGTGCCCGCAGGGATATTTCCATAATCCCTCGGTTATCTACCGAGGAGGTGTTGTTTTTGATGGTGCTCATTCTCTCTCTGATATCGGAAATCATGGGCAGGATTCCGCTTTCGTTAAAGTCCACCTTGCCCGCGACAATATTCCATGCAACAGGCTCGATATTGGTGTTAACGTCTGTGGCCAGCTGATTTGCATAGGTGATGTTATTGATAATATCTCGGTATGACCGCGCCTGATTAAACGCCGTATAGGTCTGGAAGACTACAGGTGTCAAAAACAGCAAGAACATCATGCCAACAAGCAAAATGATTTTTCCTATTACGGTATTTTTAAAATTGAGCGATCTGTAAAGACGTTTAATCGTGAAAACCACCTGCTTCCGAGTTATTGCCGTACCGGCAGCGTGCCAAAATCATCCTTGTCGGTGAATACCCTCTCTTTGACGTATGTGTGCGCGGGAATCGGTATGCCGTTGGCTATGTTTGCGACCAGTTCCATCAGGTCGTCGCCGATATAGGGGTTGCATTCGACGATGCAATTGATCTTTCCCTGCTTCAGGGCTTCAAGCCCCGATTTTTGAGCGTCTACAGAAACGATCATGATGTCTTTGCCCGGAACAATCCCGTGCTCCTCCAACGCTTCAATCGCCCCCAGAGCCATATCGTCGTTGTGCGCAAAAATTACGTCGATGTCCGGCGATGCCCTTAATATGGTTTCCATGCACTCCTTGCCTTTTGAATGCATAAAATCGCCAGAAACAGATATAACCACCTCAAATTTCGGATTCTGTGCAAACACGGAGCGCAATCCCTCGTACCGACCGATTGCCGGAGAAGAATTTTCCGTTCCGCTTATTTCAGCTACTCTGACAGTCTCGTTTTTGTCGCTGAACCGTTCTACCATCCATTCTGCGGCACGGACGCCTTCCCTGTTGAAATCCGACCCAATAAATGCGCAGTAAAGTCCTTCCTCCTCCGTTTTGATGTAACGATCCACCAATATCACCGGGATTCCCGCGGCTTTTGCTTCTTGAAGTACATTGTCCCAACCTTCTTCCACAATCGGACAGAACGCAATCACATCCACGCCGTTGAGAATAAACGACCGTATTGCCTTGATTTGATTGAACTGCTTTTGTTGGGCATTTTCAAATATAAGCTGGATGTCCGCCTGCTCCGCGGCTCTTTTGACATCGTTTGATGACGACGTTCGAAATTCGCTCTCGTCGCCTAGCTGTGCAAAGCCCAAAACGATTCGTTCCGTGATTTCCGGTTCAGGTTCGTTGTACGCGCACGCGAACAAACAAAGAACGAGTAAGCAAATGATAAATGAAATGCCGATGCCGCTTTTCATATTGATGCTCCCCTCGTTAAAGTGATTTTATTGTTAGAATATCATGTTTTGTATATTATTACAAGGGATTGACAACGCCGTTATTCGAATACTGGTATAGTACCACAACAAGAAATTCCATCCGATGCAAATGCAATGCTCCAAAGAAGATCACCCAGATATTCACGCCGAGACAGGGCGTAACAGGAATGCCTTAACTGAACGCGTTGGCTTTCTGTCACTTAGACATAGAATAATACCACTTGTGTCATCGCGTATTGAAAAAACTATTCTGCTCACATATACTTTAATCACAGAGGGAGGTGCTAATTTGATAGTAGTTACTGAACAGGGTAACAATTTAGAAATTGAGATTCTTATACGTTGTGCAAATCCAAATAGCGAGGAAGTAACGAGACTAAAGCAGTTTCTTGAAACAATGAATGAAAAGGTACTTGTAACTAAGGATTGCTCGCGAGCTTTTGTTGAAACAGGAAACATCATTTACTGTGAGTATGTCAATCGAAAAGTATTTGTGTATACTGCGGATGATATGTTTACCACAACGCTATCCCTTACAGAGCTACAGGCACAGTGTAAAACACTGTTTCGGTGTTCAAAAAATACGATTATCAACATAAAAAAGCTCGACAAATTAAAAAGCGAGATAAGCGGAAGCATTTTAGCAACTCTTTCAAGTGGTGAAAAGGTTATGATTTCTCGTCACTACGCTAGCAAGCTAAGAGAGCTTATAAAAGAAAGATGAGGGTTACTTATGAAAGGCTTTAAGAGTTTTTATCTTTGGGCATTAAATGCAAAGCTGTATATGGGACTATACTTTATGGCGATTGCTATTTTGGTAAGTGCGATTAACTTTTGTTTAGGCAGCGATAGCCTTGGCTTCTTTACTTTGCTGCAAATTATGGGGGTTAGCATTTTTACTGCTTTAGCGCAGGTGTTTATACTTCCAGACAGTACGGATTTTTCTAAACGAATTATCTTTCCGCGATCTCTAATTTGGCTTATTCTGTCCGGCGGAGTTATTGGTGCTGTCGCTCATTTTGGAAATTGGTTTTACGATTTACCGAATATGATCTCATGGGTATTTGCTGCTGTTATGGTTATCGGCTGTTCAATGATGCTTATTGCATTTCAGTTTGAGCAGCAAAGAGACACGAAAGCCCTAAATGAAAGCTTGAATAATTTTAAGAATAAATTGCAAGATTAACAAAGCTCATGGTATACCTCAAGTTGTTATCAACTTAAGCGCACTAAAAGATACCATGATATCGTAATACCGAGGAGCTCGCATAAAGACATAGCTTCCTGCCAAGGAAAGCCTATGTCTTTATTATTTATGTAGAATATGGTACGATATCATAAAATGACAAGTGTTGTGTATAGTCAGCCTAGGGGGGAATGTCCGAATTGGATGCACAGGCGTTTTGGGATGTGATTGGCGCATATAACACGCAAACCGTATCAATGCAGATCGTCTTACTGGCTGTTCTTGCTGTGGCATTGACGCTTTCTTATACCGGCACGGTAGGTTGGTGTGCAAAACTGGCTTTGGGGATATCTAACCTATACATAGGTGTTGTGTTCTTTGGCGCATTTGGCACGCAGAGCATTCAATGGTTCTTCGCATTGCCCCTATATCTGTGTTGCGGAGGTCTGTTTCTGTTCGAGAGTATAAAAAACCGAAATGATAGGCTGGAAAGACCCGGCATCTGGCAAATGGTATTGCTGCTAATGTTCGTGCTTTATCCCGTGGTTTCTTTGCTTTTGGGCAACGAGTTCCCGAGCATGGTAACCCATATCATGCCCTGCCCCATCATTAGCCTTAGCATCGCAGTCTATTCGGGATATCAAAAGAAAAACAAGCTGTTGCTGGCGCTTTTGGCGGTTTGGGGGTTAACGGGGGTCAAGTCCATTCTGTTTAACGCATATGAAGACCTGATTTTACTGATATGCGGGGTGTATTGCACCTATCTTCTTGTGAAGGAGTTCAAGAAAGCACACCAATAAAACAATTCGCAATACATAGTCAGCGCAATTTTTGGTAAGAGCAATTTCAAAAAGCCCAACCGATTGGTTGGGCTTTTGTATTCGTGTTATCGGTTTACAGTAACTCCACCGTGAATTTTGCCTTGTCGTAAATGAGTTCATAGGGTTCGCCGTACAGCACCACATCTTTTGAGCGAATGTAACACTTGGTGATGCGCGCGGCACCCTGCACCGTAACCGGCGCGTTTGCAATAAACGCCTCAACATAGGATGGATTGCTATCTGAAAGGGTGACCTCGCTATCGGAATTGACGGTGAGTGTTTTGCAGCTTACACCATACAGGGTAAGCTCCATGGGTTTTGCGCTCTTCGCGAGGGTAATGGTCTTATAGCCGGAATAGCTGTGCTCGATGTTATACGCATACAGTGACGCCATGGTTCCCGACATAAGGATAGTCTCATCGATTACAGCCCTTCCCTCCAGCTCCACGTCAATGTAGTCGCCCGTAGCAAGCCGCAGGGTCTTTATCAGGCAGTTTTCCATACTCAGCTCGTACAGATAGGGAGAGTTAACAATCAGCTCGCCGTCTATCTTGCAGTTAATCAGGGTTAGCGAGTACAGCGCATCAATGGTAACCGTCAGGTTGCCTGTGATGTATTTATTCTCAAGCACCACATCGGCGGCGGAGATCTCCACATTTTTATAGGTCGCCTTTTTGTCGTCGGTGACCGTCTCGGTGTAGGTCTTATCCTCCGCACTCGGCTCGGAGGATGCCGCAGACGACGCGGCGGACTGCGCCGCTACCGCTGCGGTGTCGATATGTACCGGCTTGGGCGGCTTGCCCTTGGCGGGCTTTACCGGTTCGGCGGTTGTGCGGTTAAAGGACATGGGCAGCGCGGCGGTATCGTCCGCGGGCTGTGCCACCACCGCAAGCGCCGGTACGGCATAGTACTCCTCGGTCAGATAGCTATCGGGCGCCTTCTCGGCGATGGTACAGCCGCTAAACAGGAATAGCCCCGCAACAGCGACAACACCCATCACCGAATAGATCATCCTTGTCCTCATCGTTTTGTCCGCCTTTCTTTTGCGTGTGATTGAACGCTCTGTCAAGCATTATCGACCGCTTGAATTATAAGGCTAAAATGCGCAAACACTGCCATTTTCAGCGGGGTTTGCGCATTATTTCGTGCGCTGGATATATTATACAGCAATTGTGCGCCGCCCGCAACTATTTTTATTGCGTACCGACCGCGGATATTCTGCTTTTAGGCGGGAAGCCAGCCCGCCAGTCTGCTGGACATGATGGCAGACACGCCGTCCATGCCGGGTCCGGCACCGTCTGGGGCGGGATCTGGTTCAGGAGCTGTGCCAACCGCACCGATTGAAGTGTAAGTTGCTCCGGTAATAGTATTGCTTGATTCAACAGCAGTTGTTTCTTGTGTTGTACTGATGTTGACACCGCAGATTAAGCCAAAGCTTTCTCGCAATGCCTCGACAAGCGTGTTGTCGGGAGAGCCTGTCGCATATAGCAAACCACGGTAGATACAGTTTTGTATCGTGCCGGCGTTCGACCCGCAGATGCCGCCGACGTAACTTGTGCCGGTGACGGAGGATGTGGTGTTATCAGCAACGATACAGTCTTGAATCGTGCCATTGTTTGTGCCTGCAATCATGCCGACGTTTGTCCTGCCAACGACGGAGGAGGTCGCAGAGATTGCAATGTTTTTTACGGATGCTCCTGTGCCAATGATCGAGAACAGTCCGACGTTATCTGTCTCAGCAGCTGTAATTGATATGGTTATTGTCTTGTTGTCGCCGTCATAGTGACCCGCAAACGTTCCGGTAATGCGGTGGGCAGCATCGATGGTAAACAACTCAGTCTGCTTGTAATACTGTCCGTTGCCAGTTACGCTAGCGATATTGAGAAACTCTTCCGCTGTACTGATGAGATAGGGATCTCCCTCTATTCCTCTGCCCCGAGCAAACAGAAGGTCATTGGCCGCAACCACATACGCGCTGGACGTTGCAGACACGTCGGCATAGCCGTCGGCATGCGCGGTAACCGTCGCGGTATAGCTGCCGTGCTGGGTTATCGTAAAGCTATGAGAAGTTTCTGTAACGGTCACATTAGTAGCGCCGCTTAACGCTTCACCGTCTTTGAAAAGTGTTGCGGTATGTGTGATACTAGTAGAAGCACCTGTTGCCGCAGTGAAGCTGAGATTCAATATATCGTTCTGCGTATCGCGATTAAGTGTAACGTTTGAGGGTGCAGTAAAGGTCGGAAGCGGGGTAGCTGTTTTTGTAAAACCGCCGCTTATAATGCTGGTATTGGAGTTGAGTACATTACCCGCGTTGCCAAGTGAAGCGACCCCCGCGGTGTACGAACCGGCGGGATAGGTTGTGTTATTGCTCAGGTCAAGCTCATGCGCCCCTGTGACGGTCTGTGAAGTACCGTTTATGGTCACACTGTACTGGGTCACGCCGAGCATCGCGTCCCATGTCAGCTTTTTGGTCGTATCGTTATAGGCGACGTTTGTCGGGGTAAGAGCCCTTGATACGGTGAACTGCCCGACCACGCTAAGCTGCTCAAACGCGGATTTTGTGGTGATACGCACATAGTAGGGCTCCGCGGTCACAAGGGGCACAAAACCGGTGCCCATTGCCGCGCGCAGGTCCAGGGTGGTGGTTGCCCCTGCGGGCAGGTTGGCATCGAGCTTTTTGTTGGTGTGCGAGGTATTGGTTGAAACGGTTACATTGTAGCCCTTTGTAGCGCCCGTTGCCGTCCACGACGCGACAAACTTTGCAATGTCAGTCGTGCCGTCAAACGTCGGGGCTGTGAGCGAAAGCGCGGGGTGCGAAGAGGTACAGGGCACACTGATGGTATTGCTGTACGCGGAGGCATCCCTTGTGGAGGTAGACCGCGCGGCGACGCGCACCTGATAGGTGCCGGTGGGCGCGGCGTTCTCATCTAAAAACTCTGCAATATCAATTACTCGGGTGCCGGAGGAAAGCGTTTTGTATACGTATATGGTGGAGCCCAGAAGGTTCACCCGCACCTCATATCCGTTTGACGCGCCGGAAACCGCGCTCCATCGAATCTCGTCACCGCTTCGGGTTATGCTGGGCGCGGAGAGCGGGGTAAGCGTGTTGTCGTCGTCATTGTCCGTCTCATCCTCGACGCGGGGTTCATAGGTGTTTGAACCGTCCGCGATGTGAGCGGGAGCGGTATCGATTCTGACATTCCTGCTGTAGCAGAACAAGAGCCCGACCTTATCGCCGCCTTCAATGTAGGACGGCTTATTGGCTATTACGCTGCCGATGCTGGAGGAACCCAGAAGATACAGGTTGGTGTCGTAGTTAAGGGTAACGCTGTTCATCGATATGTTGTACAGCTTAAGCACCGTAAGCAGCTGCGAAGTCTTGACCGTTTCGATAGAGGTAAAGCCGCTGGCGGTGGCGTTTAGCTTGTTGTGCTCGAGCAGGGTATCGTAGCGAATCTGTGTTTTGTCGATCACGGTTGCGCCCTTTGCCACAATGCGCGGACGCGAAACCGTGCTTGCGCTCACCAGATTTTTCGCGGTAACGCTGTCGAGATACACAGAGTTCTCGCCGCCGCCGTATACATAGATGGTACCGCCCACCGTAACGTTTTGCAGTGTGACGTTGCCGTCCCCAACGCCTTTGTCGATGACAAGGTCCCCGGTAACGGTTTTGTTGCTTAACGATACCCCGCTTGCGGTAATCTTGACGGTGCGGAAGGTCTCTTTCTTCGAGCTTGTTACCGCAGAGGAGTATACCTTGGCGGATGCGGACGTGCTCGAAGTACCCGAACCGCCCGTAGATGCCGCAGGCTTAGAGGAGCTTGCCGGCTGCGACGAGCTTTGCTCGGATGAGGAGGACTGCTCCTGGGAGCTGCTCTCCGGCTCGGAGGACTCAGGCTGCGAGGATGGCGCGATGGAAGAAACGGGCAGCGTGGTAGGTATTTCTCCCCTATTACAGCCCGCAAGCACAGTCACAACCGCGAAAATAAGCACAGCAGAAATCAACAACCCTGCGCGCAAAGAAAACCGTTTCATACCATTCCGCCCTTTCGTTAATTGGCTAGCATTAATATGTACATGGCGTTATTCGCCATAATCCGCGTCAGAATGCGGGGTTTTGCCTTAATTATAACTCATTGTTTAACCAAAATCAAACATTACTATTTATCTATATAATCTGTGCGCACCACCATGCCTTTTACTGCATCATGTGAGACGAAATTTTTCGTAAACCCGTTTTTCGCTTTGGTTGCTGTCGTTTATGCCGCAGTAAGCCCGTTTTGCCGCTGCTTGACCGAGTTTAACAGCAAGTGCTATTGTGCGGGCAGGCTCGTTGTGATAAAATAATGTATATTTAGTGTTACGCATGCCACCTGTGACGGCGCATCCACCGCTTACTTCCGGCTTTGTGGCAGGCTTACTTTTTGGAGGTTTTAGAATGTCAGGACATTCCCGATGGAGCAACATCAAGCGCAGGAAAGAGAAATCTGACGCGCAGCGGGCAAAGATATTTACCAAAATAGGCAGAGAGATTGCCGTAGCGGTACGCGAGGGCGGTGCAGACCCCACTGTAAACGGTAAGCTGCGCGATCTAATTGCCAAGGCAAAATCGAACAACGTGCCCAACGACAACATAGACCGCGTAA
>JAEZQD010000009.1 GCA_023413185.1 Bacillota bacterium
TCGTCAGGGAGGAAAACAGGCGCATCTCTTGTTTTAACAGCCCCGCCGCAGACGCGGTGCGCTGTGCCTTGAGTGAGTTTGAACACACCAGCTCGGCAAAGGTATCGAGCTTGTGCGCGGGGGAACGCTTGTGCGGCTTCATCTCGTAAAGGCGGACAAAAAGCCCCTCGTTTGCTAACCGGTATGCGGCCTCGCACCCTGCGAGCCCTGCGCCGATTACGGTTACTGTCATGCGGCCTTTTCCCCTTCCCTTTTATCTGTTCGCACCGTGGTGCGACGTTAATCCTCGGTTTTGCGCTCGAGCGGCTTTTCAAACGTGCAGCTCTCGTTTGCGCAGTAGATTTTGCCCGCCTTGCCCGTCTTTTTTAAGAGCGACGTGCCGCAGGTGGGGCAGGTCTCGCCCGTGGGCATATCCCATGACATAAACGAGCATTTGGGGTTGTGCTCGCAGCCGAAATACTGCTTGCCCTTTTTGCTCTTTTTGCTGAGGATTCTTCCCTTGCACAGGGGGCAGACGCCGCCGGTCTCCTGCACAATGCGTTTGGTGTTTTTACAGTCGGGGAAGCCCGGGCAGGCTAAAAACTTGCCAAAGCGCCCGGTCTTTATGACCATGTTGCGCCCGCAAAGCTCGCACACCACGTCGGTTTCCTCGTCCGGCACCTTAATGCGGGTGCCGTCCAGGGATTTTTCGGCATTCTCGAGCGTTTGTGCAAAATCACTGTAGAACTCCTCTAAGATGCTTACCCACTGCTTCTCGCCCGTTTCCACAAGGTCAAGGCTCTTTTCCATCGATGCGGTAAACTCGGCGTCCACAATCTTTTTAAAGTGATCCTTCATCAGGTTGGTAGTTACCTCGCCCAGTGCGGTGGGCTTTAACGCCTTTGCGTCTCGCTCCACATAGCCGCGCGAGATCACGGTGGTGATGGTGGGGGAATAGGTGCTCGGACGACCGATGCCGTTCTCCTCCAGCGCCTTAATCAGCGATGCCTCGGTGTAGCGAGGCGGCGGCTGGGTAAAATGCTGGTTTGCGTCAAGGGCGCGCTGTTTGAGCACCTCACCCTGCTCGAGCGGGGGCAGCATGGCGTTATCCTCGGTCTCTTCGTCCTTGCCCTCCTCATACAGTACGGTAAAGCCATCAAACTTTACAGAGAAGCCGGACGCTTTAAACAGATAATCGGCGGCAAGGATGTCGGCGGACACGGTATCGAGCAGCGCGGTTGCCATCTGGCTCGCGATAAACCGCTCCCACACCAGTCGGTACAGCTTATACTGGTCGCTTGTCAGGCTGTCCTTAACCTTATCGGGCGACAGGGACGGCATGGTGGGACGAATTGCCTCGTGCGCGTCCTGTGCGTTGTTTTTTGATTTATATACCCGTGCGGACGACGGCAGGTACTGCTTGCCGTAACGCTCGGTAATGAAGCTTGCCGCTTCGTCCTGCGCCTCCTGCGAGATGCGCAGCGAATCGGTTCTCATATAGGTAATAAGACCCATGGCGCCGTAGCCCTGCACGTCAATACCCTCGTACAGCTCCTGCGCCGCCTTCATGGTGCGGCGTGCCTGAAAGCCCAGCTTGCGCGATGCCTCCTGCTGCATGGTAGAGGTGGTAAACGGCGGCGCGGGTGTCTTTTTGCGCACGCCTTTTTTTACGGTGCCTACCGTAAAGTCGCAGCCCTCAAGTGCCGCAAGGATGGCATCCGCCTGTTCCTTGCTCTTAATCTCTATCTTTTTGTCCTTACCGTGAAACTTTGCGGGGAATATCTTGCGCGAGCCTTTGCCCGAAAGCTTTGCGTCAATGGTCCAGTATTCGTCGCTGACAAACCGGCGGATCTCCTCCTCGCGGTCTACAATCAGGCGAACCGCCACCGACTGCACCCGCCCCGCCGAAAGACCCCTGCGCACCTTGCGCCACAAAAAGGGGCTGAGCTTGTAGCCCACCACGCGGTCGAGGATGCGCCGTGCCTGCTGCGCGTTTACAAGGTCTATGTCAATACGGCGGGGCGACTGCATACCCGCCTGCACGCCGGACTTGGTGATCTCATTAAAGGTAACGCGGTTTGCGTTTTCCACATCGAGCTTAAGCAGATGCGCAAGGTGCCACGAAATCGCCTCCCCCTCACGGTCGGGGTCGGTTGCAAGGTAGACGGTTTCGCTGTTCTTTGCATCCTTCTTCAGGGTCTTAATCAGGTCTTCCTTGCCTTTGATCTCCACATACTGGGGGGAGAAGTGGTTGTCGACATCCACGCCGAGCTTGCTCTTGGGCAGGTCGCGGATATGCCCCATTGAGGCGACGACCTCGTAGCCGCTGCCTAAGTACTTCTTTATTGTTTTTGCCTTTGCAGGCGACTCTACGATGACGAGATTTGATTTTGCCATTTAATAACCATGCCTTTCTGTTTTCATGCCAAAAAGACACGAAACCAAACTCAAACGGGACCTCCGCCCGGAAAACTGTTGTTCCTATGTATCTGTAACTCCGGCGCAAAGTACGCCAAAAGTGGGGTGTTCTGTGTAACTCGCCTTGTTCGCTATGCCGAGTACTGTCTGCCCGGGTGGGCATGCGCAAGCTCCTCAAGCTCAAGCTCGGTGAGCGCCGCAAGCACTTCAGGCATGCTAAGCCCACAACGGCGGGCTATATCGTCGACATGAAGGCGGTTTTTATCGAGCGTGCCATACACTGCCTTCGCCTGCTCGCTTAGATGCTCCGGCAGCGTCTCCCTGCGCGGGGCAGGCTGAAAAACGGGAAGCTCTGCGGCGGGTACGGGCACCTTGTGCCTTGCTTGCGATACCGCATCTGCCTTTTTGGGCGCGATATCGTAATACCGCCTGGGGACGCGGTTTAGCATTAACTTGTCCGCGTACATGCCTTCGTATTCAATCAGGATATCATATGCGCTGCCGACGGGGATTGCGCCGTCGCGCAAAAGCCGGAGCGTTCCCTCTCCCGACTGGCTAAAGATGCTTCCGGGTACGGCAAAGATGTCCCTGCCCTGCTCGAGCGCAAGGGTCGCCGTAATCAGTGCGCCGCTTTTTTGCGGGGCTTCCACCACCACAACGCCGTTGCATAGACCCGAGATAATGCGGTTGCGCGCGGGGAAGTGTTTACCCACCGGTTTTTCGCCGGGCGGGTACTCGGTAATAATCACGCCGCTACGCTCGATGTCGAGCATCAGCGACTCATTTTCGGGGGGATAGGCGATGTCCGCGCCGCAGCCGAGAACCGCTGCCGTAACTCCGCCGGCGTCCAAAGCGCCGCGATGTGCGCACGCATCGATGCCAAGCGCCATGCCGCTGACCACCACGGCACCCGCTGCGGCAAGGTCGTGAGCCAGTGTTGTTGCGGCGGCCGCGCCATACTCGCTCCTGCGTCGGCTTCCCACGATTGCAACGGCAATCAGCCGCTCAAAATCGGGCAGCGTGCCCCTTGTGTACAGCACTACCGGCGGGGCGTAGATGTTTTTTAGCCTCTCGGGATATGATACGTTATCTATTGTTAAAATGTCAATGCCTTTTTTGGCGCACGACTCCGTTACCCTGCGTGCGTCGTCTATGGTAAACGTGGCAATGCGCTTGCGCTGCTCGGATGAAAAGGCGCCCGAACGCGCAGGGTTTTGGACAATCGCCTCATAACACGCACGGGGGTTTTGGTGCTCCTTTAACAGGTTGTACGCGGCGGCGGCGCCCCTGCCAAGGCAGTTTGCAAGCCAGACGTAGTACGCGGTCACAGCGCGACACCTCCCGTCTTGGGGCGAACCATCTCCCACATGATAATACCCGCCGCCATCGCAGCATTCAGCGACTCGGCGCGCCCCGCCATGGGTATAGTAAGGCGCGAGCCGCACGCGGAAATCAGCCCGGGGGTAAGCCCCTGCCCCTCGTTGCCGATAAACACGACGCAGCCCGGGGTAAAGCCCGCTTGTGTAACCGGGCACGCGTCGGCATCCGGCACGGCGGCATAGGTGGCTACCCCCATCTTGCCAAGCTGCTCGCAGGCGGCGGCGGTGTCGTCGCCGACGTAAACCGGCAGGCGAAACACACCGCCCATCGTGGCGCGTATAACCTTAGGGCTGTATATGTCGCAGCAGTCCTCCCCCAGCACAACGCCCGAAAGCCCCACCGCCTCGGCGGTGCGGATGATTGTGCCGAGGTTGCCGGGGTCCTGAATCCGCTCAAGACCGATGTAGCACCCGCTTGTGTCGATATCCGCGACCGAGCGGCGGCGGTCAACCAGCTCGCACACGCATAGCATCCCTTGTGGGGTTTTTGTGTCACTCATCTTCGCAAACACGCTGTCGGACACCTCGTACACCTTTGCGTCGGCGGCAAAGACGAGCTTGAGGCTGTTGTAATGCCTTGCAAGGGCGTCCGATGTCAAAAAAACGTACCGGCACTTAACCCCGCTCTGCAGCGCGTCCATGCACAGACGCAGCCCTTCGATGACAAACAAACCCTGCTGGGTGCGCTCCTTTTTAGATGCCGCCAGCTTTGCCGCCAGCTTTACAACGGGGTTTTCCACACTGGTGATAATCATGCAAAGACCACCTCCTTCGGGGCTGCGCAGCGTTATGGAAATGTTATCCTGCCCGCAGTGCCTGAAAAAATACGCCCGGTCAGACAAGACACGGGCGCAATTTCATAAAATCGGTTACAGAGCAGCCTTTGCCTTTTCGGTGAGTGCGGTAAACGCCACAGCGTCTGCAATCGCAAGCTCCGAAAGCATTTTGCGGTTGAGGGTAATGCCCGCCTTGGCAAGACCGTTCATGAACGTAGAGTAGTTCATGCCGTTTGCTCTGGCTGCGGCAGAGATACGGGCGATCCACAGCTGACGGAAGCTGCGCTTCTTCTGCTTACGACCGATATATGCGTACTGACCGGATTTCATCACGGCCTGTTTCGCGGTTTTAAACAGCCTGCCCTTGCTGCCATAGTAGCCCTTGGCAAGCTTTAATACCTTTTTTCTTCTTTTGCGCGTCATCATTGCGCCCTTAACACGAGCCATGTTTTATTTACCTCCGTTATGGTTGTTTTTAAGCATAATTTCCGGATGCCTTTGCACCGCGTATTACTTGTAAGGAATGAGAAGCTTAATCTGTGCTACGTTGGTTTTGTCGGCATATGCTGCGCCGCGCAGGCTTCTCTTGCGCTTGGTGCTTTTTTTGGTTAGGATATGGCGTTTAAAGGCGTGTGAAATCTTTACCTTTCCGCTTTTGGTAAGGCTAAAACGCTTTTTTGCACCGGAATGTGTTTTTATCTTAGGCATATCGGGGGTTCCTCCTTAAAAAATTACTTGTTGCTGGATGTGGGTTTTGGCGCGATAAACATGAGCATGCTGCGCCCCTCGAGCTTCGGAAGCTTCTCAACGTTGCCCACCTCGGAACAGGCTTCGGCAAACCGCTTCATCGTCTCAAGCCCCATGCTGGAGTGCGCCATCTCGCGTCCGCGGAAGCGAATAGACGCCTTTACCTTGTCGCCTTCCTGTAAGAAACGGATGGCGTGGTTAAGCTTGGTGTTAAAGTCGTGTGTGTCGATATTCAGTGAAAGGCGCACCTCTTTAATGTCCACAATCTTTTGGTTCTTTCGCGCGTCCTTTTCACGTTTTGCTTGTTCAAACCGATACTTGCCGTAATCCATAATACGGCATACGGGTGGAACCCCTTGAGGAGCAATCTTGACTAAGTCAAGGTTCTGTTCGAGCGCAAGCTTAAGCGCGTCGCGCGAGCTCATAATGCCCAGCTGCGATCCGTCATTGCCTACCACGCGCACCTCTTTATCGCGAATGTCCTCATTGATTGGCATATCCTTTTTGCTGATAGTAAAGCACCTCCAAAGCCCTTTTTCAAAATTACTTAAGTAAACACAAAGCGCGGACAGCAAAGCCATCCGCGCAAACAATACCACACAACGCCGCGATACCGGCGATGAGAAAATATTGGACGCCGTAACGCAAACAAGCGTACGGGTGAGAACGGCTGAGGTTCTGCTTTGTTTTCCTTATCATTTTATCAGCATCCGCATCGCTTGTCAAGTACATAACCGGTTAAATTTTGGCAGGCAGACCTTCATGCAATTATTGCCGCGAATTTTGCAATATTACGTAAGCAAACTACTGTTAGTATGAACATTCACCCTGTGTTGCCGCGATGTGGCGGCAGAAACGGAGCAAGTTTTATGGCTGAAGAAAACAACATTGTGCTGACCATCGACGAGATACACTCGGCAAAGGACGAGGCAGCGCTGCGCGATGCGGTGTGCACCATGCCCGGCGTAGAGTGCGTAACCGTAAACGCACCGCGCCGCAGCCTAAGCATCATCGGCGCCGACCTTGCGCGCGAGGACATCATCGAGCGCATAGAAGCACTCGGTTTTGTTGTATATTAGTGTGTGTCGAATACGCTCGGTATATGTCAAGGCGACTACACCTCGATCTCGCACCCGAGCGCAAACGAATATAGTATGCACTGCTTGACGGGAAGTGTGAGGCTTTCTTCCAGCGCGCGTCTGTAATAAAACAGCTGTGCGGCATACCGCTGGGCAAGCTGCTGCGCGTCTTTTATGCGGTCGGTTTTATAGTCGACTATGACTAGCGCGTCGTCCTCGTAAAACACGCAGTCTGCAACGCCCTGTATCATGACGCTGTCGTCTGGTACATCGCCGGTTGCGTCGTCGCCCAAAAACTCCGCCGCGCCCAAGCGCGAGATGAATTTTAGCTCACGCAAAACACGAGGCGACGCAAACATCCGGGCGGCAAGGTCGCTGCCAAAGAACGCGGCAAGCGCACCGCGGTCGACCGCCGCGGCCTCCTCGTCGGTTAAATAGCTCAGCCGGCGCATGCGCGCAAGCTCGGCGGCTGGGTCTTTCTTTGCGTTTTGATAATCGGCAAACTGCATGAATTTGTGCAGCGCGTTTCCCTTCTGGGCGGGGGTCAGCCCCTGGGCTTGCGCAAACGATGGGGTTGCCAGCAGCACCGTGCCCGTCTTTTTTGCAAGGTCGGACACCGCAAGCTTTGTGGGGATACTCACGCTCGGGGTAAACGGGTAGTCATAGGACAGCTTATCCTTTAGCCTGCGCAGCAACTCGGGTTCGGGCTCTGCCAGAGGCGGCGGGGCGGCTTGCTGCTCCTGCGCCTGCTCATCTTGTTGCGCGACAGCGGGTTTTATCAGCTCAATCTCCCATGCGTCCTCGCCGTCCGTATCAAGCACCACGCCGTCGTCTAACCCGGCAAGCTCGCGCAGCCGCCCCGCTTCGGGTCGTCGCAGGGCGGCGGTAAGCACCCAGTCCGAAAAGCCTGCCGCGCTCAAGGCGGCAAACGGGTCGATGGTTTCGCTTGCCGTAATGGTAACCCCCAGCCGCGAAAGCTTTTTCTCGGGGTTCTTTTCGGCGGTCGTCATATACAGGTGCTCCTTGGCGCGGGTGAGCGCTACATACAATACCCGCATCTCCTCGGCAACCGAACCCTTTAAAATGGCAAGCTTCAGCGCCTCGTGGGGCACGGTGGTGTACTGCTTGAGCGCGGCGGTCTCGCGCCGTTTGCACGAAAAGCCGAGCCGCGGATGCAACAGGCTTTGCTGCATCGCGTCCCTGCGGTTAAACTGCTTTGCGCAGTCCGCCACAAAGCAGATGGGAAACTCAAGTCCCTTTGATTTGTGGATGCTCATGATCTTTACCGTGTCGTCGGTGTCGTAAAACGCGGGCGCTTCGCCCAGTGTCTGCCCCTGTTCCATCATGCGGGACAGATACCCCACAAAGCCTGAAAGCCCGCCGTAACCCGCCTGCTCACGGGCGTGGGCGTATTCGCATAAAAGGCGCAGGTTAGCCGTCCGCTTTGCGCCGTTTGGCATGGCGCGCACCCGTAGGTCGTAATCGGTCAGCTGATAAGCACGTTCAATCAGCCGGTCCACCGAAAGGGTGACCGATTCGGTGCGCAGCACGGACAGAACGGTAAGGCAGGCACGCGTTTTTTCGTCCCGCTCAGCATACCGCACCGCCGCAAGGTACAGCGGCTCGCGGGGGGCGCTAAGGCGAATGGCGGAAAGCTCGGTGGCGGTAAACCGGAACATCGGCGACAGCAGCACCGCGGCAAGGTCGATATCGGACAGCGGGTTGTCCACAACGCGCAGCAGCGAGACAAGCACCATTACCTCCCGCGCCTTGAGCGCGTCGCCGCCCGCGTCCCCCATAACCGGCACGCCCATGGCGGCAAGCTCTTTGGCATACACCGTCGCACGACCTTTTACCGAGCGCAGCAAAACGGCAAAATCGCCGTAGGTGGCGGCACGCTGCTGCCCCCCGTCGGTGACCATAAGTCCCTGCTCCACCAGCCGTTTAATGGTACGCCCGATATGGCGCGCCTCCAGCTGTGCCGCCGTAAGCTCATCCTCGGCGTTTGAGAGGTCGATCAGATGCAGATGCGCCTGCACATCGGTAGTGTCGGGATACTGCGCGGCGGGGATGAGCAGCTCGTCGCCGCTGTAATCGATCTCGCCCGCCTCGCGGCTCATAATCTGGTGAAAGATGAAGTTGACGGCGTCGGTAACGCCCTTGCGGCTGCGAAAATTACACCCCAGTGTAATCCTTGCGGGAAAGGTCGCCCCGTCATAGCGGGAAAACTCATCCTTATACCGCAAAAACAGCTCGGGGCTTGCGTGGCGAAAGCGGTAGATGCTCTGCTTGACATCCCCCACCATAAACAGGTTGTTGCGCTGCCTGGAGATGGCGCCAAAGATCTCGTCCTGCGCCTCGTTGACGTCCTGATACTCGTCGATGTATATCTCCTCTATCCCCTCGGCTACGGTCTGCGCAAGGGGTGTCGGCTGCGTCCTTTCGTCGTGTTTTTCCACCAGCAGGCGCAGGGCAAGCTGCTCCAGGTCGGAGAAATCGAGCAGGGCGCGCTCGCGCTTCTTCTCATCGTAGCGGGAGGAAAACCGGCTTACCAGCTCAAACAGCACCCTCACCTTGGGGTACAGGTCAACCATATCCTCACGGTGCTGCGCCGCCGTTGCACAAAACTGGCGGTCGCGCAGTGCGGCCACCGTATCCTTATAGCCCTTGCGAACGGCGGATAGCCTATCCTTGAGCGACGCATCCTCAAAGCCGCGCAGCGCGCCAAGGCGTGCAAACTCGCAACCGCGCAGCGCCTTGTACAGACCGTCCCAGTCCCCGCTGCGGGCAAGGCTTAACAGGGCTTCGGCACTGCCTTTATCCTCGGCAAACGCCGCAAGGTACGCCTTAGTAAGCTTTTCGTCCTCCATAATCGTTGCGACCGCCCACGTAAGCGAGCGCACGGCATGGCAAAGCGCCTGTGTGGCGTAAGAAAGAATCTGCGCGCCCCATGCGGTTTGATGTACGGCACGCTCGGGGTCGTACTGGTCAAGGGTCTCGCTTAGCCACTGCTCGGGGAACGGGTGGGAGCGTACAAACCCGTACAGGCGGTCTATCGTCTGGGCAAGGGCGCGGTCGTCTCGCGAGCCGCTTACGAGCTCGACCAGCTCAAAAAACGCCTCATCGCCCGCGGCATATGCCTCCTCAATCATCTCCTCGCATGCGTCGAGTCTCAGCTGAGCAAGCTCGTTTTCGTCGCCGATGGAAGAATCGCAGACAACCGAGAGCGCGTGAAAATTCGCGCGAATCAAATCAAGGCAAAACGCGTGAATCGTGCCGATGTGGGCCTTGGCCAGCAGCATCTGCTGGCGGCGCAGCCCCAGGTCGTCGGGGCGCAGCGCAAGCCGTTCTTCCAATGCCGCCTCCACACGCTCGCGTATCTCCGCCGCCGCCGCGTTTGAAAAGGTGGCGACCACCAGCCGGTCGGCGCGCACGGGGCTAACGGGGTCTTCAATGCGCCGTATGACGCGCTCGACAAGCACCGCCGTCTTTCCGCTGCCGGCTGCCGCCGAAACCAGCAGGCTGCCGCCGCGCGCGGTGATCGCGCTTTGTTGCTCAGGCGTCCAGTTGCGTGCCATTGTGCCCCTCCTCCATCCGCGCAAACAGCGCTTCGCTTGGGATGCTCTCAATCTCTTTGACCGCGTCGCCGTCTTCGTGACCGCAAACATGCGAAAACTCGCAGTACGTGCACGGGGTGTAATCGGTACCCTGCACCGGCACCGCGTCGATGTCTCCGCCATGCAGCGCGACTGCCATATCCTCCACCAAGCGGTTGATGTGACGGTGCAGCCTGCCCATATTCTCTAGGCTTGCGACCTTGGAGCGTTTGTCTACCTCGTACTGCTTGGTGCCGTCCTCGGCGACGGTTTCGACCACCTTTGCGGGGATAAACACGCCCCGCCCTTCCTTCTCCATCCCCAGCAGTACCTCTGGGTCGTCGATCAGCAGCCCGTTCATGCGCAGCTGCTCGGTCTGCTTTTGCTTAAGCTCGCGCTCGTCGGTGTCGCGCAGCACCTCCGCCACGGGGTTTTGCGCCGGCATATACAGCACACCAGCCGCGACGCTGTCCTTGTACCGACCGCTTGCGCTTAGGGTAAACAGGTAAAGCAGCATCTGCATATTCAGCCCGTAGTATACATCGGAAAGGTGAAACGTCTTTGCTCCCGACTTGTAGTCCACCACGCGGATATACCGTTTGCCGTTCTTGGTCATCACATCCACGCGGTCGACCTGCCCCTGCACCATCACACGGGCACCCGTGGGGGTAACAAGGGCAACCGGCTCCACCTCTTCGCCCTTTTTAATCGGCAGCTCAAACGCGTCGGGCACAAATTCGCTGTGCAAAAGCTCCGCAATCAGCTGCCCAATCAGGCGTTCTACCGTCAGGGCTAGGCGCCCAAACAGATAGTGAAACCGTGCGGGCTTGTCCTCTTTGCCGCCCATGTGGGTATTGAGGTAATCGGTCAGCAGGGCGTGAATCAGCTTGCGGCGCGCGGCGGGGGTCATGTCGTTTAACTGCGTGACGCTGTGCTGCGCAAGAAGCTGCTGCAGGGCATAGTGAATGAGCGACCCTGCCTCGAGCGGCGAAAGCTTTGCCCTCTCGCGCTTTTTCAGGCGGATGCCGTAGCGCAGAAAGTAGGAAAAGCGGCAGCGGTAATAGGTCTCAAGCCCCGTGGGCGATAGCACCAGTTCCTCGCCAAACAGCGTTTTGGCTATGCCGTCGTCGCCTATGGCAAACGGCGTTTTGTCGTGTCTTAACGCATCAAATCGCTTTTTGTCGCCGATTATGTCGTACAGGGTGGCGGCAAAGGGGGTGTCTTTTCCCCCATGGCGCGCCGCCGCAGAAAGTGCCGTGGAGCCGTTTACGATGTACGCCTCTTCGCCAAGGCTTGCCGCGTCCTGCACCGTCAAGCAATCAAACAGCTGTGTAAGCCGTCGCACGATGACCGAGGGGTACAAGGCATCCCCCTTTACACCCTGCCGCGGGTAGCTTACGGTAAGCTGCTCGCTGCCCGAGGTAAGCGCCTTGTAGGCGATAAACCGTTCCTCCACCGCGCGACGCTCCCGCGTGCCCGAAAGCTGCAGACCCTGCTCAATCAGGGCCTCGCGTTCATTGTCGCTAAGCAGTCCCCCGCCTTGGGGTATCAGCGGAAACACCCCTTCGACCGCACCGATGACAAACACCGCCTTGGGGGATTCGGCGCGGATGCGCTCCGCGCTGCCGACCAGAACCTGGTCGAGCGTCTGGGGGATGCTGCCCATATCATATGCGTTTGCCGCAAGGCGCAGCAGCTCCAGCCCACGGCGCGCCGTCATGCCCTGCGCGCCTAAAACCGCCTCAAAGCTGTCGAGTATGCCCATTAAGGTATCCCATACCCGCGCATGCTCCTGTGCGTCGTTGTGCCTGCCCTGCTGCCGAGCCAGCTCAATGTGTTCGGAGACGGCTTTGTGCGCGCCGCTGTCGAGCAGATTGCGGTAGAGCGCGCGGGCAACCTGCCCGCCGTTTGCCTCGCGGATGGCATCCGAAAGCGCTGCCAGGGGTGCGATAACCTGCTCACGCAGCGTGTTCAGGTGCGCAAGGTGCCGCTTGTCGGCATCTGTGAGTTCATCGGCAAAGCCGCGGGGATTTTGGGTAAACGGTACGCGCCACGCCCCGCCCCGAATGTCCCACACGTAGGCATAGTTTTCAAGGCTGGCGATATCAATCGGCTCTAACCCCGCAAGCCCCGTTTTCAGCAGGGCAAGCAGGCTGTCGGTGTTCAGACTGTTTGCGGCGCACTCGAGCGCATACAGGGTATGGGCGACGACCGGCGCGCGCTCGATGGTTTTGGTCAGGTCAAAGAAATACGGGATGCCGTAGCGCGGAAATACCGATTCGAGCGCCGTTTGGTACGAGGCGATATCCCGAGCGATGACCACCACGTCGCGGTAGCGCAGGTTTTTGCTCTGTATCAGGCGGGCGATCTCCGCCGCGACAAGCTCAAGCTCCTCGTACGGTCCCTGCGCGCTGAACACCCGTACCCCGTCTGCGGGGCACTGTGTTGGCTGCGGGGAAAAATCAAACAAAAGGCGTTCCACCTCGCACAGTGCCTTGCTTACAAAGCGACGAGGATGCTCCATCCGCTCCGGGGATGCCACAGTCACCCCCTGCTCCTTCGCAATGCGCACGAGCGTGTTTGCCACCGAGATAACAGGCGAGAACAGACCCATACCCTGCTCTTTATCGGACAGCGCGTCGGCGCACAGCGCGACGGTGCAGTCCCGCGCGCCGCGTATCACATAGGACAGCGTTTGCAGCTCTACCGCCGTAAAGCCCTTAAACTCATCCACAAAAAAGGCGGCACCCGCAAACAGGTTGTTGTGCTCAAGCAGGCGGTTTGCGGCGGGCAGGTCATCAAGTGGGTCGGCATAGCCGCGGGCAAGCAACGCTTCATACGCGCCGTATATCAGTGCAAGCTCATCGGTTTTTGCCCGGAGCGCTTCGCTCTGCGCGCTCCTGCCCGCTTGCGCCAGCAGGTCGGGTGTGACTGCCGCGTTTTTAAACTCGGTAATGACGCTTAGCACGTTCTTTACAAATGCGGGTGCCGCGTGGTGGCGTTTGTACACGGTAAGGCTATCCTGCAGCTCGCTAAGCGCGATGCTCATTAGCATGCGGCGCACGCAGTCGTCCACATAGTGCTTGCTCAGCCCGCCGTATGCGCGAAAAACGAGGTTTGCAAGGCGGGTAAAGCTTAACACCTCTACGGACAGGCTTTTTCCCGCGCCCAGCTCGTGATACAGCGCGCGTTCGCTCTCAAACGAAAACTGCTCGGGCACAAGCAGGTAGATCTTTTCGAAGCCCTGCTTAGCCGCCTGCGAAATCAGCGCGCGGATGCGGTGTGTTTTGCCGCTTCCCGAACGCCCCAGTATCAATCTGAGCATGGCGCCGCCCCCCTTTTCCTGTTTAATATACTCCCTAAAATCAATACTATTGTAGCACATCCGCGCCGTGTTTCCCACATCCTTTTCCTCACACGAAAAAGGCGGCCGACGTCGCCGTCAGCCGCCCGATATGTTGTTTTGGGATGGGTTTACTTGAGGATATTCAGCAGTACACCCGCCGCAACCGCCGAGCCGATAACGCCCGCTACGTTGGGTCCCATTGCGTGCATAAGCAGGAAGTT
>JAEZQD010000021.1 GCA_023413185.1 Bacillota bacterium
GCTTTTACATGGCGCCGATGGTGCACTGGCCCGAGGTGATGGTCACCTACGAGGTAAGCCGCGGCATCCTGTTTTCCGCCGACGCGTTTGGCTCGTTCGGCGCGCTTTCGGGCAACCTGTTTGCGGACGAGGTGGAGTTTGAGAACGCGTTTTTGGATGAATCGCGCCGGTATTACGCGAACATCGTGGGCAAGTACGGTCCTCAGGTGCAGGCGCTGCTTAAAAAGCTCGGCGGGGTACCTGTCAACATGATCTGTGCGCTGCACGGTCCCATCTGGCGCAAGGATCTTGGCTATATTCTGGATAAATACGACAAGTGGAGCCGCTACGAGCCCGAGAAGCAGGGCGTTGTGCTGTTTTACGCCTCGATGTACGGCAACACCGAAAACGCGGTGTATGCGCTTGCCAACAAGCTTGCCCAGCGCGGCGTGACCGATATGCGGATGTACGACGTATCCAAAACCCATGCGTCCTACATCATTGCCGACGCGTGGAAGTACAGCCACATGGTCGTTGCGTCCCCCACCTATAACCTGAACCTGTACTTTGTGATGGATGCCGCACTGCGCGAGATGGCGGCGCTAAACCTGCGCGGGCGCAAGGTGGCGATTATGGGCAACCACTCGTGGGCGAGTGCCGCCGTCAAGGAGATGGTGGGTTTGATAAGCGCGATGAAGGACACCGAGATCATCGGCGAGCCGATGGATATCCGCTCAAGCCTTAAAGAAGCACGTGAGGCAGAGCTTGACGCTTTGGCTGACGCGATTGCCGCATCGGTGCTGCAAAATAAATAACGGACAATCAAGCAGACACCTTTATTGCAGCTGTTCATACAACTGACAGTATATGAAAAGGTTGTGACAATCTTGAGACAGAAGATACAGCCCGCAAAGGCATTGAAGGCTGCCATAGTCGTACTGGGACTGTTTGTGCTGCAGCAGCTTGTGGCGGGAACGGGGATTCTCGTCGCCAATCAGTTTTCGTATACCCGCATTGACCCCGACGGGCAGTTTATGTGGATATCGGTACACCATATCGTGCAGCTGGTCATTTCCCTAGCCTTGATATGGCTGCTCGCCTCTGTTTGGGGCATCGACTTCGGGCTGCGGCTTGGAAATGTGCGTGCCGGTCTACGCGCCATGGGATGGTTTTTTGCGGTGTTTATCTTCTATACCGTGGGAGCGTATGCGGTTATGCTGCTGTTGGGCGGCGCGCCGACCTATGCGTTTCCCTTAACCGCCCGCAACGTACTGGGTACGCTGGGCTTTCAGCTTTTGCTTTCGGGTCCGGGGGAGGAGCTTTTGTTCCGCGCGCTGCCCATCTGTGTGATGTGGCACCTGCTGGGCAAGGGAAGACTGATTGGCTTTGGCTCCTCCCCCAAAAGACGCCCCTACCGCAGACCGGGGCTTGAGGTATATGGGGCGGGCATTGTCGCCGCCGTGCTGTTTTCGGTGGCGCATATGAACTGGAGCCTTTCGCCGTTTACCCTTTCGTACGACGCGTTCCAGCTTGTATATGCGTTTGTATTGGGCATCGTGTACGCGCAGACCTATGAGCGCACGGGCAGCGTGCTGTACCCCATGATTATACACTCGATGGCAAACGTGCTGATGGTAGGCGGGGGGTACCTGTGCTCGGTGATACTATAAAAACAAAAAACCCGCCGGTGAGCGGGTTTTTGTTTTTATTAGCAGTCCAAGTACAGCACGCAGCAGTCGAATTCTCGTAGTCCGTCGTAGCTGCGGTAGGTGCCGTTGTGGTGGGGCACAAAGCCAAGGCGGCGCAATATCCTGCCCGAAACGGGGTTATCCAGCGCATGCACCCCAACAAAGCGGGTCAGCCCCGCCGCGTCTGCGGCGTATGTCATCACACGCCTTGCCGCCTCGGTGGTATAGCCTTTTCCCCAGTGCGCGGCACCGATGCAGTAGCCAATCTCGTGCCGGTCGGGGGAGTCCTCGTTTTGCACAAGCCCGATAGAGCCGATTAACGTGCCGCTTTGCTTTAGCACAATACCCCAGTTGTAAAACCCCGGGGTAGTCAGCCCGTTTTCGCATTCCTTGAGCCATTGCAGGGTAACGTCCGCCGAGGAGTGTACGTTCCACCGCATAAAGTACGCCACCCGTTTATCGCTTGCCCAGTTGCGGTAAACCGCCTGTACGTCGGCGGTGGTAAGCGGGCGAAGAGTTAGCCGGTTGCTCTCAAGCGGTATGCTTCCCGTTTGGTTACCCATAGTATGCTCCTTCTAGGTTTGTCGTACTTTTTCTCTATAGGTCAGGCATAACACGGCGATGGCGACGATCAGAAGATCGCCCGCAAGACTCATCACCTCGCCAAACTCAATGACCGAAAGCCGCAGCAGGTGCAAAATTGCAGCACCCATTAAGAATATTCCGCCCGCAGCGGCAGCCGGCTTGCGAAAGGCGGGAACAAACAGCGATACAATCGCGATAACGCCAATAGCAAGGTTTGCAAAGCCAAGCTCCTGAATAATCAGCATGTTTTCGGTGCCCACATTCAGCAGCCGCTCGGTGTAGGCGGGGTTTAGCATCTGCATAAGACCCGCAGTCGCGCT
>JAEZQD010000050.1 GCA_023413185.1 Bacillota bacterium
AGAATGGAGAGTAGACGATGGCTGATGTAATAAAAAAGGCGACCAGAGAAAGCTACGGCGAAGCACTCGCAGAGCTTTCCGAAACAATGGACAACTTAGTGGTGCTGGATGCCGACCTTGCGATGGCGACCAAAACCATTACCTTTAAAAAGAAGCGTCCCGACCGGTTTGTAGACTGCGGCATCGCGGAGTCTAACATGATGGGCACCGCTGCGGGCATTGCCACCACCGGCAAGGTGGTGTTTGCAAGCACCTTTGCGATGTTTGCGGCAGGCAGGGCGTTCGAGCAGGTGCGCAACTCAATCGGTTACCCTCATATGAACGTGAAGATTGGCGCCACCCATGCGGGCATCTCGGTGGGTGAGGACGGCGCAACCCACCAGTGCAACGAGGATATCGCACTCATGCGCACCATCCCCGGCATGACCATTATTAACCCCGCTGACGACATCGAGGCAAAGGCTGCGGTGAAAGCGGCGGCACAGTTGAACGGACCGGTGTATCTGCGTTTTGGCAGACTGCCCGTTCCGGTAATCAACGACAAGCCCGACTACCGCTTTGAGATTGGCAAGGGCGTTACCCTGCGCGACGGCAAGGATCTGACCATCGTCGCCACAGGCCTGCTGGTGGGCGAGGCGGTTGCGGCGGCCGAGCTGCTGGCAGGCGAGGGCATCGACGCACGTGTTATCAATATCCACACCATTAAGCCGATAGACGCCGAGCTGATTGTTCAGTCGGCAAAAGAGACGGGCGCGGTTCTCACTGCCGAGGAGCACAACATCATCGGCGGATTGGGCGGTGCGGTCGCAGAGGTTCTGGGCGAGCAGTACCCCGTACCCATGCTGCGCGTCGGCATTAACGACGAGTTTGGCACCTCGGGTCCGGCAGTCGAGCTGCTGAAGGAATACGGCTTGAGTGCCGAGAATCTGGTTGTTAAGGCAAAGGAACTGCTCAAAAAGAAGAAGTAATTCTCGGGTGGAAATACAAAGCAAGTGCGGCAGAAGGCTCTGCCGCACTTGCTGTTTTTTAGGCTGAGCTTTCGCATGGAAGGTTGATACAATAATAAAGACGCTCCGGCATACACAGCTTGATGCCGGAGCGTCTAGCTATTGCGGCTTTTGATTGTTGGGGCTTTTTTTTGCCTCGAAAAACTCCTTTGCAATCTCAACATCGGTATTTGAAAGAATCGGGGCGATATTCGAGTTTTTGCTAAGACGGTTGCGCCGGGTAATCGAATGCCGAGGCAATCCGTCTGTAAGAGCGCCGGGGTTAGGCTGATTGGTTGTATCTTCATGCCATAGGTCCATGAGACGGGCCTTCCTTTCGTTACAAAAAGCTTCGTAATCGTTCGATAAAATCGTTTTCCGACTCCACCACCTTTTCGCTGAACATCATCACACGCTCGGAGCATCCGTTGCCGGCAGTCAGCCTGCGCGTAATGCCGATCACCTCAGCGGTAGCGCTCACAATCAAAAGCTCTGCCGCCGTACGCACAGTCGGCTTGGGTAAAGTGACATCCAGACGGTTTTTTTGGGCGTTGTTGTGGGTCAAATAGGGCTGTTGGCACAGACGATTGAGGTAAACGCCGCATCTACTTGCAATCTGTCGGTTTGTACGCAGCTCATTTGCAAGCACATAAGCAAAGGCGGGCGGCACATCCTCTTTTAGCAGCTGTTGCGTATTCTTTATCCGCAGCCTGCTTGCAACCCGAATAAACGCTAAGACCTCGCAATCGGCATTCGTCGTCATACACAGCCCCCGGTCCGAAAATGAATGGGACAATACAACTGGTCGCCCTAAGTTTTTTATAAGCGCAGTCGCTACCCATAGTGTTTGCGCAGGGGGAAAAACTATTCTCCTAAAAAGTGATTGTTTTTTGGCTGATTTTCGATATAATGAAGTTGTATAGTTGACATAATGTTAAAGGCGGGTGGTTAACATCAAACGAGCGTTGGTGCTTGGCGGAGGCGGTGCACGCGGCTCATATGAAGTGGGCGTGTGGAAGGCATTGTGCGAGCTGGATATGACGGTGGATATTGTAACAGGCACCTCTGTGGGGGCGCTTAACGGAGCGGTCATTGCGCAGGGAGACATGGATACCGTGTATCAGCTTTGGGAGCATATCGACACGGCAAAGATTCTGGAGTTTGACAGCGTACAGGGCACCGATACGGTGCAAGGTGCGCTTTCGTCGTTTAAATCCTTGGCACAAGAGGCGTTTCGTACCAAAGGGGTAAGCAGTGCGCCGCTTGCAAAGCTGCTGCGCGAAACGATTGACGAGGATAAGGTTCGCGCGTCAAAGATGAAGTTTGGGCTTGTTACCTTTGAAGTTCCCGCAATGAAAGCGCACGAGCTGTTTATCGACGATATTCCCCGCGGCATGCTGGTGGATTACATGATAGCAAGCGCGTCCTGCTTCCCCGCAATGCACAGCTACGAAATAGCAGGTAAGCTGTTTATCGACGGCGCTTACTACGACAACCTGCCCGTCAAACTGGCGGCGCAAGGCGGCGCGACGGAAGCGGTTGTGGTAAACCTAAATACACCGGGTATGGTGCATAAAACGCACCTGAAGGCGATGCTGCATGAACTGATTGCGCCGCGGTGGGATTTGGGTGCGCTATTGTTGTTTGATGGCAGCCGCGCAAAACGCAACATCACCCTTGGCTACAACGAGTGCATGAAGCAGTTTGGGCGGTTGGAGGGCGAAAAGTACACGTTTTGTAAGGGCGAAACGGATAAGAACAGCTTGCAGATGTATTCGCTGTTTCACGCATTTTTTTCGCGCATGGGTCTTGATATCGACGCGAAGATTCCGCGGTCCTTGCCGTCGGGACTGGATGCCGTACCGGAGTATCTTGCGAAGTACGCGGTTATGCGCACAGCAATGAAGCGCTCGAGAAAGCATACCTTGACCACTGCCGATATCGTCACTCTAGCGGCGGAGTCGGCCGCGGAGATTCTTGAGGTCAGCCCGCTTGAGGTTTACACCTTTGACGCGCTTAATCTGCGCATTATGAACCAAAGCGTGCGCCATGCAAGGCTGCCCTACTCCGAGCTTGGGCTGGCGCCTTCTCCTGCTCTGTCGGTGCGGGAGAGTATCGCAACCATCACCAAAACCGTGTCTCCCATCTCGTCGCTTAACCGCATGATGTATATCCTGTCGTATCTGTCCGACTACGAGCATCTTGCCGAGAATAGGCAGATGATCTCGCTGCTTGCCTGCGCGCTGCCGACCGAATTTATGGCGGCAGTCTACATCATGGCACTGGGAAGTATTCTGAAGACTAAACCATAAAACAACCGATAGGCAGCCACGATCGGAAGCATCACCCCAAACCGTTGTTGTTTCGTCTGCAATGGTATCCTCATCTCGCATCAAAAAGCGAAGGCTTGCGTCGAAATGATCGACGCAAGCCTTTTGTAGTGCATTGAGTATACGATAAGTTATATTCTATGGGTTTACAACGTTAATCGGGCTGCCTGCGAGGAAAGCGGCAAGGTTTTTTGCCACCAAATCCACCAGGCGCACGCGAGTCTCAATCGGTGCCCATGCGACGTGCGGGGTGATGATGCAGTTTTTTGCTGTCAAAAGCGGGTTGTCGTCGCGTACCGGCTCCCTGCTCACAACATCCACAGCGGCGCCTGCCAATCTGCCCACGTTCAATGCGTCTGCCAATGCCTGCTCATCCACAATCGGACCGCGCGCAGTGTTGATAAAAAACGCGCCCTGTTTCATCATCGCAATGCGGTCGGCACAGAGCAAACCGCGCGTAGCGTCAACCAGCGGCAGGTGCACCGAGACCACGTCGCTCTGCTTTAGCAGCTCCTCAAGCGGCACAAACACAGCCTGCTCGGGCTTGGGGGTTCTGCTGTAAGCAAGGACGTTCATATCAAACGCGCGTGCAAGCCTCGCCACTGCACTGCCGATGCTGCCATAGCCGATAATACCCATGGTTTTGCCCGCAAGCTCGGTCATGGGGTAGTGCCACATGGCATGAACGCCGTCTCGCTGCCATGCGCCGTCCTTCACGGCGGCGTTAAAGTCCCCCACACGCATTGCAAGCTCGAGCAGCAGCGCAAAGGTCATCTGCGCAACGGCGGGCGACGAATAATCGGGCACATTACTCACGACGATTCCCAACCGTTTTGCCGCATCGATATCAACCTGATTGTAGCCGGTGGAGAAGGTGCCGATCCATTTTAGGCGTGGGGCCTGCTGCAATACCGCTTCACGAAGCGGTGTGCGGTTTACCAGTACGCCGTCGGCATCTCGAATTCGCTCGAGCACCAGCTCTTTGGGGGTGTCGTCGTACAGAACGGTTTCACCAAGCGCCTGGATTGGTGCAAAGCTAATGTCGTTGTTGCTCAGCGCCCCTGCGTCTAGTATAACAAAATTCATCTCTATTTCATGCCTTTCGGGTTAAAGTATAACGGTACAGTTCGGCGGAGGATGGGGTGTGGTATCTTGTAGAATGCTAAGCGGCCGCAATCGGATTTTCCATGACGAAATGCTGTTCATGTTTTTTATATGTGTAAAATACGCACAATCCCATTTGGCTTACAGCGAGGATGTATTGAAAAACAAGGATACAAGCGAATGGTATTTTCTATAGTCCCGCTAGAATTTTTGACGCAGCCGCCCCAGCGCGGGCAAAACGGACCGCAGCAGCATGCCGGTAACAACCCCCATAAATACGCCGGATATCACTAGCACGGGCGCATAGTACAGCGCATCGGAACCAAGCAGCACCGAAGCCGCCAAAAGCTGTGCGAGGTTGTGCGCTACCGAACCAAACACACTCAGCACAAGGTAACTGAGCTTGCGTTTCGGCAGCAGAAGCAAAAGCATTACGAGCACCGACAGCACACCGCCGCTTACGCTCAAAAATGCGGCGGTCGCTCCGCGTGTAATAAACACAAACAACGACTTCAGCACGGCAATCGAGAAGGCTTCTCCATAGCCCAAAAAGAACACGGCGTACATGGTTACAATATTAGACAGACCGGGCTTTACGCCGGCAGGCAACAACCCGCTTACGGGGATTGCCGACTCCACGAGGGAGAGTATGAGTGCCAGAGCAAATAACAGCCCCAAAAACGCAACCTTTTTAGCGGGATGCTTGTTCATAATACTACTTCCAATCTGTTCGAGTAGAGCATTGTTACAGCCGTTTAATAGTCAAAATGATAGGTGTACAAGCTGTTTTCACTGGGCGTAAACACCTCGCGAAGACCCGGGGACACATAAACATTATAATCCTTGTCTACCGCCACTATCTCCGCGTCGATGGTACCCATACGGGAAAGAACCTCATCCCGTCCAAGCAAAAACAGCCAGGTGGAAAGAAAATCGGCGTACATTCCGTCTTCGCAGATTGCGGTAACAGACATGAGATCGGTCTCGGCGGGGGCGGCGGTAGACGGGTCCATGATGTGGTGGTACCGCTTGCCATCCTGTTCAAACACGCGCTCGTAATCCCCCGAGGTTGAGAGCACCTCATCGGTTAAACGTACCTTGCCGAGCACCTCAATTTGCGTACCACGTGGGTCGCGAATGCCGATGACAAAATCGGAGCCGCTTGGTTTTTGTCCGGTGACCATCGTGTTACCGCCAATCGAGAGCAGTGCGGCGCTTACCTTGTTTTGCAGATACAGGTCTCTTACAATATTACAGGCCTCGCCCTTCGCCACCGCCCCGAGGTCGATGGACTGCCCCTTGTTGCGCAGCATAACAG
>JAEZQD010000012.1 GCA_023413185.1 Bacillota bacterium
CGCGTCATAACCGCCCGCACCGAGGGGGAGTATACGGTGCGCACCCTTGCACTGCTGCTGCCGGACGGCTTTTCCAAGGGACGCTTTACAACAAATACGTAAATCACATATGATATAAAAAGACGGAATAGGGCGGGTTATTGTTCATGATTATTTCTGTTCTAGGCAAGCTGTTTGTTATATTCGCGCTGATTGCAGTGGGCTACATCGCGCGCAAAAAAGGCGTGCTGGACGCAGGGCTTCAGATGGGTCTTTCGCGCGTAGTGCTGGTGATTGCGATGCCTGCGCTGGTGCTGTCATCCGGCAGTGTGTCTTACACCGCCGACCGCATGAACAACATCCTGCTGGTGTTCGGCTGCGCCATTGCGTACTATCTGTTAACCATTCCGCTCTCGCACCTAGTCGCGCGCGTGCTCCGGCTTTCGGACGAGCGCATCCGCGTGTTTGTCACCCTGACGGTGTTTGCAAACGTCGGTTTTTTGGGTTACCCCATCATCAGCATCTTTTTACCCGAAACGGGCGTGTTTTACGCGGTGTTTTTTAACATCGTGTTTCAGCTGTTCCTGTTTACCTACGGCTCTAGCCTGATGGCGCGCACCAAGATGCAAAACCCCCTAAAGCTTTTACGGGATGCAAACGTCCTTTCCGCCGTTGTGATGGTCGTTTTGTTTGTGCTTCAAATTAAGCTGCCCGCACCCGTGCAGGAGACGCTGTCGATACTGGGCGGGCTGTGCACCCCCCTTAGCATGCTGGTTATCGGCTCGATGCTTGCGCAGATCAATCTCAAAGAGATGTTCACCGACCTCTCCTTATACATAATGACGGCACTCAGGCTGCTTTTAATCCCCGCCGTGGGGCTTGTGACACTGCGCTTGTTTGGCGCGAGTGCCGAGATGGCGACGGTCGTCATCATCATGCTCGCCATGCCCGCCGCCACCACCGTCGCCATATTCGGCGAGCGGTACAACTGCGACCCGCTGATGTGCTCGAAGGGCATTGTGCTTTCCACCCTGTTTTCGCTTGTCACCATCCCGGTTATCGGGTTTGCGATTGAGTGGCTGTTTGGGTGAGGGGAATAACAAACACACCCCCCACGACGATGGTCGTTGGGGGGTGTGTTGTTAGCGCTGTGAAACAAGCCGCCCTTTGTCCATTTCATACACATGGTCACATAAAATTTCAATATCCTCCCTGCTGTGGCTTGCAATCAGCAGGGTTTTGCCTTGCTCCTTGAGCGACAAAAACAGCCTGCGCATATCCTGTACGCCGTCGTTGTCCAGCCCGTTCATCGGCTCGTCCAGTATCAGCAGGTCGGGGTCTTCCATGATGGCTTGTGCGATGCCAAGCCGTTGGCGCATGCCCATGGAATATTTGGACACTGTCTTTTTGCTCATAGGGTCAAGCCCGACCGCCTCAATGCAACGAATAATCTCTTTTAACGTGATATTATTCTTAATCTTTGCTAAGAACTTTAAATTGTTCAGTCCCGAGTATCCGGGCAGAAACCCGGGGGTCTCAATGATAATGCCAATGTTGTCCGGCACGTCGATATCCTTTCCAATCTGTTTTCCGTTTATGGTGATTACTCCCGATGTAAGGGGAATGAAACCACACATACATTTTAATAAAATGGTCTTACCGCTGCCGTTTCTGCCGATGATGCCATATATTTTTCCGCTTTCTATCGTAAAGCTGACATCATCCAGCACGGTGGCTTCGCCATACTGCTTTGTGGCAGCCTGTACGTTTATTACGTTGCTCAAATCGTTCACCTCCAAAGTTTATGCGGGTATATCAATCTCGCTTTTTGTTGAGACAAGTACGGATATCAGCCAGAACACTGTTATTGCGATGAGAAAGAAGCCGTAGGAGTACCCCAATGAATCTACCATATCAAGGTTTGCGATGGTCGCAGGCGACAGATGTGCCCATCCGTCGGGGATAATCAGCCGGCTCAACACCACAATGACGCTGACAACTGTCCCTATGGGCTTGCGGAACAGGAGATTTAACGCAAACATAATCTCGCCGAGCAATACCCCGAGCAGACTTTGAAGCAATAGGGTATGTATAACAGCCTCCAGCGGGGAGTAGAGGGTAATCAACGCGCGGCTTACGAGAAACATCTGCTTGCTATCCGGGGAAAGGTATGCCAGCGAGGTCAGGGCGGTTCCCCAGTCCAAGGTCAAAAAAGAATGGGGCAGTACAACCAGCACACTCAACAGCAGAACCATGGCGTTGTAAAGAAACGAGGCCATGGCGGTATACAGGATACTGCCGCTTGCCCATACCTTGCGTCCCGAACGAATCATCACATAGCGTTGGTTTATATCGATGAACGGGGCGTTGCTTATCAACAAAATAAAGCAAAAGCTGAGCACCAGCTGCCAGTAAGACTGGAAATAGATAAACGGGTATACCCATGGCGACACCCGGTAACCCAGCTCGCGCGAAAGCGCCGCCGCGGGGGACACCACCTGATAAACGATTACCGCGGCAAAAAAGAGCAGCACCATACATTTGGGGTCTTTTTTCCACTTAAGCAGTTCACACCACGCGATGTGAACGGCAGCTTTAATTTGTTTCATTGGCTAACTTCCTCTTTACCATTTTCGTAAAAAATACACCCAGCAGCGCAATCATTGAACCAATAACAAGTGTAATCACCAGCAGGTTACCAAACACGCCTAACCCAAAGGAAAAGTTGCCCGACATAATCTGAATCGATTTCATAACGGGGATTTTGGAAAGAAACAAGCTTTCCAAAAAAAACAGCAGATAAGGAGAAAAAATCGCGACAAAGCGATTGGGAATGATTACGGAAACCGCAAGCCCCACCACGGCATACAAAGCGCACACCAAAAAAACCAGATAAAATATCAGCGCAAAATAAAGTGCGCCGTTTTCGCTGAGTATAACAGGGGAAATTATGGAGTGATTTTCTGTCAAAGCGGCAACCTCGTCAACCGTGCTGCTGTATCGCCCGCCCCGCACGTCCAGAAGCGGAAAACGAAACGAGAAGGTTACTACAAAAAGCAAAAGCCCCAGTACCGGACCCAAGCCCCCCGCCAAAGCGCAGGTGAGCACGCGGACGGCGCAGTAGTTTTTTGTGCTGCCCCGCACGCAGTAAAGATACAGGGCTTTGTCCTTCCAGTCGGTGCAAAAGGCGTCGCTGTAGCAAAACGACGCGCACAGTATAATCATCGTAACATACACGCCTGTGTAATGGAGAAAATCAAACAGGGTCGCCACGTCATAATATAAGTCAAGGGCATATAGATACTCGTAGTAGCCGCTTGCCATGTATACGGTATACACCAAAAGGGTGACTAACACCAGCCGTGGCGACACAAACGCCCGCCTGAGATCAGACCGCAGAATACCCAAGAATGTCATTGGCTCACCTCCGTCATACAATTTCCTCGCCCGTTACGGCATCAAACACCGCTTCGAACTGCTCCCGCGGCAGAAAGGGTCCGTCCCAGTCTGTTTGCTCATTGGCGCGCCGCCCCTCGAATATCCAGACGGGAGCTAAGACGTAGTTGTTTCGTTTTTCCCTCGTAAAATCTTCGGGTCGGAACAGGTAGCAGAGGGAAATCGATTTAACTTCTGTTTTCGCCGCGACCTTACTGTATTTCTCTTCAAACTCAACCATCGCATCCTCCAGCGTGAGAATATCATCGGAGTAATAACGCTCTATTGCCTCACCCACCGAGATGTTGTTTTCAATGGTTAACGATTCGATACCGTCAGGGGATATAATAGCGGTCAATCTGGGAGGGGTAACAGAACTGCTTTCATCTACGCTTTTGGGTAGTGCGTCAAAGCTGAAAGGTTGGTTGTAGATTGCTACGCCATCATGGGTCAACCTTGCGCTAATATAGTAACACTGCATGTCCGTATTCTGTTCCAGTGAGGATTTGATTTTTTCTCTTTCCGACAGAGAATTTTGATATATTTTCAACCATATGCCACCTGATGAGCTGTGTGTTTTTAACTGATCTGCAAATAATTGAACCGCATCATCGTTGATTTCTTGAAGAAATTGATTGGTGAAAGAAAAAATACTCGAATTTTGGGAATCTACTACTAGGGTGGTGATGCCAAGCAACTGCCCATTTAAGCAATTAACTGCTTGTTCTTTGGTAATAACCTTTAGGCTCTTCCCAACATACAAGCTGTTATTATTCCAGAAACGACTCTCTAAATTAAGAAGACTAAATATCTCGGTATAAAGAGAACCTGTTGAATAATCAAAATAGTTATAGTTTTGACGGACAACGCGTTCGGTCGAGATATCGGAATAGTACTTACTGTCGGGAACTGGGTTTTGAAATTCAACATCCGAATCCCCGAGAAAACTGTGGCGCGCTTCGTCCACGTCACAGATAAATGGTGACGTGCGGTATAATGCAAACGTAGTCTGCTGTGGGAGGGATGTTTCAGCGTCGTATTCTAAATACTCGTTTACCCTGCGGCGGATGGTGTTATTTGTACCAGCTTCATCGTCAGGGGAAGAGGTGCTTTCTGGAGACGAAAATTGTTCTTTTTCAGTGGAGGAGGACGCATCGCTTACGCTTATAGGGTACAATTGTTCTTCGGTTGTACAGGAGCACAACAATACGATTACCGCAAACAAAAGGACGAAACAAGGAGAAAAACCGGTAACCTTCTTTAATCGGGATATCTGTTGACTTACCATTACCTTCATACCTTTCCTAACCGAATGATGGTTGTAATTGAAAAAGAAGCGGCTGCGAGTAAGCCGCGTCTTTAATTATGAAATGATATTATTAAACGCAGAAGCGTTTACCACGGTTGACAATTACACCAAAAACCAGTGGCGGTTACAGTGTCGTAATTCGCCGCTGAAGCATAGCCTCTCATATATGTCGGCTGAGAGTATGAGTTATAGGTAGAAGTATATGTCAAAGCAAAATCATAAGGTGCGTTTATGGTTGCGGTCCCAGTCATGGGATAAGCTGTTGAAGCAGTTTTATATACACGAAAATACATGTTGTCACGGGAATATGAACTGTCGAAATCTTGTATATTGACTGCGGCTATATTTCCAGCCGATTTATTATATGACGGTGTAAATTCATCTTCGCCGGAAGAGAGAGTAAAATCAATAACTCGTACTCCTCTAGTGCCTATTGTAGATGCCATAACAGGAATGCTGCTCAACAGCAGAACCATCATAACAAGAATGACCGAGATAATTTTCTTTCTTTTCATAAGAGTGCTCCTTTTCTTTTACACATATCGCCCCATACCGTAACTCGCATTGGCACAGGGCAATCATGACGGAGGGCGTTACTGTTTTTCCCTATCACATAGTAAAACGTTTACAAACAGGTTTTTGTGACACCTTATAAATAATTTTGGAATATTGCCCAAAATAGAACAATTATTTTGGGCAATATTGTAATTCTATCATAATACCGGCAGATGATTAAATCATGCGGATTCCCGCGCAGCATATAAGGGCTGCCCGGGGTCGCAATGCTATTACGCCCGTCTATGGCTTATACCGCCGATTTTCCTTCTCGCCGCTCAATTCTCTTGACTATTTTCGCCTGCTGTCATAGAATTACTATTGTTGTATTCTTATCAAACAGGAATGGTGGTACGTGCTATGCTTTCAAACGAGCAGAAAACGATGGACAAGATTGTCGCCCTGTGCAAAGGCCGCGGCTTTGTGTATCCGGGCAGCGAGATATACGGAGGGCTTGCGAACTCGTGGGACTATGGTCCTCTGGGCGTGGAGCTCAAAAACAACGTCAAAAAGGCGTGGCTGAAAAAGTTTGTGCAGGAGTCGCGCCACAACGTGGGGTTGGATAGCGCCATTTTGATGAACCCCGAGGCATGGGTGGCGTCCGGTCACGTGGGCGGGTTTTCCGACCCGCTGATGGACTGCCGCGACTGCAAGACCCGACACCGTGCGGACAAGCTGGTGGAGGACTTTACCGGCGAGAGCGCCGACGGCTGGTCCAACGAGCAGCTCAAGGCGTTTATTGAGGAAAAGGGACTGAAGTGCCCCGATTGCGGCGGCACTAACTTTACCGACATCCGCAAGTTTAATTTGATGTTTAAAACCTTTCAGGGCATTACCGAGGACAGCAAAAATGAGATATACCTGCGCCCCGAGACTGCGCAGGGCATCTTTGTAAACTTTGCGAACATCCAGCGCACCACCCGCCGCAAGATTCCCTTCGGCGTTGCGCAGGTGGGCAAGAGCTTCCGCAACGAGATTACCCCCGGCAACTTCATCTTCCGCATCCGCGAGTTTGAGCAGATGGAGCTGGAGTTCTTTTGCAAGCCGGGCACCGACCTTGAGTGGTTTGATTACTGGAAGAACTTCTGCAAGCAGTGGCTGCTGGACCTTGGCATGCAGGAGCAAAACCTGCGCCTGCGTGACCACGCGAAGGAGGAGCTTGCCTTTTATTCCAAGGCGACCACCGACTTTGAGTTCCGCTTCCCGTTTGGGTGGGGCGAGCTGTGGGGCATAGCCGACCGCACCGATTACGACCTAAAGCAGCATCAGGAGCACTCGGGCAAGAGCCTGGAGTACTTTGACCAGGAGGCAAACGAGCGGTACATCCCCTACGTCATCGAGCCGTCGCTGGGTGCCGACCGCGTGGTGCTCGCGTTCTTGTGCGACGCATACGACGAGGAGCAGGTAGACGAGAAGGACACCCGTGTGGTCATGCGACTGCATCCCGCCATCGCGCCCATCAAGGCGTGTGTGCTGCCGCTCTCTAAAAAGCTTAGCGAGCCGGCGCTTGCGCTGCGCGACACACTGGCAAAGCAGTTTATGACCGACTACGACGATGCGGGCTCAATCGGCAAGCGGTACCGCCGTCAGGACGAGATCGGCACGCCGTTCTGCGTCACGGTGGATTTTGAGACCCTCGAGGACAACTGCGTCACCGTGCGCGACCGCGACACCATGGCACAGGAGCGCGTTGCGATTGCGGATTTGACGGCGTATATTCAGGCAAGACTCGCGTACTAAAACAAAAGGACGGGACACCCCGTCCTTTTTTGCGTCTTTATGCCCATAATAGTTAAAGAATTAACAAAATTGAATTTATTGCTTTTTCGTAGTACAATATATCCGATAGTCTTGCGGCAGTCTGTTTTGGCAGACGGTCGGGCTGTCCGATTTTCGGTAAAGAGGTGTCTATGGCGCAGGAGCGAAGCTTTATTAAAAAGAGCGATATTGTAATCATCCTTTCGGTACTCGCCGCGGCACTTTTATTTTTGTTGTGGACAAACCTTGGCAAGGACGGCTCGGACGCCGTAGCCGAGATCTATGTGGACGGCAAGCTATTTCGCACCGTTGACCTTTCTCAGGTCGAGGAGCCGTATCTACTGGAGCTTGACGTACAGCTTCATGTTGTGCTCGAGGTGTCGCCCGGCGGCATTCGTTTTTTAGAGAGCGAGTGCCCCGATAAGATCTGTATCAACACAGGCGAGCTTACCGCGCCGCCCGACTACGCCGCCTGCCTGCCCGCACGGGTGGCGGTAAAAATTGTATCTACATCCGATCAAACCGACATGGATGGGATTGCGGGTTAATGCTTCTTGGTGTCTTGCGCCCTTGTAAAAAGGGCACACTGATTATAATCATTCTGTGTTTTGCCTGCTGACCGCAGGATGCCGCAGCCCCATGCTCCGTGTGCCGTGCGCGACGGAACTTAGGGCTTGCGTCAGGGCGGTTTTTTGTTTGCAAAAACGCACAGAGTACTTTTGGAGTTAGGGGAATACAGTTATGAGAGCAACCAGTATCGGCAGACGCTCGCATGGCGGTGCAAGGCTGCCCCACCATAAGGGTACGGCGGATCTGCCAAGCGTCGTAATGCCAACGCCTGCCACGGTTACCATTCTAATGTGCCAGCATCTCGGCGTGCCCTGCAAGCCTGTGGTAAAGGTCGGCGATATGGTAAAGACCGGCCAACTCATCGGCGACAGCGACAAGTTTATGAGCGCGCCCATCCATTCCACCATTACCGGCAAGGTCAAGGCGATTACCGAGGTAGTTGCCCCCGACGGCACGGTGGTGGAGGCGGTGGTAATTGCCGCCGATGGGGAGGACACCCTTTCCGACACCATAGCACAGCCCAAGGCGGACAGCTACGAGGAGTTTATCGCAGCACTGCGTGCGTCCGGTCTAGTGGGACTAGGTGGGGCGGGCTTTCCCACGCACATCAAGCTCAAACCCGCAAAGCCGGAGGACATAGAGTTTTTGGTTGTAAACGCCGCCGAGTGCGAGCCGTTTATCACCGCCGACTACCGCACGCTGATGGAGGACACCGACGACGTGCTGGGCGGTATTGCCGAGATTAAGAAGCACCTGGACATAAAAATCGTGTACCTGGGCATTGAAGAAAACAAGCCCGAGGCGATTAAGCTGTACAAAGAGCAGTTTGCTTCCTTGGATGGCGTAGAGGTTGCAGTACTGCGCACCAGCTACCCACAGGGTGCGGAAAAGACGCTAATTTACGAGACTACGGGACGCGTAGTGCCCGAGGGCGCGCTGCCAAGCGCGGTGGGCGCGGTGGTTTGCAACGTATCCACCGTGGCGTTTATCAGCAAATACCTGCGCACCGGCATACCGCTTGTTCACAAGCGGGTGACGGTGGACGGCGGCGCGGTTGCCGAGCCGAAAAACGTCATAGCACCCGTGGGTGCCTCGGTTGCCGACATCGTCGCGTTCTGCGGCGGGTATAAAGAAGAGCCGCGCAAGGTAATCTTGGGCGGACCGATGATGGGCAACTCCCTTGCGGACGATGCCTACCCCATCTGCAAAACCACAAACGCCATTGTGGCGTTTACCGAAAAAGAGACCGCGCAGGCACCGCAGACCAACTGCATCCGCTGCTCGCGCTGCATCTACCGCTGCCCGATGAGCCTAATGCCTGCAAGCTTTGAAAAGGCGTATTTTGGGCGCAACGAGGACGAGCTGCGCGCGCTGAAGGTAAACCTGTGCATTGAATGCGGCACCTGCTCGTATGTATGCCCCGCAAAGCGTAATCTGGTGCACTCCATTAAGCTGGGCAAACGATTTGTGCTTGAGGAATCGAAGAAAAGAAAGGCGGGTGGGAACAATGCCTAATACCCTTTCCGTCAGCGCGACCCCGCATATCCGCGCTGCCGCCACAACCCAGAAGATTATGGGCACCGTGCTCATTGCGCTGTTGTTTCCTGCCGTAGCCTCGGTCATCCTGTTTGGGGGGCGTTCGCTGCTGCTGATTGGGGTAACCGCCCTATCCGCAGTGCTGTTTGAGACGCTGTACAACATGGTAACCAAGCGCCCCAATACGGTGTTTGACCTAAGCGCCGTCGTCACTGGTGTGCTGCTTGCCATGAACCTGCCCGTTACCCTGCCGCTGTGGATGGCGATTATCGGCGCGTTTGTGTCGATTGTCATTACCAAGATGCTGTTTGGCGGGCTGGGGCAGAACTTTGCAAACCCCGCCATTGTGGGCAGAATTGTGCTGATGGTGTCGTTTACCTCCGCCATGACCACATGGGTGCGTCCCTTGCAGTGGATGTACGGCGAGGCAAATACCACAGCCACCCCGCTTGCGGGCGCTTCGGCAAGCTACCTAGAGCTGTTTTTGGGTATCAGGGGCGGCTGCCTTGGCGAGGTGAGTGTGCTCGCTATCCTTCTTGGCGGTCTGCTGCTGATTGTTCGCGGCATTATTACCCCGACAATCCCGTTTTTCTACATCGGCTCTACCTTCGTGTTTGTGTGGATGTTTGGCGGCGACCCGCTGGCACACATCCTTTCGGGCGGTCTGTTCCTCGGCGCGTTCTTTATGGCGACGGACTATGCCTCCTCCCCCTCCACTGAAAAGGGCAAGATCATCTACGCGGTGGGGCTGGGGCTTATCACCTCAGTCATCCGCATCTACGGCAGCTACCCCGAGGGCGTATCATTTGCCATTTTGCTGATGAACATTGTGGTGCCGTATATCGATAAGCTGACCCGCACCAAACCGTTTGGAGGTGTGAAACGAACATGATGAAGGGAAAAGAGCTTGTAAAGGATATTCTTATCCCCGCAGCTGTTCTCACAGCCATTGCGCTACTAGCAACCGCGGCACTTGCGTTTACCAACGCGCTCACAAAACCGATTATTGAGGAAAACCAGCTCGGCGAGGCAGGCCTTGCCAGACTTGAGCTGATACCCGACGCGGATAAGTTTGCGTCGATTGACCTGACCGATGAACTCGCCGCACTCGGTGTTGTGGATGTATATGCCGCCGAAAACGGCGCGGGTACGGTAATTTCGGTCACCGAAAAGGGCTACAACGGCTCGTTTACCGTTATGGTGGGCTTTAATCCCGACGGCGCGGTTGTCGCGTACAAGGCGTTGACACACGCCGAGACCGAGGGGCTTGGCTCTAAGGTGTTTGAGACCCCCTTTGTCGACCAGTTTATCGGCAAGGTACCGGGTGAACTGACCGTGGTAAAGGGTACGGCGGGTACCGACAATGAGATTGCCGCCGTAGCGGGCGCTACCATCAGCTCGAATGCGGTGACCCTTGCCGTCAACCATGCAGGCGACGCATTTGCCATCCTACAGGGAGGTGGACTGATATGAGCAAGCAAAGCAGCCTTTCTATTTTGCTCAACGGCATTTTAAAAGAGAACCCCGCCTTTGTGCTGGTGCTGGGCACCTGCCCCACCCTTGCGACCACCACCTCCGCCAAAACGGGCGTGGGTATGGGCGTTGCGGCAATGGCGGTGCTGGTCTGCTCCAACCTCGCGATTTCTTTGATACGCAATATCGTGCCGAAAAAGGTGCGTATTCCCGCATATGTTATTGTAATTGCAACGTTTGTAACCATCGTCAGCATGCTGCTCAAGGCGTTTGCCCCCGAGCTTGACGCTGCGCTAGGCATCTTTTTGCCGCTTATCGTCGTAAACTGTATCATCCTTGCCAGAGCCGAGGCGTTTGCCAGCAAAAACAACCCATGGCATTCCATCCTGGATGGTCTGGGCATGGGTGTGGGCTTTGTACTTGCTTTGTTCTGCATGGGCTCGATTCGCGAGATACTGGGTGCCGGCAGCTGGTTTGAGATGCGCATCATCCCCGAATCGGTTGCGCCTATGGGTATTTTTTCACAGGCGCCGGGCGGCTTCTTTGTGTTCGGCGTACTGATGGCGCTTACCGCAGTCATCCTAAAAAAGCTTGGGCGTAAGCCCGCGCAGACAGGCTGTGCTGCCTGCCCCTCTAACGGGCTTTGCGGCGGACAGACCGAACAAGGTCCCGCAAAGGAGGGTGACGCACAATGAAAGAGATGGCAATTATTCTGCTGAGCGCAATCCTTGTTGAAAACTTTGTGCTCAAGCGTTTTCTCGGCATCTGCCCGTTCCTTGGCGTATCCAAAAAGCTTGACAGTGCGTTTGGCATGAGCGTGGCGGTTACCTTTGTTATGGTGCTTGCCACCGCCGCAACCTACCCAATCTACTCGGGTATTTTGGAGCCCAATGGCTACGGATACCTGCAGACTATCGTGTTTATCCTTGTAATCGCAGCTCTGGTACAGCTTGTTGAGATTGTGCTAAAACGGCACATACCGGCGCTTTACAAGTCGCTTGGCATCTATCTGCCGCTTATTACAACAAACTGCGCGGTACTGGGCGTTACTTTGCTTAACTTTGAAAGCGGCTACACCTTTGCCCAGTCGCTCGTTAACTCCCTGGGTGCCGGCTTAGGCTTTATGCTTGCCATGGTGCTGTTCTCAGGCGTGCGGTCGCGCCTTGAGGTTGCGGATGTGCCCGAGGCGTTTAAGGGGCTGCCCATCACGCTGGTGGCTGCTGCCATTGTTTCGGTCGCGTTTGTCGGCTTCTCGGGTGTGGTTGAGGGGTTATTCAAGTAATGAGGCAGCCTCGCCATTGCTATAAGGTTCAGTCAGCTGCCGTTTGCCGAACGGAAAGGCAGGTGCCTTCTCTGTCCGACGCGACGACCGACTCCGGGGGAATACGCCCTGTACGGTGCTGTACACCCCCATACTCACACACAATCGCTTTACACCACTTTGGGCGTAAAACAGAAAGGCATGGTTTATAAGGATGGATATCAGTATTGCGTCCATCATGCTGCCCACGGGGATTGTATCCGCCATTGGGCTGGTATGTGGTCTTGGTCTTGCGGTCGCCTCCAAGCTGTTCGCCGTAAAGGAGGACGAGCGCATCGAGTTTATCCGGGAGGTATTGCCCGGTGCAAACTGCGGCGCGTGCGGCTGTGCGGGCTGTGACGATTATGCAAAAGCGGTGTGCGAAGGCACTGCCTCCCCCAATCAATGCATCCCCGGCGGCAAGGCGACGCTCGAGGGGATTAACCGAATACTCGGAACCGACGCCGAGGCGGCACCAAGCAAGCTGGCGATCGTTGCTTGTACGGGTCGAACCTCCATTACCGGCAAGCGGTACGACTACAAGGGGCTTACCACCTGCGCGGCGGCAAACCTGCTGCATGCGGGCGGCGGCAAATGCCAGTACGGCTGTATCGGCTATGGCGACTGCGTAAAGGGCTGCCCGTTTGACGCTATCCGTCTCGTGGAGGGTGTTGCGGTGGTGGATCGCTCGGTGTGCACCGGCTGCGGCGTGTGTGTCGTCACCTGCCCCAAGGCACTGATTTCGCTCATACCCGACGACGACTCCGCCTTTGTGACCTGCCAAAACAAGAGCAAGGGTGCCGTTGCCATGAAGCAGTGCGAAGAAAGCTGCATCGCCTGCCGCCGTTGCGAAAAGGCGTGCGATTCGGACGCGATTACCATAAGCAACAACCTTGCGTTTATCGACACCGAAAAATGCACCAACTGCGGCGCGTGTGTCGTGGTATGCCCGCGCAAGACCATCTCGTATATCTCCCGCCAGAGCGGCAGAATCATCAACGCAGGTGATCTGCTGCCCGAGCAAAACGACTAGACGACCCTAAAGAATACACAAAAAACAGTCCCCGCCGGCATGGTTCCGGCGGGGACTTGCTGTTTCTATGGTCAGCCGCTTACGGCTCATGTTTTGAATCACTGCAACAATGCTTGCATCAAACCAATCAAACGATTTGACTTATGGCTTTGACCAAGACTGTTGGCAGATATTATTGGTTAACTCAGTATAACGCAGGGTGGCAAGGGCGCTTGCTTTACCCTTTTTGCAAAACGACAGAGACGCAAGCTTTGGCACGACGCGTTCTACAACAATTTGCCCATCTACCGTTCTCGCTTTTAGCGCAGCAACTGCCTCCAAAAACCGACCGTCCTGCTTTGCCCGGTTGTAAAAGGACAAAACATAGACATAAGGAAACAGGTTGTAGCCCCGAAACGGGTACTCCACCTGCATAAACAAGGTGCCGATTCCATAGTGGCAGGGACCAATTGGCTTTTTAATCGTCCAGTGGGCGAGCAAAAATTCCACTGCCTTGTCAAGCGCGGGCTCTGTGTTGTGGTAACCGCCCAAGCGAAACGCGTTTAGGGCAGTCAACGTCGGTAGGGGGTTGGAATACTCGGTTTCCGGTCCTCTGCCAAAGCTGAACTTGTTGCAGCGCCAGCCCCCGTCGGGCTGCTGGATATCAAGAAGATGCGAAAAGGTCTTTTGCAGCCGATCATCCCGCGCATACCCCATGCGGCACAACACCTCTGCGGCGTGCACGGTGTGGCAGGGGTAAACAGCCCCCTGCGGCGAAAACCGAAACCGCCCGTCTTCTCGCCAGGTGCTTAAAATCAGGTCGGCACACTCTCGCAGCAGCGGGTCGTCGGGCTCCATCCCCAGCTCCAAAAGCATCGAGACGCTCTCGAGGGTGGAGAACGGTGCCCCCTTTATCAGACGGTTGTCCGGGGTAGTAAAAAGGTCGGCGCCGTTGTCGTGGCGGTGTGACAATATCGCGTCCACATCCGTCATATACTGTGCAGCTACAGCCATGGTACAACCCCTCTTTGTTTCAATGCTCGCCACGCTCCTGCACTACTCCTCGTCGGTAACCTCGACCTCGGACGAAGACGCCGCCGAGGAGGAGGGCGCGGGCCATGCCTTTTCGTAGTTTAGGTTCTTTATCCAATTAATCTGCACGGTGGTGTTTGCGGCAAAGATGTTGTTTACAAACAAAACCTCTTTGATGCCGTTGTCCTTGATAAACTGGTCAAAATCCTTCTCAAAGTACCGCTGGTCCACCACATACACCGTGTCGTAGTGGCTTGCTAGGTAGGGCGCAAACGCGTTGCCGAACGACTCCTTCACAACGGCGATGGAACGCCCCGTGCCGGCGCCGCTCTTTATCACAAACAACGGCCAGTCGCCGCCCAAAAACAGCGAGTAGGTGTTAGAGCCTTTTGCGCTCTCTGCGTATACGGGTGCTTTATAGGGCGTGTTGCGCGCCCCCTTTTTGTACAGCTCCCCCGACACGGCGGTGGGCACCATGAAGTAGTCCATATAATCGGGGCTTGCCTTGAGCTTGGGTTCCTGCGTCAGGCGGAACAGGCTGCCCAGAAAGTTCTCCTTGCGCGCGGTGGTCATGCTCTCAAGCGGCACGGCGGTAAGCCCCGCATCCCTGCAAAAGCCTACATACGCGTAATAGGCGGCAAGGGGTGTCCAGTGGTGGTCGGTGCGGAAGTACAGGTACTCGCCGGTGTGCGCCGCAAGCTCGTCGTACGCGCTGCGGATGGGCACAATGGAGGGACCGAGGTTTTCGTATATCAGATCGATGTTCGCCTTTTGCGAACGCGAAAAGCTTGCGAATTTCTTAGGCAGATAAAACTCCGACTGGGTGGGCACCACAAGGTTGTAGATCTTCACATCGCTGCCAAACTGCTCCTGATAGCCCGTTACAACACCCGCGTAGCGCTTGCCCTCTTTTCCGTCCGTGCCAAACAAAGACATGGCGCGGTCGCCGACGATGAACACGCCCTCCTTCATCTCGCCGTCCGATTCGACGGCTCCGTCCGCCTGCGAGGAGGACGAGGGCTGGCTTGACGAGGGCTGCTCAGAGGAGGACGGTGCCTGCGAGCTTGCAGTTCCGCTCGGCGACTGCTCGGAGGAAGCCACAGGCGGCGCGGCGGAAGACTCAGGCTCGTCGGGCACGACGGGTATCGCGCCGTGCAGGGTAACGTCGTCTGCGTTAAAGCCCTTTAATGCGTTGTATTGGGCGGCAAGCTCTACAAACAGGTCGCGAAACGGGAAGGTGTCGGAATAAAACGCGTCCACCTGCTCGGTGTACTCGCCGCTAAGCAGCGCCTGCAGCGTGATGGTGGGCATATCGGCAAGCTCGCGGCCTTCAAACTCCGAGGATTCGGGCTTTGGCAGTACAAAGGCAAGCAGACCCACAATACCAATCAACACCGACAATACGGCAATGCCTGCGCTGCCCGCAAGGCTAATTGGGCGCGGGCGGTTAAAGTGGAGGTCGGGCACCGGCTTTTTGTCAAAATATTCTGTTTTCACCTTGATATAAGCCATCGTCGGCGTCCCCAGCCTTCCATATTTAGAATCGGTAGTACAAGAACGGATTGTAGCCCTGCCCAACCAGCAGCATGGTGCACACGGCAAGCAGCGCGACATTGACGACAATCTGGCAGCAGTCCATCACGGTATAAACGGGGGAGCCGTCGTACAGCCGCTCGGAAAGTATGCGTCTTACCCACGGTACAACGGGCAGGGTGCACACCGCGGCTACAACAATCCACACAATATTTGACGATACGTTAATGCCCAGTGCCATATCATAAAGCGGGTTGCCGGCGGTGCCGAACAACACCCCAAAGAACTGCCCCAGGCGGGCAAGATCGGTAAAGTAGAACAGCGCCCAGCCCACAACCACGGCAAGCATCAGGTACAGCCACGAAACAAAGCGGGGAATGCGGCCAAGCACCTTGCCCAAAAACAGCTTTTCGAGAATGATCAGCACGCCGAAATACAGTCCCCACAAGATAAAGTTCCAGCTCGCACCGTGCCACAGACCGGTTAATAGCCACACAATGGCAAGGTTTAGGTACTGCCGCCTGCGGTTGCCGCCAAGCGGGATGTACACATAGTCGCGAAAAAAGCTGCCCAGCGAGATGTGCCACCTGCGCCAAAACTCGGTGGCGGAGGTGGAGATGTACGGGTAGTCAAAGTTTTCGCGGTAGTGAAAGCCGAAGATAAGCCCAAGCCCGATGGCCATATCCGAATAGCCCGAAAAATCAAAATAGATCTGCAGGGTAAACATTAAAAGCCCAAACCACGCGCCCGCAACCGACAACGCGGACAGATCGCCGTCGAGATAGCTTGTGCTCAATGCGCCCGCGGCGTTTGCAATCATCACCTTTTTGCTTAGTCCGATGACGAAGCGGGTAATGCCGCGGCTTACCTCGGCGGGGGAGATGGTGCGATTATCAATCTCATCGGCGATATGGCTGTAACGCACAATCGGTCCCGCAACCAGCTGGTGGTACATCGAGATGTACATCAAAAGCTTCAGTGGCGAACGCTGGGCGGGAACCTCCCCGCGGTATACATCCACCATGTAGGTGAGTATTTGAAAGGTGTAAAACGAGATGCCGATGGGCAGCACGATGCTTGGCACCGGCAGACCCACAGAGAAAAGGTCGTTAAAGTTCTGCACCAAAAAGCCGCTGTACTTAAAGACACACAGCACCCCAAGGTCAGCCGCGACGCCGATTGCAAGCACAATCTTTGCCCCCACCGTACCGCGGTACTGCTCCATAAGCAGGGTAAGCCCGTAGTTTAGCATGACGCTTGCAAGCAAAACCCATACCATGACCGGCTCGCCCCAGGCATAGAAGATAAGCGAAAAAGCCACCAGCACAAAGTTGCGGTAGCCCTTGTTTTTAAAGATAAAGTAAAGCACGATGTTCAGCGGTAAAAACAGGTAGATAAACAACAGGTTTGCAAAAATCAAAAGGTAGCCTCCCCGCGTGTGATGGCAAACAAGCGGCTGTGTGTGTCCGATGGCAAAAGACCGCTCAAACTCTATTATATGATGAAAAAAAACGAATTTCAATACGGCATCAGGCAAATGCTCCATTATATTTACCTTAAATTGGCGTACCGGGTTGCCGCTTAATGATTTGGTGTACCGCAAAGGCGTTTTTACTGCCTTAGCGGGTAAAAACCCGCGTAATGGCTATCTTTGCTTTAGGGATGTACAAGCACAACGAGCAACAGCTTTACTCTAGGCGGGTTTTTAAAAAGGAAACTGATAGACATGTCTGAAAGAAGTAGTATTACATGCGACGGGAGCCGCCCCAAAGCAGGGCGACTCCCGAACGACTTGTTGCCGGTGCGCTAAGCGGCATAGCCGCCTATCAGGTTGATTACTTAGAAGCAGCTTCGCTGGAAACAGCCTCATCAGAAGCAGCTTCGCTCGAAGCAGCCTCGTCGGAAGCAGCGTCTTCAGAAGCAGCGTCTTCAGAAGCAGCGTCTTCAGAAGCAACGTCCTCGGAAGCTACGTCTTCAGAAACAACGTCCTCGCTCGAGACCTCGCTTACAACGTCGCTCGAAACCTCAGCGGATGAAGCGGGCTTGGTATCTCCGCAAGCGGCGAATACCATAGCGGACGCCATTACAACGGCGCACAGGGTGATAACCTTGATCATGTTCTTCTTCATTTTAAATTCCTACCTTTCCTTTTCCCCCGTGTCTAGTTACACGGGTGTGCACAATCTATGCGAGAATACCACTTGGTTGCCGCTCGGATGACGCAACAATTGCAT
>JAEZQD010000129.1 GCA_023413185.1 Bacillota bacterium
GTTTTTATGTAGGTAAGACGGGCACTGGCGTTCTCAAGCTCATCACCGGCGCTGGTCTAGGCGTTTGGTGGCTGGTTGACATCATCCTGATTCTAATCGGCAAGTACACCGACAAAGACGGCAACGCTCTGGTCTAATTTATTATTATACCGTAAAGCACATTTTGCAAGTAGGTAAGCCCTGCTTGGAATGGGCAGAGTACCGTGGATGACGCTATGTTGTTCACGGTGCTTTTATGTAAAAACGCATTAGTCGGCGGCTGACGATAGAGCAAATTAGCTTAATAAATGCTTAAACGGTATTTTTAGGCTTTCTAAACTAATTTGCGATTATTGCCGAAGAAAAACACGTTATGACATCGTTATATACTATAAAAAACCTGTCCGACCCCACCCGCGCACGGCGCGTGACAAGGGGCATGGCAAGGAGAAAGATTGACAGTATGAAAAGAGTATCCGCACACCTTGTGCGTTGTACCGCTGTGCTTACAGCCCTTTTGCTTATGCTGCTGTCGTTGAGTGGCTGCTTTTTGCTGCTTGACGACGAACCAATCAGCGAAAGCGAAAGCAGAGAGCAGGAGGACGGCGCTTATTTGGGACCAGCCGATACGGCGATGCGTATTGAGCCGTTGGATCTGACAGCGATGGTGGATTTTTCGCCGATGGAGCCGGCGCCCGTTACCGTAATGGTAATGCTAAACGGCTCGGACCTTGAGAGCGACGGCGGCATGGCGACCGAAGACCTAATCGAGATGCTCGAGAGCGGGTTTGACGAGCAAAATGTCAACGTCGTCATCCTTACGGGCGGCACGAACCAGTGGCAGAACGATGCGATAAGCTCCGGCTGCTCGATGTATTATATCAGCGGCGGCGGACTTGTGCCAATTGGTGAGCTGGGCGAGTACAACATTGGCGACCCCGCGCTTTTGGCGGGCTTTATTAACTTTGGCTATACCATGTTCCCCGCGCAGAAGCAGGGGGTTATTCTTTGGAACCACGGCGGCGGTTCGGTGATGGGCTACGGCGTAGACGAGCTGTTTGACTACGACTCGCTCACCCTATCCGAGCTTGCGTCCGCGCTTGCAAGCTCACACGCCGCAGAAGAGCGGATGGAGTTTATCGGTTTTGACGCGTGCCTGATGGCGACGCTCGAGACGGCGTGTGTGGTAAGCCCCTATGCACGCTACCTGATTGCCTCGGAGGACCTTGAGCCGGGCTACGGGTGGGACTACACCTTTTTGCGCGACCTTGGTGAGAACCCCGACATGAGCGGCAAAGAGATGGGTGTCCTGATCTGCGATTACTTCCACGAATTTTACGAGCTGAACCTGCCCGACGAAAGCACCACGCTTTCGGTCATAAATCTTGACCGTGTGGCAGAGGCGGCCGAGGCGTTTGACCAGTTTGCCTTACAGGCAGGCAACGCATTGGCGGACGGGCAGTACAGTACCATCGCAAAGGCAAGGGGCAAAACCCGTTCGTTTGGCGATATGGGTGCGCATGGCGGCGAAACCGACATGATTGACGTTGCCCATTTGGCACAGCAGATGAGTGACGTTGTGCCAGACCAGGCACTCGAGCTGCAAAACGCAATTGCCAATGCGGTGGAGTACAACGTGTATTCACAAAACCAGGAGAACACATCGGGGCTTTCGGTGTACTTCCCGTTTGCGTCCAAGGAGGACGCGCCCGATTACGTGAATGTGTATAAGGGGATTGGGGTTTTGCCCGATTACACTAACTTCATCATCGATTTTACCAACATCTTAACGGGCAGCGCCATTGCAAGCATCGAGGTTGCGGGCAGTGCCCCGGAGCAAAACGATGATGGAAGCTATCAGATTGTGCTCTCGCCCGAGGAGCTTGCCGACATCTACGAGATCTACTTCACCGTGTGGCAGCTTGAAGAAGAGGTAGCGGACGGGGTGTACAACTACATACAGCTCGGAGAAAGCAGCAAGGTGGATATTGCCGAGGACGGCACGGTGCTGACCGAGTTTGACGGCTACTGGACGGCGCTTAACGATTATTGGGCGTGCCTGTATGAGATCGATTCCTCCAGCCGCGGCACCCGTTACGCCATTCCCGCACGGCTTAACGGACAGGACGTTGATCTGATTGCGCTGTACAGCGACAGCTACCCCGACGGCATCATCCTTGGTGCGGTGCCCAACAACAGCGACACCTACGACATGCCCGCCAAGAACATGGTACAGATTCAGGACGGCGACAAGCTGGCATTGTACTATTACTACGAGCTGTTTTCAGACGAAGCTGCCGTGGTGCCCGATAATATGGATGAAACCGGCTGGTATGAGGGCGAGGAGTTCACCGTGTCGGGTCCGCTCCAGCTTACGCGCTACGAGGCGGACGACGGCGACTACCTGTACGGGTTTGCCGTGGTAGATACCCAGATGAACGTATGGTACACCGATTTTATTGAGGTAGAGGTCTATTCCGAGTAAAACGGAATCAAATAGTCAATCGAAGGAGAATGAGACATGAGTTTATTAAAAAGCGAGAAGTTTGACAAGGCGTTTGAAATTGTAATCGCCATTGTGCTGGGCATTACCGCGGTGCTGACGGCATACGCCTCGTGGCAGGCAAGCCTGTACGGCGGCAACCAGGCAACCAAGTACACCACGGGCTCGGCGATAGTTGGCGAGGCAAACTCGATGTTTACCGAGGCATCGCAGAAGCTTTCAGCGGATATGAGCCTGTATAACGAGATCAACGACCTGCGCATTGACCTTACCTTTGCGGAGCAAAACAACAATACTCTGGAGGTGGAGCGCCTTTCGTGGAAGCTCAACGAGCTGTACTCAAACAACGTAAGCGACGACCTGGCGGCAGCCATCGAGTGGGCGGACGAGCAGACCGAGTATGCTTCCCCCTTTGAGATGGAGGGGCTGGTAGAAAGCTACTACGCAGAGGCTAGCGCGCTGTATGAAGAGGGCAACCTGATGATAGCCGACGGTCAAAAGGACAACAGCTTAGGCGATAAGCTGGGGTTAACGACGGTTATTTACGCAGTGGTACTGTTTATGCTGGGCGTTGTCAACACGTTTGACGGAAAGGGCACACGGCTTGCGGTTGCGGGTGTGTCGTTTGTAGCGTTGCTGTACGCGCTGATTACCATGCTAAGCGTACCCATGCTTACCCTGTAAAGGCGAAGCGTTTATCGCAGGGGCCGCTCTTTTGCGGCTCCTGCTTTTTTGCGTATAAGCACACGGCTGTGTTTGCTTTGAGTACGGTCTTGTGCCGTTTGCAGGGACGGATGCACGAAGGAGTGAACCGCTGCCAAGAAAAAATTCGCATTATTTTGTGCGGCGCGGGATAAAACCCCCTTTTTATTGCCACTGTTTTTTAAAAGTGGTATAATCAATCAGGATAACATAGGATAATCATTCGCCCCGTCTGCCGGAGGATGGGCGGTTTTATGCCAAAGCAACGGAGGATGTCGACAATAACCTCCCGGTAAAAGCCATACACGCAAGCGTTTGCTTTATGATATCCGGACAGTATTCGCTGTGAATGAGCGACCATAACAACAAGCGAGGTGCATACGATGAAAAAGGCAGGGATTTTAACCTCACAGGAACGGTACAAGCAGGCATTTTTAATCGGTCTGCTGATAGCGGCGGTCATGTTTTTGCCGTATGTCATCTACGACAGGGGCTACTTCTTCTTTTTCGGCGACTTCAATGTGCAGCAGATACCGTTTTATAAGCTGGCGCACGAGGCGGTAAGAAGCGGCGCGGTGTTCTGGAACGAGTACACCGACCTTGGCGTAAACTTCATCGGCTCGTACAGCTTTTACCTGCTGGGCAGCCCGTACTTTTGGCTGACGCTGCCGTTACCCACCGTGACGGTACCCTACCTGATGGCGCCGCTGCTCTGCTTAAAGTTTGCGACCATTACGTTGACGGGCTACGGCTTTATCACCCGCTTTGTTAAAAATAAGGACTACGCCCTGATGGGTGCGGTTTTGTACGCCTTTTCGGGCTTTTCGGTCTACAACATCTTTTTCAACCACTTCCACGAGGCGATTGCGTTCTTTCCGCTATTGCTCATCTCGCTGGAGGAGCACCTGCAAAACGACCGCCGCGGCTTCTTTGCGCTGTCGGTGTTTCTGTGCGCCGTATCCAACTACTTCTTCTTTGCGGGGCAGGTGGTATTTGTCATCATCTACTTCATCATCCGCGTTGCTGGTGGTGCATATCGGCTGACGCCCAGACGGTTCTTTACCCTTGCGCTGGAGGCGGTGCTTGGCGTACTGCTCTCGGCGGTGCTGCTGGTGCCGGCGGCGCTTGCCATACTCGAAAACCCGCGGGTGGGCGATACCTTTAACGGCTGGAACGGCTTATTGTACAGCAATGTTCAGCGCTACGGCGCGATTTTGCAGACCTTCTTCTTTCCGCCCGATCTACCCAGCCGCCCGAACTTCTTCCCCGACGGCAACGTCAAATGGTCGTCGGTGGCGGGTTGGCTGCCCCTTGCCGGCATGTGCGGCGTGTTTGCGTTTATGCGCGCAAAGCGCGGGCATTTTGTAAGGCAGATGATACTCGTAAGCCTTGTGTTTGCGCTTGTGCCAATCTTAAACAGCGCGTTCTTCTTGTTTAACAGCAGCTACTACGCGCGCTGGTATTATATGCCCATCCTGTTTCTTGCCCTTGCCTCCGTCATGGCGTTTGAGGATAAGGACTGCGACATCGTAGCGGGCATTAAGGGCGCTGGTGTGGTTACGGTGCTCATCGCCGTTGCCATCGGGCTGATGCCGGTAAAGGACGGCGAGGAGTACACCATCGGGCTGGAGGCGGACCCCGCGCGGTTTTGGCTGTATGTGGGCGTTGCGGTATTGTGTGTTGCTTTGATGGCAATACTGTTTAAGGGGTACCAGCGCCATCCAAAGCTGCCGCGCTACGCGCTCATTACCGCGTGCGTCATCTCCTGCGCCTACGGCATGATGTTTGTGGGGCTTGGCAAAACCCATTCGTACTCTACCAGCTACATCATCGACACCGCGCTCGAGGCGCGCGATAACTTTGACCTGCCAAAGACCGAGAACCAGTTCTTTCGCACCGACGTATACGACGGCATGGATAACCAGTCGATGTTCTGGCACATGCCGACCATTCAGGCGTTTCATTCCATCGTGCCCGCGTCGGTGATGGAGTTCTACCCCGAGGTGGGGGTAGAGCGCGCGGTGGGCTCGCGCCCCGAGACCAAATACTACGCGCTGCGCTCGCTGCTTTCGGTGCGCTGGTTGTTTGTAAACACCGACGGAGAGCGCGAGTTCGGGATGCCCGGCTACCGCTACCACGATACCCAAAACGGCTACGAGATATACGAAAACGAAAACTACATCCCCATGGGCTTTGCATACGACAGCTATGTGGATGAAACGCAGTTTGAGGCTACCCCCACCCTAAAGCGAGGCAACCTGCTTGTGCACGCGGCGTACCTGGACTGGGAGACCGCCGACCGGCATCTGGATATTCTGACCCATGCCGACGACGCCGAGGTGTCCGCGCTGGGAGAGGAGCAGTTTGCCGAGGACTGCGCGGCGCGCATGGCACAGAGTGCCCACTACTTTGCGTTTGACAAATACGGCTTTACGGCGGGTATTAACCTTGCAAAGGAAAGCCTGGTGTTCTTCTCGGTGCCGTATGACGAGGGCTTTACCGCATATGTTAACGGTCAGCCTGCCGACATCGAGCGGGTGAACATCGGTTTTATGGCGGTACGCGCACCCAAAGGCGAGAACGTCATCCGCTTTGAGTACAATCCCCCGGGGCTTAAAGAGGGCGGTCTGGTCTCGCTAGGCGCACTGCTTGTGCTTGTTGTGTACCTGCTTATCATCTTTTTGATACGCCGCAGAAACGGACCGCCCCCGCCCGATGACCGCGGACGGCAGGACGACCCCGTAACGCCCCCCGTGGTTGGGGATCAGCTTGCGCTGTATATCGACGACGAGATGCCCGACCTTGCCGTCGAGCCGCTGGACGAGGGCGGACAGCCCTACTTCTCGGCGGACAAGGAGCCGCCGACATCTCTGCGCACGGGACGCTACCACGCGCTGAGTGCGACCGAACGGTTTGCTCCGGGAGCGGCGACAATCCCCGCGCCCGCGCCTATCCCCGTGCCCGACCCCGAGCCAGTGCTTGCGGCGGTTTTCGCAGGCGCGGCTGACGGGCAAAAAACACCGTCCGCCACACTCGCCGACGAGCGGCGCGGGTTCGAGAGCCTTTCGCGCAGGGAGAACGCCCAAAGCGGCGAACAACCCGAGATGAAGGCAGGCTTTTTCCCGTCAGACAGCGCACCGCAGGGCGACGACAAGACGCTTGACGACGAAAAGCCGATGGGCGACGAAACGCCGATTGGGCTACGCCTGAGGCGGATGCTGTCAAGCGACGAGGCGTTCATTGTGGGCGGCGACGGGTCGGACCCCAACAGAAAAGAATAAACAGAGAGAAGAACTGCATATTATGACAACATTATACCTTGTTGTTCCGTGTTACAACGAACAGGAGGTTCTGCCCGAGAGCAGCAAGCGGTTTTTGCAAAAGCTGCACAGCCTGATACAAAGCGGCAGGATATCCGACGAAAGCCGCGTGCTGTTTGTGGACGACGGCAGCAAAGACACCACCTGGCAGCTGATAGAGGGCTGCCACGCCGCAGACGGGCACATCCTCGGGCTGAAGCTTTCGCGCAACCGCGGGCACCAAAACGCGCTGCTGGCGGGGCTGATGACCGCAAAGGAGTACGCGGACTGCGTGGTGTCGCTGGACGCCGACCTGCAGGACGACATCAACGCCGTGGACGAGATGCTCACCCGCTTTGAGGAGGGGTGCGACGTGGTGTACGGCGTGCGCGAAAGCCGCGAGAAGGACACCTTCTTTAAACGCGTTACCGCGCAGGGCTTTTATCGCCTAATGCAGGCGATGGGCACCCAGGTGGTGTACAACCACGCCGATTACCGCCTAATGAGTAAGCGCGCACTCGACGCGCTGGCGGGGTTTCGCGAAGCGAACCTATTCTTACGCGGCATGGTGCCGCTTGTGGGCTACAAGTTTGCCACCGTCAGCTATGTGCGGGAGGAGCGGTTTGCGGGCGAGTCGAAGTATCCGCTGAAAAAGATGCTGGCGTTTGCGTTTGACGGCATTACGTCGTTTAGCGTAAAGCCCCTTTCGCTGATTACGGGGGTGGGGTTTGTCATCTTTGTGCTGAGCATCCTTGCCGCTGTGTACGCGCTGGTTTCGTTTTTGCTGGGATACGCGGTGAGCGGCTGGACGTCCACCATCGTGTCGCTGTGGTTTTTGGGCGGGGTGCAGCTCATCTGCCTTGGCATCGTCGGGCAGTACATCGGCAAGATTTACAGCGAGGTAAAGCAGCGCCCGCGGTTTATTATTGAGAAGTTTTTGAAGTGATGAAAAATGAGGGGCAGAGGGTTTTTACCCTCTGCCCCTCAGATTTATACATATGCGCTCGCGCAGTACATACTAATTACTTGACGGTCTGGGTGTTAAGTAATAATACTTAATCTTGTTCTTAAGATCATAAACTAAAATGTCGTCGCCAATATATTGGGGCCTGTCGTCTATAACTTCTTCTACTATGTAAAGTGAATCATTGTTTTTGTGGTAATCACCATAACCGTTGACATAACAAATCCACTGATCGTTTACATAATCATACAAAAAAGTTCTATCCGGTCTTCTTGTATACGAGCCCCATATTATCATGTCGTCACTGAATGCCGCAATCCACATTTGGTCAGAACTACTTTTCAGCGCCTTAACCTCAACTCTCTGGTTGGTGAAAGGATTATATTTCCACACGTAAAATGTGTACCCTTTGTTGTTGTTATTCTCAAGTAATAACAGAAGATCATCGGTTTGTTCAGACCAAGTGATGTGAAAGAACTCCGAGTATTCAAACTCTGTGAAATGAATATAGTTTTCCAGCCACTGTTTTTCTTTGAGGTTGTAAAAGCACAGATAATAATGGGAGTATGATTCGGCTTCGTTATCCTCATAAAGTTTGCCTAGGAAGGGTACGATACCATTTTTAGATTCATATTCGTATGATCCTTGTATTCCACCGTAAGGTGAGACACCATTCAATTCTATTCTATCTTTCATAAATTCGGGTAACGTTATTTTAAATGAATCACCGCTATTAACATTATAAATATGAATACCTTCTGTGCTCCAGCTGATATATTCGTTATCCAACCACATCAACGCATAATATAACGGGTATTCCATTAAGTAGTTATCTGCGTGCCAAAATTCCTTTGTTTTGCCGTCACACTCAACAATCAGCTGTACACTTTTAACCATAAAAGGTGCTGAATAATTATCAAAGTATGTTACTTCACCTGTAATCTCGTCCGGTATATAGGTTATCAAAAAATAGGCATAATTTTTTCCGTCAGGGGAAATCTGTAAGCCCTGTATTTCTTGTTCTTTCTTCAATTTGCTCATTTTTTCTTTGGTAAGCTTCGCTTCTAAAGAAGTAAAGTAATCTTCGTTTACTTCTACCGCTTTCCCCTCAAATTCTGGAACCGCGGTATTATCGATAACGGTGAACTCCATACTGCCTACAGGCAGAAAATAGGGGGAGTTTTTATAGTCAGGGGCAATACCCCTGCTTGAGGAAACCTCACTGCTTTCGGGTGTAGCAGTGCTGCTTGGAGAGGTTGATTCCTCGCTTGTTTGTGTGTCGATACTGCCCGCACCCGTGGAACAGGCGCAGAGGGAATAAATCAGTATACAGGTTGAAAGGGCAGCAAAAAATCTTTTCATATGTAACACCACTCCTGACTATTCTGGTATACTCTCTATGACTGTATGATTCTTATTATCTTTGTAATTCGTTATCGTTAAGTGTCACCCCACCTGAATTTTCAAGCTATCTATTGCGTCCAATATCATCTGCTTTTCTTCTTCATTGGTATAGGGACCAAAGATGGTTATGCCAAAATAATCATCTTCAGTTGTTTTATTATTTGAAACAAAGAATTCGATAAAGTTTTTATTAACACTGCTATCTCGTTTATAATTAAGCAAAAAAGCATCATATCCATTAGTCTTAAAATCTATAGAAGAAATTACTTCTACAGTATTAGTTATGAATTTTTTCATATCAGCAGTAGTTGGAGTGGCTTCTTTAATACTATTATCATCCATTTGTTCGACTTCATCATTATAAGTTATAATGGAAATTAGCATATGTGAAATATATGTTGTAACATCGTTATCTTTGTCAAATTCTTCTTGTCCAGCAGTATAATATATATTATAAGACGTGGCATATGGGCAATCACTCCATTCTGACACTTTGTACATACTGGGGATATTCATAGTAATTTCTATTGGATAAAAAGCAGAATTATCAGATTTAAATTTTGTTTGTTGTACGCCATTACAAGCACAAAGTAAAAATAGAATAAATAAAACAATTAAAACCCGGAAACTATGTCGCATTTTTTTCACAACCCTCTGCATATTTTTGGGTTTTAGCGATACCCCTGCTTGAAGAAACCTCGCTAATTTCAGGTATAGAAGAACTGGTTGGAGAGTGCAATTCCTCACTTGTTGAAGTGGCGATACTGCCCCCACCCGTGGAACAGGCGCAGAGGGTGCAAGCTATAAGAACTAGCATAATGTACTTTTTCACGGACATCTTTCGGGTCAATGTTATCTTATTAGTAGATGGACTTCCAAAATCAAAATCCATGTCATTGCAGCTTCAATTTTCTAATAAATGTGTGCCTCTAACCGTATAGCAATTCTTCTATTTATACAGTATATTACCAATTATACCACATGCATTACCATTATTCTACAACAAATGGGTGACGGTATTTTCTTTATCAATAAGAATCGTCCGTGGTTAACCGCCATCAATGGGAATTCTGGGACGGCGGAAGAATCGGGGACCGTTCCCTACAACCCTCCTACGGTTGCGAATGCGAACTTGTTCGCTATTCGCCCCTACGAATACGGTATAAAATAAACAATCCAGTCGCGGACATTGCGTGACGGCGAGCACCCACAACAAATTTCGCCCGTATTTTACCTTGAACGACACCCCAAGCCGCAGTTTACGTTAACAAAGCGAAGCCCAATTCTAAACATTAAGTGAATTACCCCCCGCCGTACTTGTGGGGTTATATGGGATTGTGCTATAATGCACGGTAGTAATCATCCCGCCGCGGGGCGCAGTACCATCGCGTACTATATAATTTATAAAACGAAACGACAGACCGGCATGGTCTTAAAAGGGAAAAGAGGATTGCTTGCCATGTGCAGCATAAAGGACGCAAAACGCATCGTGGTGAAGGTTGGAACCTCCACCATCGCATACCAAACGGGCAGGATGAACCTGCGCAAAATCGAGCGCCTGGTCAAGGTGCTGGCGGATATCAAGAACTCGGGTCGCGAGGTGGTGCTGGTTTCGTCGGGTGCCATCGGCGTTGGGGTAGGTAAGCTGGGGCTAAAGCAGAAGCCTACCGACATCCCCACCAAGCAGGCGGCGGCGGCTGTGGGTCAGTGCGAGCTGATGTATACATACGACAAGTTGTTCTCCGACTACAGCCATACGGTGGCACAGGTGCTGCTGACCCGCGACGTCATCGACGACGCGGTGCTGCGCCGCAACGTCGAGAACACCTTTCGGCGGCTGTTGGAGATGTCCTGCATCCCCATTGTAAACGAGAACGATACCGTATCCACCGACGAGATTGAGTGTGGTGGAAACTTTGGCGATAATGACACCCTTTCGGCGATGGTTGCGGCGGTGTGCGGCGCGGACGCGCTGATACTGCTGACCGACATCGACGGGCTTTATACCGGCGACCCGCGCACCGATGCGGACGCGCGTCTGATCGAGCACGTGAGCGAAATTACCGACGACCTGTGCCGCCTAGCGGGCGGGGCAGGCTCCGCCATGGGCACGGGCGGCATGATAACCAAGCTGCACGCCGCCGAGATTGCGCTGGAGCGGGGCATAACCATGGCAATTATCAGCGGTGCCGCCCCCGAGAGCATGTACGACCTGCTTGAGGGCAAGGCGGTAGGCACACTGTTTTCAAAATAAGCGCATAGGCTTGAGTAAAGGGATTATTTAGATAGAACCCGAAGGAGGATGGACGATGCATCGAA
>JAEZQD010000144.1 GCA_023413185.1 Bacillota bacterium
CGGCAAAAACCGAGCGCCACCCCTGCTTTAACTGCGGTGCGGGCAAGAACGCACGCATCCATCTGCCCGTTGCGCCAAGCTGCAACATACAGTGCAACTACTGTGTGCGCAAGTTCGACTGCCCCAACGAAAGCCGCCCGGGGGTAACCACCGAGATACTCTCCCCCGAACAGGCGTACGAAAAATACGTTGCCGTCAAGGAACGCATGCCAAACCTTACGGTGGTTGGCATTGCGGGTCCCGGAGACGCACTGGCGGACTTTGACCGCACCAAAAAGACCCTTTCGCTGATTCGCGCCTATGACAAGGAGGTGGTGTTCTGCCTTTCCACCAATGGGCTGATGCTGCCGATGTACGCCCAGGAGCTGATTGAGCTTGGGGTAAGCCACGTAACCGTGACCATGAACACCATAGACCCCGTCATCGGGGCAAAGGTCTATAAGCACATTGACTACATGGGCACGCGCTATACGGGCGAAACGGGCGCCGCCGTACTTCTCGCAAACCAGCTTACAGGGCTAAAATACCTGACGGCGCGGGGGGTTGTGTGCAAGGTAAACATCGTCGTGCTCAAGGGCATTAACGACCACCATATCGAGGAGGTGGTTAAAACAGTCAAGGAGCTGGGTGTAACCATCACAAACATCATGCAGCTGATTCCCGTTGCGGGCAGTGCGTTTGAAAGCCTGCCGCTGGTAAGCAACAAGGAGATTACCGCCCTGCGAAAAACCTGTGAGGGGCACATCAAGCAGATGTACCACTGCCGCCAATGCCGCGCCGACGCGATAGGCACGCTGGACAACGACCTTTCTATCGAGTACCGCGGCTGCACGGGATGCGGCGACAAAGAGAAGAATACCCAGACCGCTCCCCTAAAGACCTTTGCGGTGGCCTCGCGCTCGGGCATTCTGGTCGACCAGCACTTCGGGCACGCGGAGGAGTTCTTCATCTACGAAAGCGACGGCGAGCTGGTGCGGTTTAAAGAGAAGCGAGCCGTAGCCAAATACTGCGCAGGTGCCGAAAGCTGCGAGGACAAAACGGGCAAGATGGAGGATATTTTGTACACCGTCTCGGACTGCGACGGCGTGCTGGCGCTGCGCATCGGCGTATCGCCGTCCGAAAAGCTCAGCGAAAAGGGCATACGCATCTATACCACCTACGACCGCATTGAAGACGCGGTAAGAAACGCCGCAAAGCAGTCAATCGGTCAGGGCGCTTAGCCGAACGGGGCATTTATCAAAACGGGCAACCGCCTTATGGCATTCAATCATAATATCAGGAGGAAACGAGTATGGTCACACCAAAGTATCATGTGTTTGTATGCACAAGCTGCCGCATAGACGGCACGCAAAAGGGGCTTTGCGCAACCAAACAGAGCACCGATATCATCAAGCGGCTGATGGAGGAGATCGAGGACAGGGACCTGTCGGGTGACGTTATGGTCAACAACACGGGCTGTTTTGGCATCTGCAGCCGTGGTCCCGTCATGGTGGTGTACCCCGAAGGCACGTGGTACGGCAACCTGACGCCCGATGACATCGAAGCGATTGTGGAGGGGCATTTTGAAAACGGAGAACCGGTCAAAGAGCTTATGATTTAGCGCTGCTTCATCACGCAAAAAAGGAGGTGGCGGCCATGATACAGATTACCGACATGACCCTCGCCTGTCTGGATGATTACAACCCCACCGGCGAGCAGCTGCGCAGGCTGTGCGGGCTGCTGCTTCGTGTGGGCAGTGACTGGCTGGAGCTCTCGGTGCGCGCATACGAGGCGATGGGAGACCTGCCCGAACAGGGAAAATACCTGCTGCGCTGCCATAGCCTCGCCCAAACACAGCACTACCCCCAGTTTTCGCGTTATGTGCTGAGAAAAACGGGTCTTGCGGCACCCGCCAATGTGCTGGAGGAGGTTCGCGTTAACGACATCTGCGAGTTAAACTTCTTAAACCAGTTTTTTTCACTTGAAAATGTTCGCATCCGTGGGCTTGACGATGTGTTGGCGCACGATTACCCCGCCGCTTTTTCCTCTATTCGCGGTTCGGTTAAGGGTAAGGTGCAGCTCTGCCCCGAAAACGAGTACGACTGCGCGACGGCGATCGCGGTGGAATGGGTATTGCAGGGCGGTCGGGAGATTGCGGCAAGCTTTGCCGGTATGGGCGGTTTCGCCCCGCTCGAAGAGGTGCTGATTGCGCTGCATGTCACCGCCCGATACCGCCCCACCCTGAGTGTGGCGGTATTTGCCGATATCCGCCGTTTGATGGAGGAGATAACCGGGCAGCGGGTTCACCCCAACAAGCCGGTGATCGGCGAGGCTATTTTTGACATGGAGGCGGGCATTCACGCTGACGGCATTGCGAAAAACCCGCTGACCTACGAACCGTTTCGCCCCGAGCTTGTGGGCGGCAACCGCAGGCTGGTGGTTGGCAAGCACTCGGGCAGCAACGCGATGATGTTAAAGTTAAACGAGCTGAAGCTTGACCCTTCGGGCATAGACCCAAAGGCACTGCTTGCCAGGGTGCGCAGTAAGAGCATCGCGCTTGAGCGCAGCCTGACCGACGCGGAGTTTTTACAGCTGTACCATGACACAGGCAAACCGCCGCCCGGCGCGGAAAGGACCGGTGAACCATGACCGCTACCCGTTTTATTGTAGACACCACCCTGCGCGACGGGGAGCAAAGCCCCGGGTACGCCTTAAGCAAGGAGAACAAGCTGCTTATTGCTGGCCTGCTCGACGACGCGGGCGTTTATCAGATTGAGGCGGGGATTCCCGCCATTGGCAGCTGCGAAAAGGACGCGATTATCCAGATGAAGGCGCAGGCAAAAAACGCCCTCATCTCCACCTGGAACCGCATGCACCTTGACGACATCCGTCATTCGCTTGACTGCGCGCCCGACATCGTACACATTAGCGTGCCGGTTTCGTACACGCAGATCTACTCGAAGATGCGCAAAAACAAGACCTGGATAGTAAACAAGGCGTGCGAGGCGGTAAGCTTCGCCCTTGGCAGCGGCGTAAAGGAGGTTACGGTAGGGTTTGAGGACGCGTCCCGCGCCGACTCCTCCTTTTTGTTCTCGCTTGCCGCCATACTGCGGGATTTGGGTGTGCGCCGCATCCGCTACGCGGATACGGTTGGGGTGCTCACCCCCTCCCGCACGACGACCTCTATTAGCGAGCTGATAGCAAACACGGGAATGGACGTAGAGATGCACAGCCATAACGATCTTGGTATGGCTGTTGCAAACTCGCTTACCGCCGCCAAAGCGGGCGCGCGGTACATCGACACCACCATCATGGGCATTGGGGAACGAACGGGCAACTGCGATATGCAGAGATTTGTTCATGTGTGTGAGGGATTATATTCTGTCGGGATGAATCGACTGACCGCGCTGGTCATCGAGGATAGATGCATGGGCATTTTAGCGAAAAGGAGAGAAGAAGGATGACACACGCCACCATGTTAAAACGGGTTTCCCTGCTGCTTGCGGTTATGCTGATGACCGCCGTGCTGTTTGCCTGCGGGCAAGGGACGGCCGGGGCGTTACCAGACCCGTCTTCGCAAGCCCCTTCCGTCCAGGCGCAAACGCCAAGCGAGTCTGCGGCGCAGCCGGTGGAGCTGTTTGTTTGCGCCGCCGCCAGCCTGACCGACGCGCTGACCGAGATTGCGGCAAACTACAAGGCGGTTGCGCCAAACATCACACTGACGTTCTCGTTTGCCTCAAGCGGCGCGTTGCAGACCCAGATTGAGGAGGGCGCGCCCGCCGACCTGTTTGTCTCGGCTGCGCAAAAACAGATGGATGCGCTCGCCGAAAAAGACCTTATCGCAACACAAAGCCGCAGGGACCTGCTTGTAAACAAGGTGGTGCTCATTGTTCCCGCAGACGGGGGCGATACCTCCTTAACCTTTGCGGACGCGGCAACTGACAAGGTGCGCATCATCGGTCTTGGTGAATTTGCTTCGGTGCCTGTTGGGCAGTACTGCGAGGAGGTATTCACCTTCCTTGGCATCCTGGACGCGGTAACGGCTAAGGCAACCTACGGCTCGGATGTGCGCGCGGTGCTTACCTGGGTGGAATCGGGCGAGGCGGACTGCGGCGTGGTATACGCCACCGACGCCGCCACTACCAGCAAGGTGGTCGTGTCCGCCGAGGCACCCACAGGCAGCCATAAGCCGATTGTGTACCCCGGCGCTGTGATAAAGGCTTCTCGCCACGCTGCCGAGGCACAGGCGTTTTTGGAGTATCTCGCCGGCTCG
>JAEZQD010000033.1 GCA_023413185.1 Bacillota bacterium
GCGTTCTGCAGCCGTACATCGACAGCGGCAAGCTCGTTGTAAAGTCTGGTCAAACCACGCTTGCACAGTGCGCTACCCCCAGCTGGTCGACAGAAGAAGCTCAGAAGCGTATGGAAAACCTGATTACCGCAAACGGCTACGGTCCTTCCGGCACAAAGCTTGACGCGGTTCTCTCCTCCAACGACTCGGTTGCATACGGCATCACCAACGCACTGTTGGCGGCAGGCTATACCAAGGATAACTTCCCCCTGATTACTGGTCAGGACTGCGATAAGCCCGCGGTAAAGAATATGATCGCCGGCACACAGAGCATGTCTATCTTTAAGGATACCCGTACCCTCGCTGCGAAGGTTGTAGAGATGGTTGGCGCGATCCTTACAAACAAAGAGGTTCCGGTAAACGATGAAAAGACCTACGACAACGGCACCGGTATCATCCCGTCCTTCCTGTGCGACCCTGTATTCGCAACCGTTGACAACTACAAAGAGCTCCTGATTGAGGGCGAGTACTACACCGAGGCAGACCTTGCCTAATATCTTCCTATTAAACGACTAGGCGGTCACTTCTGGCCGACGGATTGGTCTATCGGCAGGCGGACGGAAGTAATAATCCGTCCGCCTGTTTTGATACTACGCATACCAAGCAAGGCGGTGGCACAGCGACGAAGGCGCGCCGGCATGGATTGGTATTGAGCGGTAATCCGGCGACAAAGGTGGACGATAGATCAATCTTTCATTGGAGGGGAATATCAGTGGCAAAAACGCTGCTTAAAATGAAGAATATCACCAAGGATTTTCCCGGCGTTCGTGCGCTCAATGAGGTGAACTTCGAGGTCGCCGAGGGTGAAATTCATGCGCTTGTAGGTGAAAACGGCGCGGGAAAATCCACCCTGATGAACGTCCTCAGCGGCATATACCCCTTTGGCAGCTACGACGGCGAAATCATCTACGAGGATGAGGTCTGTAAATTCAGCGGTATTCGCGACAGCGAGGGCAAGGGCATTGTTATCATCCATCAGGAGCTTGCGCTGGTGCCATACCTGACCATAGGCGAAAACATGTTTTTGGGCAACGAACGCGGCAGCAAGGTGCGGCTTGATTGGGATGAAACCTACCGCAAGGCGGATGAGCTACTGCAGCGCGTTGGGCTTGCCGACAACTCCCGCACAATGATTATGGATATCGGCGTGGGCAAGCAGCAGCTCGTTGAAATATCAAAGGCGCTGGCGAAAAATGTTCGCCTGCTTATTCTGGACGAACCCACCGCTTCACTCAACGAAACGGATTCGCAAAAGCTGTTAAATTTGCTACTCGAGTTTAAAAAGAACGGCATGACCTCAATTATCATATCCCATAAGCTCAATGAGGTTTCCAGTATAGCGGACAAGATCACCGTACTGCGCGACGGCACAGCGATAGAGACCTTAACCAAGGGAAAAGACGATATCAGCGAGGAACGGATTATACGCGGCATGGTTGGCCGCGAAATAACCGACCGCTTCCCCAAACGGGAGGTTGCGATCGGCGAAACCAGCTTAGAGGTGAAGAACTGGACGGTGTACCATCCCCTGTACAAAGGGCGCAAGGTGTGCGACAACGTCAGCATCAAGCTGCGCCGCGGCGAGGTTGTGGGCATCAGCGGGCTGATGGGCGCGGGGCGCACCGAGCTTGCGATGAGCATCTTTGGTCGCAGCTACGGCAAAGGCATCACGGGCGAAATACTGCTTGACGGCAAGCCTGTGCAGCTTAACAGCGTAAAAGACGCCATCAACAACAAGATTGCCTATGTGACAGAGGACCGCAAGGGCAACGGTCTGATACTTGGGATGGAGATTAGCAAGAACACCACCCTTGCAAAGATGGATAAAATCAGCCATTATCAGGTGCTTGATAAAGACCTTGAAGTCAACGCAGCCAATGAGTATAAAGAAAAGCTTTCGACAAAATGCTCGAGCGTAGAGCAAAAGGTTGGTAACCTTTCGGGCGGCAACCAGCAAAAGGTTCTGCTGAGCAAGTGGATGTTTGCCGACCCCGAGATATTGATTATGGATGAGCCGACGCGCGGTATTGACGTTGGCGCCAAATACGAGATCTACTGCATCATCAATCAACTGGTGGCGCAGGGTAAATCGGTGCTGATGATCTCCTCCGAAATGCCGGAGGTGCTTGGCATGTGCGACAGAATCTACGTGATGAACGAGGGAAAGATTGTTGCGGAGATGGCAGGCAAGGAAGCAACGCAGGAAGCGATTATGGCAAGCATCCTTCAGTCCTGCTAACAGCCTGACGTGGCGGCTGTTATCCGCTCGGGCTGTAGACCCGCGAGACGCTGTTCTCTTATTCTATTCTAATGCATTTTAGGGTGGTTGCGCCAAAGGGACGCAACACATCGGAAAGGTATGGTCATAAGCATGACAAACATTAGAGAAACGCTAAAAAAGAATACCATGCTCATCGCACTGGTAGTGGTTATGCTGTTGTTTCAGGCGCTCATTCTGGCAAACGGAAAAGGCTCGCTGTTTGACCCCCAAAACATCACAAACCTCATACTGCAAAACGGCTACGTGGTTATATTGGCAACCGGTATGCTGCTGTGCATTTTAACCGGCGGTAACATCGACCTTTCGGTTGGTTCTATCGTCGTATTGGTGGGCGCGTTTGCCGGTACGTTTATTGTAAACATGAAGTTAAACATCTACCTATCAATCTTTTTGTGCTTACTTATTGGTACTGCCATCGGCGCGTGGCAGGGCTTTTGGATTGCGTTTGTACGCATCCCCGCGTTTATTGTAACGCTGACAGGTATGCTACTGTGGCGCGGTCTGGCGCAGGTTATCCTGTACGGTCAAACCATCTCGCCGTTTCCTGATAACTACCTCAAGTACTTTACAAGCTTTATACCGGGCGAAAGCCAGAACGCCTTTGCCCTCTCGCTGATTATCGGCGCCGTGGTGTTTATTGCGTTTGTGGTGGTACAGATTTTACAGCGCACACAAAAGGTACGCAAGGGCTACGATGTGCCGACCTTGCCCGTGTTTATTGCAAAGCTTGCCATTTTGGGCGCGGTCATCGGTCTGCTCGCCTTTTTGCTCGGTAAGCACAAAGGTATTCCCGTGGTGCTGATTCTGCTTGGTGTTGTGGTGCTGTTCTACGGCTACTTTACCTCCAACACCGTGCCGGGGCGTTACCTGTACGCCATGGGCGGCAACGAAAAGGCGGCTAAGCTTTCGGGTATTGACACCAACAAGGTGTTGTTCTTCGCCTACACCAACATGGGCTTTCTTTCGGCGGTTGCAGCGCTTGTGTGCGTTGCGCGCTTTAACAGCGCAGCCCCCTCTGCCGGTCAGAACTATGAGCTTGACGCCATCGGCTCCTGCTTTATCGGCGGCGCGTCGGCTTACGGCGGCACGGGCACCTTGGGCGGTGCGGTCATCGGCGCCATCTTCATGGGCGTACTCAACAACGGTATGTCCATTCTGGGCGTAGACGCAAACTGGCAAAGAGCGGTTAAGGGTCTTGTTCTGCTGGTTGCCGTGGTGTTTGATGTACTCACAAAAAACCAAAAAGCAAAAAAAGTGAAGGCTTAAAACCAAAGAATCGATACATAGCGACCGCCCCGCAGGGAGTTTTTCCTGCGGGGCGGTTGTTTTTTGGGTAAGCAAAAATAATCCACTATTAATGATTAAATACGAACAATATGGTATAATTTACATACACAAACAGACTGCCACGCAAAGGAATCAAAGAAGGAGTAGCAATATGGCGTATTACACCGGCTTGATGGAACGAATTGTGTCTGTTTCGCAGCAGTGCGATAAGGTTGTTGCGGTAGCGGTTATTGGGTCGCAGGCGCGCAGTGATAACCGCGCGGATGAGTATTCTGATCTCGATTTGATTATGGTGGTAACCGACCCCGAATATTTCCTTGCTTCGGACGAGTGGTTTGGGCAGCTTGGCACGGTTCATGTGTCCTTTATCGAGGACACGTTGGGTGGGCTCAAAGAAAAAAGGGTTCTGTTTGAGCACGCGCAGGATGTTGACTTTATATTGGTTCCACAAGCTGTGTCAGGCGTCATGTTTGAAGACAAGGACTGTCTGCAAATTCTCGGCAAGGGTTGCAAGGTGCTTGTGGATAAGGCGGGTCTGTTTGGCGAGATACCGCCATCGGCAGAGGTCAGCTACCCGTATTATCCCCCGAGCGAGGCGGAGTTTTTAAACCAAACGAGTGATTTTTGGTATCATACCGTCTGGGCGGCAAAAAAACTGCTGCGGGGGGAGCTGTGGGCGGCAAAGTTCTGCATCGACTCGTATATGAAGTTCAAACTCCTGTGGGTTTTGGAGCATTACGAGCACCAAAAGCACGGCGCTGCGTATCACACATGGTATGGCGGACGCTTCCTTGACCGCTGGGCGGATAAGGAGGTCACAGAGAAACTAGCAAGCACCTTTGCGCACTACGACCGCCGCGACATGGCAGCCGCCTTGCTAGAAACGATGGAGCTGTATCGAATGTTATCAACCGAGGTGTCGCGGTCGTTGCATTTTACATACCCGCAACACGCCGAGGAGTATACGTCGGCTTGGGTCAATGAAAATCTGCGGCAAAAGTAGCACTGCATACCATGATGGCAGTATTGCCAGGGATGAAGCGCGTTACTGCCCGACACAGTGATGGTGCAAAAGGAAAGGAATGATCTTGATGGATAAGCTATCCTCCCTACCAAACGTGGGCAAGGTACTGGAGCAAAACCTAATTGCTGTGGGCATCGAAACGCCAGAGCAGCTGCGCGACCTTGGCAGTAAGGAGGCGTTTATGCGCATCCGCCTGCACGCAGACCCCGGCGCATGCCTGCATATGCTGTATGGCATAGAGGGCGCGGTGCGCGGCGTACGCGACACCCTGCTGGACGCAGAGACAAAGCAGGAGCTTAAGGCGTTTTACAACGCGCTTTGAACCGAATAACCACCTAAACAGAAGCAGCGTCCCCCTTGCCATGGCAAGAGAGACGCCGCTTTCATAACCAATTAACTTTGATAATGTCCGAATAAAACTACAACCTTACAATATTCTCTTAAGCAGCGGTATGCGCCGGAACAGAAAATGTGTGGCGGCAAAGCACAACGGCAGGCAGAGTACGCACAGTAGCGCGAACTTGAGGATAGGCGGCCACTCAAGCGGCGCAAACAGCTGTGCAACTGCGATGATGATGGGCGAGTGGAACACATACACAGCAAATGCGTTGTCGGACAATGTTCTGACGAGCTTACCCTGTGTGTAGCACTTCTCTCTAAAAATTGCGAGTAGTCCCGCGGAGAAAGCCACGGCCGTGAAGGATTCCCACAGCGCGAATGCGGCGCTTTCCCAAGAAACACCGCCGTTGTAGCCTTCGCTGCCCTCAAGCGCGCCGGAAAACAGCATAATCGCCGCCCACACGAAAAAGCCCGGCACAATCGCCGCAAACAGCCAGCGTTTGCCCGCCCTCGGGCTGATTTTAGCAAACAGGTCGCTGCGGTACGCGATGATGCCCACGATAAACAGAACAATATATTGCGCAAAGTAGCAAAGCTGCATGTTGAAAACGCTCGTGCCGATTGGTTGAATTATGCGGATTAAGAACGCCAATAAGGCAATCAATATAATCAGTACGACCAAGCTGCCGGTACGCGGCGTAACGGCTTGCCAGCACGCAGTACGCGGCTTTTTGACCAAACGAACAAGACCGTATACCGCCGAGAACAGGAACAGCGCGATGGCAAACCAAAGCGGTCCCGAGCCCGAGAGCACGGAGGTGCTTGTGATATAGCTGCCGTAGTACGCAAAAAAGCCGGGCTTGGGGCTAAGCCAATATACGTTGAGCTGAAAATACAGAATCAGCGGGTTAATCAGCAGCATATAAAACAACGCCGGTACCATGAGCCGGACAAAGCGATCTTTTATGTATAAACCAAACCCCTTTTTGTCGTACGCACCCGGTATGAAATAGCCCGAAAGCAGAAAGAGGAAGCCCATAAAGTACGCCTGGGTAAAAGACTGATAGACCCCGAACAGCGCGGTTGGGAGAAGCCCTAAGGGTCGGCTGTCCATGTAATACCAGCTGCCCATGCCGCTGTAGGTAACGGCAAGGTGCTGTACCACAACGAGCGCAATCATCAACAGACGCAGGTTGTCGATGAATAATAACCGTTTTTTAACCATACCAAAACCTCCAATCAGCTTAAATTGTCACATCACGTTTGGTCAGAAATCAGGTTTTTCGGGAAAAGGGTTGATTACGCTGTTATGCTTCGCCCGCCTCGTAGTTGCTGTCGAGATATTGCGCCACCCCATAGCCCTGCGCCTGAATCAGCTCGGTCAGTGCCCCTTTGTTTGGCGGTGCTTTGGTGTAGATAACTGCGGTGCGCCCCCTGTAGCTTACGGTGGCAAGCATGTGCTCCTGTCGGTTTAATGCATCCTCCAGCCGCCTTGCGCATGCCTTACCCTGCAGCCCCTCTATAAGCAGCCGCGTGCAGTAGGGATGTGACGGTCCCTCCTGCTGCGCTAGTGTTTTAATGCCAAACAGGAAGTACACAAGATGAAACAGCCACACAACACCCAAAACCAACCTGCCTATCGGTACGCCTTTCATCATCACAAAGCCAAACCCCATGGTCAGCGTAACCGCCGCGATGGCGCGCAGCTTGGTTTTAATCGTCATTCCCCTGCCGCGAACAAACGACTCTAAGTTCTCTTTGTACAGCTTGGTTGACACAAACCACGTATGCAGCCGCTCGGAGCTTCTTGCAAACG